>NZ_OY782507.1:4132500-4432500 GCF_963677725.1 uncultured Cohaesibacter sp.
GCCTTGTCCTTTGGCAGCCATTGCAAAGCCAGCGACTGGTTGGCGGTTTCGTAATAATGGAAGCCGATCGACATGATGATGGTGGTGAAGTAAAGCCCCCAGACCGATGGCAGGAAGCCGGTGATGGCCACCCCGACGCCGAGGGTTAGCAGGGCCAGCAGGGCAAAGGTCTGCTCTCGCACCAGCAACAAAAGGAAAATGGCGGTGAAGGCCAGAAAGCCCGGAATTTCGCGGATCGATTGCTGAATGCCTATTTCGCGGCCGGTAAAGCCAACCTCGTTGACTGCGAAATTGTTGAGCAGGGTCCACCAGCTGGCAAAGGAAAGCTGCATTGCTGCGCTCATCAGCATCAGCATGACAAAGGGCGTGCGCCATTTGCTGTTGGTCGGATTGCTCACATTCATGGTCGAGGCCTTCATCTCAATTCACAAGAGGCCTGAAGCTATCAGGTGAGTGACTGATTGGTCAAATGACAATGATTTGTGGAGGTGATGGGAAGCATTGATGAATGGGAGCTAAGCCAATCAGGGTAATCTAAGCAGGAAGCCGCCTATTCCTTTGGTTTTTTCTCTTAATGAGGTGTAATCATCAGACCCCAGTTTATAGGAATGTCGCTCATTTGAACGGGGGGCATTGCGGTGAAGGTCATCAAGGCTGATCAGCTTGACCATTTGCAAGGTCTGTTCGTGCTTTGATGGCGCATGCAATTCTGCTGGCATAGTAAAGGTAAGGGACACGTTGGAGGCGGTCCAGGGGGGCAGATCGGTGCTTTGCTCCCATTCTTTGATTGAGTAGCTCGTTGATAGTCCGACGATGGTCATAGGCCTTTGCTACCTTCCCTTTCGTGGTTTGACCGCTCATTGCGCCGATATATGAAAGCGCATATCTATGGGGACGCTTGTTATCGCATCAATGCTCGCATGGCGTCATCAATGCCTTCGAGCGTAAGGGGGAACATCCGCTCCGCCATCAGCTCCTTAATCATGCCGATGGAATAGGTATAGTCCCAATGGCGCTCGGGTGTCGGGTTCAGCCAGACCACCTTGTCATAGATATCTTTTATGCGCGTCAGCCAGACATGACCTGCTTCTTTGTTCCAATGCTCCACCGAACCGCCGGGGTGGGAGACTTCATAAGGGGACATGGCGGCATCGCCGACGAAAATGATCTTGTAGTCCGCGCCGAATTTATGCAGCACGTCCCATGTGGGGATCTTTTCACTGTGGCGGCGGCTATTGTCTTTCCAGACATATTCGTAGAGACAATTGTGGAAGTAGAAATATTCCAGATGCTTGAATTCGGTATGGGCGGCAGAGAATAGCTCTTCGCAGATCTTGACGTGATTGTCCATGGAGCCGCCGACATCGAAAAACAGCAGAACCTTCACCGCATTGTGGCGCTCGGGTCGCATCTTGATGTCGAGATAGCCTTTATGGGCGGTGTTGCGGATCGTGCCATGCAGGTCCAATTCGTCGGCGCTGCCGGTTCGGGCAAACTGGCGCAGGCGGCGCAAGGCCACCTTGAGATTGCGGGTCCCAAGCTCGACGCTGCCGTCCAGATCCTTGAATTCGCGCTTGTCCCAGACCTTGACCGCGCGGCGATGACGGCTTTCATGTTGGCCAATGCGGACGCCTTCGGGATTGTAGCCATAGGCGCCGAAGGGGGAGGTGCCAGCGGTGCCGATCCATTTGTTACCGCCTTGATGGCGATCCTTTTGTTCGGCAAGCCGCTGTTGCAGGGTTTCCATCAGTTTATCAAAGCCGCCGAGGGCTTCGATCTCTGCCTTTTCCTCGTCGGTGAGGAATTTTTCAGCCAGCTTTTTGAGCCATTCTTCAGGGATGTCTGCCTGCTCGACGGCGTCGGACAGGCTTTCCAGTCCCTTGAAGGTGGCGCTGAAGACCTGATCGAACTTGTCGAGATTGGTTTCGTCCTTCACCAGTGACGCGCGGGAAAGATAGTAGAAATCCTCGACCCGGCTTTCGGCAAGATCAGCTTCCATGGCCTCCATCAGCATCAGATATTCGCGCAAGGAGACGGGAACCTTGGCCGCACGCAGCTCTGCGAAAAAATGAATGAACATGGTGCCTCTTCTCTGCCATCCGATGGAAAGCGGCTTTCTGCCTGATCCTTGAGTTAGGCCCAGTGAGCGGGCGGGGTCAAGTCGTCTATGGATTGAGACAGCCGAGTTGTGGCTCTCACTCTGGCGGCGTTTCAGACCCCGACCCAGAAAGAGGCCAAGACATAGACTAAGACATCGGCCCCGACTTCAGTTTCAGGCGTTGGCGTCGGCTTGTGCTTTGGCTTTTTTGGGGTCCCCTTCCAGCTCTTCGGACTGGGCACGCAGGGTCTTGATCACCGCACCCAGTTTTGGCTGGGGCTGGGTGACAAAAGGCATTGGGCGGCACAGATCAATGCTCGCCAATCCGATGCGGGCGGTGAGGATACCATTGAGAAGGCCCTCCCCAAGTTTGGCCGACAAGCGGGCAGCCAAGCCGTGGCCGACAATCTGCTGGATCAGGGTTTCGCCTGCCGCCATGCCGCCTGTAACCGCCAGATGGCCTGCAATATGGCCGGATAGACGGAGCATGGCGATGAAGCCGGGGCGGTTGCCATAGACTTGGGCAATGGCGCGGACCATCCTTACAGTCTCGATCAGCACCACAAGGATATCAAAGATCGGCCTTGGGCTGAGGGCGGTGACAAGTGCCACGCGGCGGGCGGCCTGATGTACCCGATGGGTAGCGGCCTGATCAAGCGGTGGCATCAGGTGGTTCTCGGTCTGGGCGAGAATGTCCTCGGCGTCAAAAAGATGCGGCAAATCCTGTTTCAGGGCCTGCCTAGCCTTGAAGAGCGAAGGCTGCTTGGCATAAAGCCCCAACATATCGTTGGCAACGCTCATGGTGTTTTTGCGGTCACCATTGACATGCAGCTCGACGACCTGTGCACGCAGATCCCCCAAATGGGATAGCCGCCGCATAGCGAGATATTCGCGCAAAAGGAAAAAGAACAGCGACAGGGTCGCAATGGCGACCAAGGCGAGGCCAGCCCAGCCCAGATAGTCCCAGCGGGCAAACAATTCGCGCACCAAATTATCAAGCCAGAGGCCAAGGGCCATCATGATCACGCCGGACATGGCGCTCCAGAAGAAGGTGCTGAGCGACCAGCCTTTCTTGTGGGCAGGCTTGAAGCTTGGTTCTTCGAGGGTTTCAAACCGGTCGAAATAATCTTCGCTGTCGGGAATATGATCTGGTGTGAGGGATAGGGTCGCGCCGGTGTCCGGCGTTGGGCGGGCTATGTCATCACCATAGGCACCACGATCGAGTTTGACGGCACGCGGCGCGCGGCTGCCCGATTTGGCGCTGCGGTGCGAAGGGCCTG
Source organism: uncultured Cohaesibacter sp. (assembly GCF_963677725.1). NCBI lineage: Bacteria > Pseudomonadati > Pseudomonadota > Alphaproteobacteria > Hyphomicrobiales > Cohaesibacteraceae > Cohaesibacter > uncultured Cohaesibacter sp. The sequence continues at coordinate 4,135,879 of NZ_OY782507.1, forward strand.
TCGATGGCCCTTTCGGCGGTTGGTTCGAAGACCCATTTGAAGAATTGTCTTTGGTCATTTCAAAATGTCTCCGAGCAGGAATTCAAGGGCGCGGTCAAGGCGGATATGGGGCAGTGAGCGGGGCAGTCCTTCGGCGTCAACCTCAAGATGAGGGGGGCGAAAGCGAACGAAACAGAGGGGATCGTGGAACAATTCGTCCTCATCCAGATCTGGCACCGATTGCGCGGCTTTGTCAGGGTCTGGTCCCCATGGTGCTGCGTGAGTGGATGTATGACCGGGCGGGCGGAAAAACAGATCAGGATTGGCAGGCAAATCGCCGGGGAAAAGGGCGAACTCGGTCTCTCCGTCAAAATCATCCTCGCCCAGTGTTTCGCCTTCCAGCGGAATGCCGACAAGGGAAGGCAGTTCATCGCCTTCCACTGTCAGGGTGGCTTCGCGGGTGGCGCGGACGGCGGCAATGGCCATGGTCTGGCAGCTGCCGCCGGAGGATTGCACCCGTTCGGTGGCCCGCTCGACCAGCCGCGCCAGAATGCGCTCGAGCCGGTCATGGGAGGTGTGGTGGAGATGGTCGGCCTTGGTGGCGGCAAACAGGATCTTGTCGATCCGGCGCGAGACCAGATTGCGCAGCCAGAAGCGAGAGCCGGGGCGAAAGGCGCGCAGGATCTCGGTGATGGTTTCCTCGAGCTCCGCCAAGGTCTCGGGCCCTTCATTCAAGGCCGCTAGCAAGTCAATCAGCACGATTTGGCGGTCGAGCCGGGCAAAGTGGTCGCGATAGAAAGGCACGACGATGGCGCTTTTATATTCTTCAAAGCGCCGCTCCATCATCGCCCACAGGCTGCGCTTGTCCTTGCTGTAAAGGGCATCGGGCAGGGGGGCGAAGGACAGGGCCGGGCTGTCCTGATATTCGCCGGGCATCAGAAAACGCCCCGGAGTCAGCAGGGCATAGGCCCCGCGGGCCTGTTTGGCCGCGGTCAGATAGTCGGTGAATTGTTTGGCTGTGTTGCGGGCCAGGGTTTCCAGATAAGGCTCGTCGCCCTGTTCAGGATTGGCGAGATTGGTCGCGATCCCGTCGCAATGGGCAAACCAGTCGCGCGCATGGGGGCTATAAAGGGGTTTTGATGCCTGCTCGAAGGAGCGGCTCGACCATTCGCGATAGCTGAGCTCCATCAGAGTCAGATCGAGCAGCCATTCACCGGGATAGTCGACAATGTCGATGGCCAGCCGGTCGGAGCGAAAGGTGCGTTTGAGTGTTTCTTTCGATTGGTAACGCAGGGACAGGCGAACCTGACTGGTCCGCGATGTGGAAACCGGCCAGATACGTCTGTCGGTCAGGTCGGCAATATGGTCCTCATAGCGAAAGCGCGGCACCAGCTTGTCTGGTTGGGGGGCAATTTCCGCCGATGCAATGCGGCCTGTGGCATGGGCTTCAAAGCGGGGCAGGCGCCCCCCGTGAATGATGTTGTGCAGAGCAGAGGAAATGAAAATGGTCTTGCCTGCGCGTGCCAGACCGGTCACACCGAGGCGGACGGACGGTTCGGCCATGTCGCTGGCAAAGTCGGTGAGGTTGGATGCGGCGATGCGCATTTCATCAAAGAATTTCATATGCCCTGCCTGATCTTGAGCGGCGTCTTGTCTGACAAGCATGTAGGCACACAGAGGCGCAAATGCAAATAGGCATCACCACCAGAATGGCTAGAAAACGGGACCTGTGGGTCTCTTAGCGGCGAAAGAAGGTCGGCGCGGGGTTTTCGACCAGATGCTCTTCATCGCCGTTTTCGAGGTCGCGGGGCTTGATGAAATCGACCAAATGGCCGCTGCCGGGCGTCACCGCGTCCCAAGTGTCGGTGTCAAAATCCAGTACGGCGAGAGCGCCGGTTGGATATTTCTCTTGCATATTGGTGATGAGGGTCGCATCGCCTTGTCCCGCCAGTCGAACCGCGACATCCTGCAGGCCGCTATTGTGACCGACCAGCATCAGATTGCGGCTCTCTCTGACATGTCGGCGCAGTAGCACCAGATAATCCGGTATATTGCCTTCATATAGGGCATCAAGCAGGCTGAGGCTGATATTGCCTGTAAGGCCGGGAAGGATGCCCGCCAGTGTTTCCTTGGTTCGCTTGGCGGTGGAGCATAGGATCCGGTCTGGTTGATAGCCGCGCGCCTCTATGGCACGGCCAATTTTGAGCGCATCCTTGCGGCCTCTTTTGTTCAGTGGCCGGTCAAAGTCATGCAGCGAGGGATCGGACCAGGAGGATTTTGCATGGCGAAGCAAATAGAGGCGGATCATTTGTTGGTTCCTTTGGTCCTGTCTGGCAGCAAGTAGGGGCATGGCTTGTTTGGTCTTTTGGCGGCCTTGTCGCAGATTCCGACAGACTTGTGCAAACCGCCTTTGTTGGCACAATCGGCGCTGGCTTCAAGGGAATGTCGGCTTTATCGTTCTGCCATTCCCTGCCAAGGTTCCCGTTCGTGCGAGCCTGTCCATAACAGTATCGGGGCTGCTCCGGATGCGGCCATTCTATCGCAACAGGCTACATTTTCATGACAGAGCACCACTATATCGACAGCTATTATCGCGACACCAAAATCGATGCGGCCTTTTATGCGCCGATGGAAGGCGAACAAGCGGCAGATGTGTGTGTCATTGGTGGTGGTCTGGCGGGACTGACAGCCGCGCGGGAGCTGGCCAAGGCTGGCAAATCTGTCCTTCTGGTGGAAGGGCAACGGATCGGCTGGGGGGCTTCGGGCCGCAATGGGGGCTTTGTCTCCAATGGCTATGCCGAGGGGATTGAGGTGCTTGAGAACAAGCTGGGTCCGGAGCATGCCAAGGCTCTGTTTGATCTCTCGGTGATGGGCACCGACTATGTGCGCAACACAATCGAGGCTTTGCAGCCCCCCGGAGTTAAGCCGAAAAAGGGCTGGCTGCGGGTGTTGCGGTATGACAATGAAGACCAGTTGCGCCGCTCTGCGGATCATATGAAGGAACAATATGGCGCAAATTTTGGCGTCTGGACCACCGAGCAGGTGCGCGACAGTCTGGTGACTGAAAGCTATTTTCAGGGGCTGAATGACCCCACTGCCTTTCATATTCAACCGTTGAATTATGCCTTGGCTCTGGCGGCTGACATTGTCGCTCTGGGCGGCCGGATCCAGGAGGCTAACCCTGCGCGGGCTTTGGAGCGCTCGGCTGGGGGCTGGATGGTCTCATGCGAGAATGGGGCAAAGGTGAGGGCCGGTGCGGTGCTGTTATGTGGCAGCGCCTATATGCATGATCTATATCCCAGGCTTGAGCGGGCGGTTCTGCCGGTGGCGACCTATGTGATCACGTCGGAAAAGATGCCAGAGCAACTGGCCGAGGCGATCCGTTATGAGGGCTGCATTGGCGACACGCGCCGGGCGGGTGATTATTATCGGCTGGTTGAGGATGGGGCGCGGCTTTTGTGGGGGGGACGCATCACAACACGCCGCTCGGAGCCGAAGGCCCTAGCCGACATGCTGAAAAAAGACATTCTGGCGATCTATCCGCAATTGGGGGATTTCAAAATCGACCATGCGTGGTCTGGATTGATGGGCTATTGCGTTCATAAAATGCCGATCCTGAAGGAAATGGAGCCCGGTTTATGGGCCGCGACCGGGACGGGCGGGCATGGACTGAATGCCACCGCGACCATTGGGGTTGTGGCCGCAGAGGGCATTACCGGCAAGTCGGATCGCTACAGGCTGTTTGAGCCTTTCACCGCCCAGTGGGGTGGTGGGCCGATTGGTCGGATTGCCACGCAATTGGCCTATTGGGGGCTGCAATTGCAGGATCTGTGGGAAGAGAAGCGCGGATGAGGTCCGCGCTCGCTGGCACTCACACTGGATGTCTTATCGCTGGCCGCGCGCCATGAGGGCGAGGCGCTGGAAAAGGTGGACATCCTGCTCATTCTTGAGCAAGGCCCCATGCAGGGGTGGGATGACTTTGGTCGCGTCTGCCTCGCGCAGGGTTTCCAGATCGATATCCTCATTGAGCAACAGCTTGATCCAATCGAGCAATTCCGAGGTGGAGGGCTTTTTCTTCAGCCCCGGCACATCACGCACGGAGAAGAAGGTGGAGAGTGCCTGATTGAGCAGGCGGCCTTTGATTCCCGGATAATGGACCTCGACAATCTCGCGCATCGTTTCCTCATCGGGGAACTTGATATAATGGAAGAAGCAACGGCGCAGGAAGGCGTCGGGCAGTTCCTTTTCATTGTTCGAGGTGATCAGAATGATCGGCCGCTGTTTGGCCTTGACCAGTTCGCCGGTCTCATAGACATGGAATTCCATTCGGTCGAGTTCCTGCAACAGATCGTTGGGAAACTCGATATCGGCCTTGTCGATTTCGTCGATCAGCAGCACGGGGCGTTTGTCGGAGACAAAGGCCTCCCAGACCTTACCGCGGCGGATATAATTGGCAATGTCCTTGACGCGTTTATCGCCCAGCTGACTGTCCCGCAGACGGGAGACAGCGTCATATTCATACAAACCCTGCTGCGCCTTGGTGGTCGACTTGATGTTCCATTCGATCATCGGAGCGTCGAGCGCTGTGGCGATTTCGCGGGCCAGCACGGTCTTGCCTGTGCCAGGTTCCCCTTTCACCAGAAGTGGGCGCTCCAGGGTGATCGCGGCATTGACCGCAATGCGCAGATCCTCGGTCGCGACATAATTGGACGTGCCTTCAAATCGCATGCTTTGTTCCCTTGCTGAGTTTTTGTCTGTTTCAGGCCTTCATATCGTCCTGTCCCATGGAACGGACTATCGCGATCAAGATCGGGCGGCGCAATGGGAAATTGGGCGATAGGGGACGATATCACGCGGACCGTGCGGGCGGTCATAGGGCAGCAATGGTCCATGCAGGCGGGCAAAAAATGCCGCTTTGGGTTTGATGGCGGCGTTTATTACCTGCTTAACAAGTGGTTAAATTTTGTAATTACCTGAAATTTAAGGATAAATTCTGTTTTCCGAATTGGCCCATTTCTTGCTCTTTAGATTGGCAATCTGATTTGTACCTGTTCAAAGGGAAGTACCATGAGTCTTTATTCGGCGCTTACAACCTCTGTTGCGGGCATGGCTGCGCAATCCAAGTCGATGCAGAATATTTCCGGTAATATCGCCAACACCTCGACGGTTGGCTACAAGCGAGTCGATACCGCTTTCGTGGATCTCGTCAGCAACTTCACTTCAAACAAGTCGGCACAGTCTTCCGGGTCGGTCATGACAAGCTCCCGTCAGACCAACACCGTGTCCGGTCCGATTGGATCGTCTGATACCTCGACCCACATGTCGATCAGTGGTGATGGCTATTTCGTCGTTTACGAGAAAATTGGTGAGACTGATGGGGTGCCGATTTTCGATGGCACACCGATGTATACCCGTCGTGGTGACTTTACCCTTGATGAAGACGGCTATTTCGTCAACGAGGCCGGGTACTATCTGGCTGTGATCGAGCTCGATGATGCGACCGGCAACCCGGTCAGCTCCGTGCCGCAGCCTGCGACCTTTGAAGAGGGGTTTATGGCCGCCGAAGCGACCACCACCATTGATTATTCCGGCAACCTTCCAGCCGTGCCGTCCACCACCGATGTCAATGGTTCCATGATAACGCCCGGCACTGGCTATACCGTGAATCCGACTGTGGCGGGCGCCGGTGTTGTGCAGGCGCAGGATGAAAGCCAGTTCCTGTCCCAGACGATTTCCGGTGGTGCCATCACCACGTATATCGCCAATGGTGAGAATGCATCCCTGCAACTGCGTTGGGGCAAGATTTCCGACACACCTGATACATGGAACTTGTATTACAAATCGGATTCCACTGCCACCGGCACCGCAACCAAGTGGACCAATGTCGGTCAGAATTACACGTTTGACAGCACCGGTGCGATGACTGCGCCGACGTCCAACGTGACCATCAGCGGTTTGACGATTGATGGCATTGCGCTTGGCAATATCGTGCTTGATCATGGCGGCAATGGCATCACGGCCTTTGCCACCCAGACCGGTGTGGCCAACATGAACCTGTCGCAGGATGGGGCTGCTGCCGGTGAGCTGACCAATATCAGCATCGACACGGCAGGCCATGTGGTGGCCAACTATTCGAACGGCAAATCGAGTAATATGGCAGAAATTATTCTCGCATCTTTTGACGGTGACAACTATCTGGCCCGTGAAAGTGGTGGTGCTTTCCGCGCAACGGAAGATTCCGGTGAAGCTATTCTGGGTGCCACGGGGTCCATTCGTGGCTCATCGCTGGAATCGTCCAACGTCGATATCGCCGATGAATTCTCGAAAATGATTGTTTCTCAGCAGGCCTACACGGCCAACACCCGTGTGTTGTCGACTGCGCGCGACATGCTCAGCGAAGTGATGCAGGTCATTCGCTAATCAATGATTGAGCCGGTCGCATGCTCTTGAAGCGGCGGCCGGCCTTCCCTTTTTGTGAGTTGGAGATTGGTTTATGGGTCTGGGACAGGCACTTTCGATAGCGTCATCCGGTTTGCGCACGACCAATCGTGAGCTGGAGATCACTGCTTCCAACATCACAAATGCCAATACGCCGGGTTATACCCGCAAGGTCTCCAATCGTGAAGACGTGACCGTTAATGGCACTGTGACAGCGGTCATTGGCACCACTGTTCAGCGGACGATTGACGAGGTTGCCCAGAAACAGCTCTGGACCGAAACGGCTGCCAGCAACTATACCAGCGTCATGGCCGACTATCTCGGTCAGGTGGATGCCACCATGGGCCAGCCGGGTGGTCCCAATGCGCTTGACACCTTGCTCAATGCTTTCTCTAGCGCTCTGCAAACGCTTCAGACTTCGCCCGATGATGCGGCAAGCCGTCTTGATGTGCTCAATGATGCAGCGATCCTTGCGCAGAAAATCAATCAATCCGCAGACAAGGTGCAGTCGCTGCGTCAGGATTCCGAATTTGCCATCGAGAGCGCCATCGATGGCATGAACCAGTTGCTCCGGGATATTCAGGATATCGACGGGCGCATTCAGGAAATGACCCTCAATCATATTGAGCCGGTTGGCATGATGGATCAGCGCGACGCGTTGATCAGTCAATTGTCGGAGCTGGTGCCGTTGCGGGTTGATGATGCGCCGAACAATTCTGTCCATATCTCGCTGGAGAATGGCATCTCGATCTATGATCAGACTGCCTCTCAGTTTGAATTTGATGCTTATGGCACGATCAGCGCTGAAACCAAGCGCGATGGTGGTGCCGGGCAGGACCTTTTGGGCAAAATCAGTCTGGTTTCGCAGGGTGGTACACGCCATGACTTGACCGATACGGGCGGCTTTGAAGGCGGCAAGATCGGTGCGTTGCTGGAACTGCGCGACGAAATTTTGGTTGAGACCCAGAACCAGCTCGACAGTCTTGCCGATGGTCTGGCAGACGCCTTTGCCAAATATGATGTGGAGGGGACTGCTGTCACCGCTGGTGCGCAAGATGGCTTTGATGTCGACTTGTCCAACCTTCAGTCGGGCGATGAATTCACGCTGACCTATCAGGATGTGAGCACGGGGAAAACCAATGTGGTGACCTTTGTGCGGGTGGATTCAGCGACGTCTCTGCCGCTGGGTGATGATGTGACTGCGCGCAGTGATGACAGCGTTGTCGGGATTGATTTTTCCGGTGGCATGGCGAGTGTGGCAAGCCAGATCCAGACCGCCCTGGGTGGTTCCTTCACAGTGAGCAATCCGTCGGGTAGCAGCATCCGTATTCTCGACGATGGCGCTGCCAATACGGTTGATCTTACCGCGCTGGATGCCCGCATGACCTCGACAGGCTTGCAGGATCAGGCGGGAGCCTTGCCGTTCTTTGTTGATGGGGGCGCGGGGCCTGGGCTTTATAGCGGCAGTGTCGATGGCATGACCCAGCAAACGGGTTTTGCATCGCGCATTCAGGTCAACGCGGGTCTGATGGCCGATCCGTCATTGTTGGTCAAGTATAGTGCCGGGGTTGGAGATTCCGATCAGACGCGTCCAAACGCTCTTTATGATGCGTTGAGCGACACTGAGCTGGAATTCAATCTGAAAGATGGTGGCGCACCGGTCACCATGAGCGTGGATGAATATGCCCGCGAAGTGATTGCCTATCAGGCTCAGCAATCTTCCACTGCCCAGACCCGCAATGAGGGACAGAAGATCGTCATGAGCAATGTCATGGCGCGCTATGAAGAGGGGTCGAAGGTCGATATCGATACCGAACTTGCCCACTTGCTGGAATTGCAAACTGCCTATACCGCCAATGCCCGTGTGATGACCGCCGTCAAGGAGATGATGGACTCCTTGATGAACATTTAGGAAATGAGACACGAAGATGATCAGTGGACTTAATAGCTATTCCTCGACCATGCTGATGACGGCACTCAGCCGCAATTCCCAACAGATGGAAGATCTGACGGTCCAACTCAGCACGGGCAAAAAAGCACAGACCTATGGCGGGCTTGGTGGGCAATCCTCCAAGGCGCTCGATCTTCGCTCGGAAATCTCGACCTATAAGGGCTATCAGTCGTCCATTTCGCAAGCCAAGCTGCAAATCTCGATGATGAACACCGCCCTTTCTCGCATCGTCAAAATTGGCTCGGAGGTGAGTGGATCTGCGACTTCGACGGAATATAACATCACAGACCAAGGTCAGTCGGCTGGTCAGTTGACGACAACGGCTTTCGTCAAGGAAGCATTGGGGCTGCTTGATACCGAGGTTGACGGCGACTTTGTTTTTTCCGGAACCGCGTCGCAAACCGAACCAACGCGCAATTATGATCAGATCATCAATGGATTTAACGGCGAAGATGGTTTGATTACCGTTACCGATGAGCGCATGCGGGCGGATGCCGGGGCGGATGGCCGCGGGCGACTGACGCTATCCTCAACCGGTGGGACGGTCAGCCTGGCGGAACAGGCAACCGACTTTGGCTACAAGCTCGACACGGTGACCAGCACATTGAGCAATGCGACCGTTACCGGGCCTACTGGTTCACCGCCTTCCATTGATGTGGCTTTCTCGGCTGCGCCTGAGCCGAACGAGGTTCTGTCCTTCACCTTTACCCTGCCGGATGGCTCCAGTGAGGTCATCCAGCTGAAGGCGGGTGATGGTGCGGCTGATCCTGAGGAAGGTGTGTTCGCGATTGGAACGACACCGGCAGACACGGCAGCGTCCCTTGAAAGCGTGCTGGCCTATCAGATCGAGAATAATGTCAAGGATGAAGGGGAAGCTGCGTCGCGCATTCAGGCGGCGATGGATTTCTATGATACCTCGAATGGCGGTGAGCCCAAACGCGTTGTCGGAACGCCGGAGACGGCGACGACCCTTGATACGGCCACCAATGCTGGCAAGCCAACACTCAATTGGTATGTCGGGGACAATGCGACAGGCAGTGCGCGTGACACAGCCACGGCACGCGTAGATAGCCATCTCGATGTCAGCTATGGCGCGCGGGCTAACGAGAAGAGCATTGTGCGTCAGCTGGCCTATATGACCGCCTTCACCCTGCCGACCTATGATCAGGATAGCAGCGTCGATCAGGATCGCTACACGGCTCTGGCTGATGCAGTGTCGGCTGGATTGTCGAGCGTCAATCAGGGGGATGTGGTCAAATCCCTACAGACCGAACTTGGGGTGGCTTCCAAAATGATGACCGATGCCAATGCTCGGCACACGACGAGCCTGAGCATGTTGGAAACGGCTTCGGATGGCATTGAGGGGATCGATGATGAGGAAGTGGCTGCCAAGATCATGGTGATGCAAACACGCATTGAAGCCTCTTACTCAGCGACCTCCATGCTATATAACCTTTCGCTAACCAAGTTTATGTAATTTTGTTACTTAGACGTACTTTTGCGTTGTTGCAACGTTTGGCAGGCAAATGAAAGAGGGAGGTGGCGCAAGCCGCCTTTTTCTATGTCTGCCTTCCTGAACGCTGCCGGACGGGCGGCCCGGATCGTTCTGCACAAACGAAAAATGCGCCAACCGGTCGGGTGGCGCATTCGGAATTTTTTTGTTGGTATATGATCTTTGACTTGCTGCCAGCCGGTTAGGCGTTGGCGCGCAGTCCTTCAGCGATGTTGCGGTTGATATTGATCAGACTATCGACCGTCTTGTTTGCCGGGTCCGCCATCACTTCCAATGTATGATTGAACGTGAAAAGCCCCAAATTCACCAGATTCTGCCGCAAATCCTTGGGCATTTCGTGGTTTTCATCAAGCAATTCGCCAACGAACAACGTCCATACATGGCGGTTGAAGGTCAGGGCGTGATCAAGCTCTTCCCGTGTGGATTCGTCTGATTTGGTTCGCTGCAGGTTGGCAGCCGCCTTGATCAGCAGGGCTGCTTCGCGTTCGCGCGGTTCACCCCCGTGATAACCCGCTTCCTGGTAGGCTCTCGCTGCGGATTGGTTGTACATCTCGGAGCAACTCCTCTTCGTACTTTATAAGCGCCTTCGTTTCCTTCAAAGCAGGATAGAGTGAATTGGTTAATATTTTCCTATTTATAGCGTCTATAATAGTTAATGCGCTGGGAGCGGCCTGTAAAAATTCGTTCACCAAAGTAAAATAGGTTTCTTTGTGCTGCTCCAGATTTTGACCCAGATACATCAGCTGAACACACAAATAGATGCGCCGTGCGGGGCTGTTGGCGGTTTCGCTGGTCAGGATGTCCTTTTCCCTCAGGATTGGCGCTTCTCCATCCACGAACAATCTGGCGCGACTTTCACCATTGGTGATAACGCTGTTGCCGATGATGATTTTTTCACCGGGACGCAACTCGATCTTGAGAGGCATGGGAACTCCTGTTTTCTGCAAGTCTTCGTGTTGAGCCTTGCCACTTCTTCCTAGAGGAGTTGGGGGCGCTTGGAAAGATCAAAAGACGTGCAAATGGGGGATCGTTTCTTGGAAGAAACAAAAAAGGCGGGGAAATCCCCGCCTTCCTGATTGCCTTACGAAAGAGCCGATTAGGCCCGGAGGAACCGGGTAACGGCCTGGTCTGCCTGGGAAGCCAGAGACAGAGCAGTGGTGGACAGGATCTGGCGGGTTTGCAGCGCCAGCATGTTCGCACCTTCTTCGTTGGAATCTGCAAGAACCAGAGCATCGGCACCGGTTTGCAGGGTATTGATGCTTTCCTTGGTGTAATCCTTACGGATCTGCACGGTGGAAAGGTTGGAACCGAAGGTCGAAGCCTGTTTGCGCAGAGACGTCAGGGCATCGGCCAGGGAATCCAGTTTCAGGTTTGCTTCATCCGTGCTCAAAGAAGTCGCAGCGCTGATGCTCAGACCATCGGAGGTCAAATCAGCAGACTTGATTTCAAGCTCGGATTTCTTTTCGTCACGATGTTCGTTGAACGATACGGTCAGGTCATTGCCTTCGCCATTGATCAGGTTGATGCCGTTGAAGCTGGAGTCAGCTGCAAGCGAGTCGATCTGGTCAAGAATATCGTTGAACTGGGTGACGAGTTCAGAGTTGTCAGCATCCGACGTAGAAGCAACGTTGGTAACGGTGAAGGTATCTGCATCACCTGAGGTTGCACCAGCGGTGAATTCAAAGTCGGTACCACCTGCGTCACCAACCGTACCGGTGGAGCCATCAGCCAGTTCACCAAGCTTGTCAGTGGATGCGCCAAAGCCGAGAGCTGCTGCCAGAGAGGTACCGGTGGTGCCTGCCTGCGTGGTAGCGGTTTCGGTATCGGTGTTGACCAGCTGCAGTTCCAATTCGGAGTTGCCGTTGGCTTTCAGGTCAAGACGGCCGTCATCGGTGATCGATGCGGTTGCAACGCCGGAAGCGTTGATGTCGTCAACCAGATTGCTGATGGTGTAGTCGTCAGTGCTGGTGGACGCAGACCCGTCACCGTCCAGATAGCTTTTGCCAGTTGCAGTAAAATGAGCATTCAGATCGAAGGTCTGAGTAACACCATTTTCCGATGTGGAGGTGATCGTCAGGTTCGAGCTGGTACCGGTGGTGAAGCCCAGCTTGGTAAGGGTCTGGTTTTCAGCACGGGCCTTGGTGGAGGCACCTGAAGACCCTGCGGTGTTGATGCCAGCATCGGACTGGATGTGGGTGCCAGCAGAGTCACTATTTGCAGACTGTGCCTGACGAATAGTGGACTGTGCACTTTCAACCAGTTTGGTGATGGCCTTGATGCCGTTGTCGGCTGCTTCCAGAGTTTTGATCGAGTTACCAATGCCGTCGAGAAGGTTGCTCAAATCGGCTGCACGGCTGCTCAAGCCCTGGGACGTAAAGTAGTTGGTTGGATTGTCCAACGCTGAGTTGACTTTTTTACCAGTTGCCAGACGGTTCTGCGTTGTGGACATCAAGTCCGCAGTATTCTGGAGTGACAACAAGTTCTGGCGCACGCCAGCAGAGAGAGTGATATCCGACATTGTATTACCTTTCTGGGTACTCGAATACTGATTTGACCTTTTTCTAAGGCTTAGTCGGATGATCGCTATGAAAGGCTAATTTAACGTTAATAGTGGGTGCATGAACACCGTTAAGGACAATGGTGAACAGATTGTTAATGAACAAAAAAACGGCGGGAATGTCCCGCCGTTTCGATTTCTTCAAATTTTTTCTTGCTGTTAGGCGCGCAAGAAGCGCAGCACAGCCTGGTCTGCCTGAGATGCCAGAGACAGGGAGGTTGTGGACAGGGTCTGGCGGGTTTGCAGCGCCAGCATGTTCGCACCTTCTTCGTTGGAGTCTGCGAGAACCAGAGAGTCAGCACCGGTCTGCAAGGTATTGATGCTCTCTTTCGTGAATTCCTCACGAATGGTCACCGTGTTCAGTTTCGAACCGAAGGTCGAAGACTGGGCACGCAAGGTGGAGAGGGCTTCAGAGAGGCTGTCCAGCTTGGTGTTGGCTTCATCGGAACTCAGAGAGGTCGCGCTACCGATGCTCAGGCCTGATGCGGTGAGGTCAGCAGATTTGATCGTCAGTTCGGACTTCTTGCTGTCACGATGTTCGTTGAAAGCAACGGTCAAGTCACTGCCTTCGCCATTGATCAGGTTCACACCGTTATAGCTGGCATCCGATGCCAATTCATTGATCTGATCGAGAATGTCGTTGAACTGGGAGACCAGTTCGGCATTGTCCGCATCAGACGAAGAGGCCACGTTGGTAACCGTGAAGGTATCAGCGTCGCCAGACGTTGCACCTGCGGTGAATTCAACATCAGTACCACCTGCATCGCCAACCGTACCGGTGGAGCCATCGGCCAGTTCACCGAGTTCATCAGCAGATGACCCAAAGCCCAGGGCAGATGCCAGAGACGTACCGGTGGTGCCGGCCTGCGTGGTTGCAGTTTCGGTATCGGTATTGACCAACTGCAGTTCCAGTTCGGAGTTGCCGTTGGCTTTCAGGTCCAGACGACCGTCATCAGTGATCGAAGCGGTTGCAACGCCTGATGCGTTGATGTCGTCAACAAGATCGCTGACAGTGTAGTCATCAGTGCTGGTGGATGCAGAGCCATCGCCATCAAGCAGAGTTTCGCCGGTTGCTGTAAAGTGCGCATTCAGGTCGAACGTCTTGGTCACGCCATTTTCAGATGTGGATTTGATGGTGAGGTTCGAGCTGGTACCTGCGGTGAAGCCCAGTTTGGTAAGGGTCTGGTTTTCAGCACGGGCCTTGGTGGTGTCGCCACTGGAACCTGCCGTGTTGATGTTGGCTCCGGACTGAATGTGGGTACCGCTTGAATCGCTGTTGGCCTGCTGGGCCTGACGAACGGTCGACTGCGCACTTTCAACCAGCTTGGTGATGGCTTTGATGCCATTGTCAGCTGCTTCGAGCGTTTTGGTTGCGTTGCCGATACCGTCAAGAAGGTTGCCCAGCTCGTTTGCCCGCGTGCCGAGACCTTGAGAAGTAAAGTAGCTGTTTGGATTGTCCAACGCGGAGTTGACTTTCAAACCCGTGGAAAGCCGGTTTGCCGTGTTAGACATCAAGTCTGCAGTATTCTGCAAAGAAAGCAAGTTCGAGCGAACGCCTGCTGAGAGAGTAATTCCTGACATAATCCCCATAACCTTTCTGGTTTTTCTACTCGAGACCGTCCTTGGTCGTGAGGAGAGAATGTCGGAAAAGCGAAAATCATTAGTAAAATTATATGGTTAACAGATGTCAGCGTTAATTATGGGTTCCCATTATTGGTTAATTTAAGAACAATGGGATATATACCTGTTGAGGAGGACAATTTCGGTTTCTTTGCTATGTTGATGCAAGCGATTGAAATTGTTTCCTTTATGCTCTTTGTGGAATTTCTGGGTGTCCAAAATGTTGGTTAATAACGGCATGTTTTCAGCAGTTTACAACTCACAAGTAGAGCTATGGATATCAACGTCATGATTACTTGCGATGCTTGCAATCGCTGCTTTGTCGCCAGTTTGGCGGGAATTATTGTCTAAACGTAAATAATATGTGGGCGTTCAGAACCATAAACTTTAAATGTTGCGGTCGAAATTTGGTTCTTCGTCTTCTTGATGCGGGGCCGGGGCAGACGTGTAGGCACGTAAATTCATCAGACCGTCTGCCGATTGCTGCGGAATGCTGGTCTGTTCCACCGACATGGTCAATTGAGAGAGATCTTCCCCAGAGAGAAGATTGGCACCACGCCGTCGGCGACGGGGTTCTCTGCCCAGCGGATCATGATCAGGCTGATCCTCCTGATCGGCGTGTTCATAGGCCGCATTGCCATGCATGAAGCTGACGCTCGCATCGGGTTCGGTGGACTCGACCGCTTCATCTTCTGTCAGGGCGCCTGAACGCGATGCTTTCTTTGCCGCCGATTTTCCTTGGACTGAAGCTGGCGGCTGCATTTTCTGGACCGATAAATCCATGTGAAGCCTCAAGTGTACAAGGTAAAACTTGAGGTCAATGATATCTGAAATTTAAGGGCTTGTCATTTCTGACAATCGAAAAAACCCGAATTTAGCTAATTCCGTTTTAATAAATGGCGATGCGGAAAGAAAGCTTTGCTCAATGAATGGATGGGTCGTGAATCGAAGTGACCTTCGAATCACCTCTCATTCTTGGATCAGTGTTTCTTATTGTCCCGCAACCATTGTTTGAGTTCGTCAAGATACTCCAGAGCATCGCTGCCCCACGGAATTTCGATTGACTTCTGATCATCGAACCACGGCACATAGGGTTGGCCGAGATTGTCCTGATAGTGGCAAGGGGAATAACGCAGACATTTGATTCCCACCGAACCGGCAATATCGGAGCTGGTAGAGCCGGGGCCAACAAACAGATCCATGCAACTGTTGAAGGCAGCAGTGCCAAGCATGTCGTCCATCAGATCAAGGCCGGGGGCGTGATAGAGCGGCACATTGTGTTTTTCCCTGAAGGCCACAATCTCCGCTTCCTTGGCCGTATATTGGAAATTGTAGAATTCGAAGCCGGGCATCCGCAGAATATCCAACAGCTCTTCCAGTTCCAGATAGCCATAGGCTTCGGGATCGCCAAAGGTCTTGCTCGACCATGCAAGTCCCACCTTTGTGGTGTTCGGGTTGGAAAGAATGTCGAGGGAGCGGAAAGGCTCGATGACCTTGGCTGGAAGGGTAAGTATCTTGTCCTTGCCTTCGAAATCGCTGATCTCAGGGCGGAGCACCTCAATCAGTGAGCCAAGAGAGATCTGATAGTCGAAATCTTCCTCGATCTCCGGGAATTCATTCTTGCGGCTCTGTTTGGTGCCAAATGCGTTGCTGACAATGCGTAGGGCGGGCAGCTTGGCGGGCAGGGCCCGAACATCGATTTTGGGAAACAGTGCCTTCAGGAATGGCATGCATTTGTCCTGTACCGCGACAATCACATTTTCATGTGGCGTGATTTCCTTGAGCATGCTGGCGGTTTTGAAAATGTCGCCGACGCCCTGATCGGACCAGATATAGAGCCGCTTGTCTTCAAGGATTTCGCCGCGCCAAAGGGGGCTTTTTAAATTGAACTTGGTGCAGACATCAGCCACTTCGAAGCGGTAGGGATTGCATTTGTGGGCCTGGGGCAAATTCCCAAGCTTCCAATAGGACAGACAGTTCAGCCAATGGGGGTAGGTGGCTTGGGGGTTGAGCTCAAGGGCCTTGTTGCTTGTTTCGATCGCTTCGTGAAACCGGCCCAGGCGATAAAAGATATGGGCTTTGGCGGTGACGAATTTGTCATTTTGTGGCGCCAGCTCAACCGAGCGGCAGATATGCTCCAATGCCTTGTCAAAGCGGCCAAGCTGGGCATAGGCATAGGTGACCGTGCGGTTGCATATGGGGTCATTGGCAATACGCTCCCCCTGCGCCAGAGCATAATCGACAATCTCCTGATTGGCTTCCTTGGTGCGTTTGTGTTCCAGCCACTGATAATGGGCGATCGGATCGAAGGGATCGAGGGGCAGACAACGCTCAAAGCACAGCATGGCCGCATCCTCAATGCCGGCCTTGAGCAGAATTTCACCCGTCAGGCGCAGCAAGGGTTCATGCTCGGAGAACAGCTCGATGGCCTTGGTGGAGATGGCGATGGCGTCGTCGTAAAAATCGACCTTGAGTTTCGTTTCACCCGTTTGCTTTGCGGCATCGCCGTCCAGATAAGACTTGTAATTTTCCGAGGCTGCCTGAAATAGGGTATTGCTCAAGCGATACCAAAGGTCCGGATTGGACGCTTCAAGGCTGACAGCCTTTTGATAATGATCGATGGCCTCGGCATATTTGTCGATCCGCAAGGCAAGGTCGCCGGTTGCCGATTGCAGGACTATATTGTCCGGCTGCTTGTCTGCGGCCTCAATGAGATATTTCAGAGCCTGTTCGGGCTTGTCCTGCGCCAGCAAGGCCTTGGACAGGGTGAGGCGGATATCCACATAACCCATCTTCTCCTTGAGCAATTTACGGCAGATCGTTTCCGCACGGTCGGGCTTTCCCGCTGCGAGATACTTATTTGCCTTCTTGATGCGGTCGGCGGTCTGAGCTTGCATGGGGACTCTGCCTTCAGTTTCGGTTTGCTGGAAACCGCCGGACCGGTCACGGATCGGCGGGCAAATCAGTTCGGTCGTTAGTTTAGGGCAAAAGGGGCGGTCTTCACAATTCGTCGCCAGTGAAATTGCCCTACCAGACGGTGCGGCCTCCATCTATGGAGAGGGTGGTGCCATTCATATAGCTCGATGCGTCCGAGACCATGAAGGCGACCGCGGCCTTATATTCATCCTTGTCGGCCATCCTGCCCATGGGAATGAGATTGGTCAGGCGCGCAACGAAAGCCTCGTCTTGTCCGTTATAGACGCCACCGGGCGCCAAGGCGTTGGCACGCACGCCCTTGTCGGGCCAATAGGTGGCGAGATAACGGGTAAGGCCGATGAGACCTGCCTTGACGACGGAGTAGGTGACCGGCTTGACGCTTTGGGTGTCTGCGCTTTCGCCTTCGTTGCGATAGATCCTCTGATCGGGCGCGATGATGCCAAGATCGGACGCGATGTTTAGAATGACGCCGCCCTTCTGTTTGGCCATCTGGGTGCCGAAGATTTTTGCGCAGAGCATCGCCCCGGTCAGGCCGACGGCGATATCGTCTTGCCAGATCTGAAGTGGGAAATCCTCAAAGCGCGACCAGTTGGCTCCATCGGTGGATTCCATCTTGGGATTGTTGGCGGCATTGTTGATGAGAATATCAATGCGGCCAAAGCGCGTCAGAATGGCATCTCTCACCGCGATGAGGGCGTCGGGATCGGTGATGTCCACGCCAATAGAGAAGGTCTGGCAGCCGTGGATGGCTTCCAGATCTTTGGCTGCATCAGCCGCTCGGACCGCATCAAGGTCGAGCAGGCAAGGGATGCCGCCAAGCTCTGCCACAGCCTCGGCATGTTTGCGGCCAAGCAAACCAGCGCCGCCGGTGATGATTGCCACCCGGCCGGTCAGCTCGAAGCTGCTCAATACACTGTTGGTCATGGACGTCTATCCTTCAATCATGTCAGCGGCGGGTCTGGCCGCCATCGAGGGTCCAGATTTGCCCCGTGGCAAAGGGTGCCTGGTCGGATGCCAGCCACAGGGTCAGATTGGCCACATCGATCGGTGTGCCAAGGCGGGCCAGTGCGACGTCCTTTTGCAGCATCTGATCAACGGCTTCTTTATTCTCATCCATCTTGCGTTGCCAGACCGAGCCATCAAACAGGATGTTGCCCGGCGCGATGGCGTTGATGCGAATGCCCTCCTTGCCCAAGGGCCGGGCGATGCCTTTGACAAAGGCATTGAGCGCTGCCTTGGCGGCGGAATAGGTCACCGGCGCGCCGGGAATGGTCTCGTTGCCGCAAATGGAGGAAATGCAGAGGATCGAGCCTGTCTGTCTGGTGATCAGGTTCCGACAGCTTTCCACCATGTTTGTCGTGCTCCACAGGTTGGTGGCAAATACCCGTTGCCATTCGGCAGCGGTTTCCTCTCCCGGTGGCACGGACGCTCCTGACCCGACATTGCAGACCAGAATATCAAGGCTGCCAAAAAGGTCACGGGCCTTCTCCGCAATACGTTTAGCGTCTGCCGGATCTGAGACATCCCCCACCACATAGGAACAGCGCTCCGCGCCGAGGTTGTCGCAGGCCTGTTTCAGGGGCGCTTCGTTGCGGCCATTGAGCAGCACGTGGCAGCCTGCCTGATGGAGGGCACGAGCGATGGCAAGGCCGATGCCTTTTGATGAGCCGGTGATGAGCGCTGACTGGCCGGAAAAATCAGTCATTCTGTCCCCCAGCCTGTTTTAGGCCGCCTTTGACAAAGGCACGGTAGGTCAGAATTGCACGCAGATGGTCGCCATCAGGGGCGCGAGCGGTTTGCAGGATGATGTCGCCGCGATAGTTGGCTTCCGCCATGCAGGCGAACAGGGCAGGGAAGTCCGCCGCCCCGATGCCGAGGGGCACGGTGGTGCCTTGATAGAGGCGATCCTTGATATGCAGATTGGTGATCCGCTCGCCATATGTGGCCCATTCTTCGCGGACATTATAGCCAATGCCAGCACTGTTGCCGCTGTCATAATTGATGCCGAAGGTCGGGGCGGGCAGTTTGGCGATGAAGTCTGCCAGTGACTGGGGTGCGAAGTCGCTCTCAAACAGGATGGTGACGCCCAGACTGTCAAACAGCGCCTTGCGGGCGATCAGTTCCTCTATCAGACAATCGGTCTGTGTTTGTGTCTGCAGGCTGCCATTGTCAACCAGAGGCACAACAATGTTGCGGATGCCGACTGTGCTTGCGGCTTTGCAGATGGCTTCGAAATCATTGAGAAGAGCCGTTTTGCTCTGCTCGCTGTCGGCCTTCCAGAAGGGGGCCTGCATGAAGCAATCGCCGGTCAGGTTGGGGATGGTGAGGTTATGCTTGTCACACAGAGCACGGATCTCGGCCTGTCCCTCAGGCGTCATCAGAGGATTTTTGTAAAGATCGGCCTGATCGAGTGTCCATTCCATGCAGTGCATGCCGATGCTGTCGGCGAGTGCGATTTCTTTTTGCCAGTGGTCCCATGGGAATGCCTGAATCATGCCATTGACCTGAGGGACGAGGCGCCCTTGAATGAAGCCAATCATGTGTCTTTTACCGATTCAATCAGAAGATTTGAGGTTTGGCCACTGGCGACGAGCTTGTCGATATAGGCTGCATTCAGTGTTGCGAGCTGATCGCTGAGCCAAGTGGTTAGGGCTGGGTCATGGCCGTCGAGCTTGACCTCTGACAGGCCGATTTCGCAGGTGCCTTGCGGGCCGTCATTCATGATCCAGTGCAGATGATTGAGCAGGTTATAGTCCTGCGTGAAATGCAAGGTCATGGCGTCTTCGGCGAAACCTGCATCCCGGCAGGCCTGCTTTAGGGCCTCGCCCGAGAAATAGAAGAGATGCTCGGCATGATAATAGAATTGAGTGTAGCTGGGCACTTTCCATGTGGTCAGCAGCGGGTCATAGAGGTTGGGCACCTCGATGAAGGCGCGACCACCGGGCTTTAAGGCCTGATACACGTCCTTGAGGAACGCCACCGGGTCAGGGGTATGCTCCAGAACCTGAAACGAACAGACAATATCGAAGGTCTGATCGGCAAAGGGGCTGTCGGAAAAGAAGTCAGAGCTGATTTCAAAGGCGAAGCGGTCGGCCATGAAGGCGCAGCAATCCAGATCAAGCTCGATGGCGCAGAGCCGGTTGGCCTTGCCTTCCAGATGAGTGAGAAACTGCCCGGCTGAGGCCCCAAGTTCCAAGAGATCGGTTTGCGGCGTGATGTGGGGCAGGATCAGATCGAGGCGTTGCTTTTGAAACCGGCTGTAGATGGTGAACATTTCCTCGGCATGGGTCGAGGTGCCTTCGGCCTTGTGGGAGACGCTCTTGCGATATTCGCTCTCGTAGAAGGCCTTGACGTCAAACGGCTTGCCATCGAGAAAACCAAGGTCGCAGCTGGGGCAATGATAAACGACCCCTTCTCCCCGGCGCAGTTTGGCGGTCAGGACATGATCGCACTTCGCGCCGCAACGCGGGCAGGGTTTGGACAGGCCGTCGATGGTTTCAAACGCAAGCATCACGCGCCCTTTGCGGTCAGAAGACAGACATATTGAGTGCGGGTTATGCCGCAGCCGAGATATTTGGGAATGGAATCTGTCGCCTTGTCGCGCATCATCTCCACAGAGAAACCGTGCCTTTCTGCTTCTTCATGAATCTGTTGAAAGGTGAATTGATAGATCGGATAGGAATGATCCGCACCGGGCTGGGAATAATGCCCAACCTCGAAGCTGGTGCCGAGGAAAGTGCGCATCAGGACAAAGCGTTTGGTCGTCTGGCAGATATGGGAAAGGGCGCTTTGCCATTCATCGACATGCTCCAACGTGCCGGACATGACCGAAATGTCGGTCTCGCGCGGTCTGTCCCGGCCAATGTCGAGAAGCTCGAAGGGGCGCTTGGGGAAATGCAGGCGGGCAATGTCGAGATAGGTCTGGGAGATGTCATAGCCCTTATAATCGATCGGGTGTTGACCAAGTGCGCTCAAGCCCACATTGAAGGCCCCGGTGCAGCAACCAATGTCATTGATCAGTCGCGGCGCGTCGCCCCAGCTGGCTGTCTGCTCATTGATGAAGGTGACAAACTGCTCCACCCAGAAAAGCGGTGGCTGGGAGAGGCGATCAATGCAAAGCTGGAGATAGTCGTCATCCTGCTTGGTGTGCCAATCGATGGAGTGTCGGGTCATGAAGCGTTCATCTCTACAAGTTCGAGGATGAGGCCCTCCGGGCCCCGACAATAAACCAGCTTGGCCAGGCCATCGGGCGATGTCTGGATGTCCGAATGGAGACGGACACCGTGCTCGGTCAGTGTTGCGCAGGTGGCCTCAAGATCCTTGACCGTGAAGGCCATATGGGTGAGGCCGGTGCTGATCGGGCTTCCTTCCCATGCCGGTTTGTCCGGATGGGAGGTGAAGTGCAACAGTTCCAGCAGATTGCCATCGGGAGCGGCGAGCTTGGCGGTGGTCACCTTGACGTCGTCCAGCTCCATGATCGCATCGATATGCGGGCCGGCTTCCTCCATGCGTCGGGCCAGCGTGAAGCCCATGACCTCGCACCAGAAATGCAGGCTGGCATCAAGATCCTGAACCACAAGGCCTGTATGGCGGATGTTGGTGATCATGAGTCCGCATCCACTTCTGCGATGCAATCGCCGAGCACCTGCATGGCTTCGAGAATGGCGTCATCGGGAATGGTCAATGGCGGGCCAAGCTTGATGGACTCCCGTCCCGTATGGACCATCAGAAGGCCCTTTTGCATGGCCAGTTCACAAACCTTGCTGCCAAAGGCACCGTCTGCTTCACGGGTGCCGGGCTTATAGAGGAAGATCGCAGCCAGCAGACCATGGCCGAGGGATGGCCCCATCCGATGGGGGAAGCGGGCTTCCAGCTTGCTCAGCTCAGCAAACAGCAAATCTCCCTTGCGGCGGGATTCCTCAATGAGGTTTTTGCTCTCGATTTCTTCTAGCACCGCAAGGCCCGCGGCGCAGCAGAGCGGGTTGGCCGAATGGGTGCTGCTCATGTTGCCAATGTCGGGCAAATCCATGATGTGCTTGCGGCCAAGGACGCCGGAGATTGGCACTCCGCCGCCCATGCCCTTGCCGACACAGATCAGGTCCGGCTCGACCTCATAATGCTGATAGCCGAAGGCCTTGCCGCAACGGGCAAAGCCCGCCTGCATTTCATCAAAGGCCAAGAGGATATTGTGCTTGTCGCAGATCGCCTTGATCGCCTGAACATAATCCTTGGGGTAGAAGACCGCGCCCCAGCCCTGAAAGGTCTCTAACATGAAACCGGCAATGTCGGTGGCCAGATCAATGCCCTTGTCCGCCAGCTCGGCAAGGCCCTTGTCGAGGATGTCGAGGCCGGTCTTGTCGTTGGTCTCCCAAGGATAAGGGAAGGGGATGTGATGGATGTCCGGGTCGAGGGTGCCGATCCAGCGTTTCTGGCTCTCGTTCGAGCTGAGCATTTGGGCGCCCAGCGTGCGACCATGCCAATTGTTCTGAATGGTGATGATGCCGCCGCGTTTTTTGCCGACCGACTGGCCATGCATGCGCATTAGCTTCAGGGCCGCTTCGGTGGCCTCGGTGCCTGCGGACAGCAGGAAGGCTTTTTCGAACGGCTTGCCCGCAAAGGCCAACAGCTTTTCAAGATAGCGGGCGCGGACTTCATTGCCATAGGCATAGCAGCTGTAAAGCGGCTTCTCCAAGGTCGAAGCGATGGCGCTCGACAGATGCGGGTTGGAATGACCAACATTGGCAACAAAGATGCAGGAGGTGAAGTCGATCCATTTGTTGCCTGCCGCATCAAAGACATTATAGTCCACCGCCCGATCCCAAACCAACGGAAGCTGGCCATGCATGGAGCGGCTTTCGGTCTCATCAAGACGGGCCAGAATGTCGGCGGTGCCGGGGCAGGGAATGGCCGTCTTGATCGTCCGGTGGGCGGTGTCAACCGGGGCGACCTGTTGTGGGTCGCGGGAGAAAAGTTGGTGCGCCATCAAGGGGCCTCATCAAACAGAAGGTCTAGGAGTTCGGGTTCTTGATTGACCCGATATTCGATATGCCGGAAATCGTCTTCGCTATCGACCTCAAGCGAAACCGGCGTGAGGAAGGGCAGCACTTGGTCGCCATTCAACAGCCCGGTTTGGCGAATGAACTCGGTCGAGAGCACATCAACATAGCCATTGGGGAAATAGGTGGTCGGACAGGCTTGCCGCGCTCTATTGGCGGCATCAAGTGCAGTGCTGCCGGTGCCGACGCAGGCCAGAATGCCGTCTTCATTGATTTCGAAGGTCTTGTAAGCGGATTCCGACATTTCATGGACCGAACGCAGGGACGTCGCCGTCGGTGCTGCTTCAAAGGCTGCAATGGCGGCATCAATCAGGGCCGGGTCGCGCATCGGCGTGGTGGGACGGATCTGAACGATGAGGCGCGGCTCGACTTCATGCTCTTTGAGCCAATCCAGCGCATGGAGGACAAATTCAATATCCTGTGAGCGATCTTGTGAAATCTCAGACGGCCGCAGAAACGGCGCTTCTGCTCCGAGTTTCAGGGCCAATTGGCGATAGTCCTCAGAGTCTGTCGTCACGATCGTGCGGTCGATGCGGTTAGACTTGAGGCAGGCGGCGATGGACCATTCCAGCAGACTGTGGCCTGCAAGCGGGCGGATATTCTTGTTTGGCACGCCTTTGGAGCCGCCGCGAGCCGGGATCAGCGCGATGACGTCATTCATGCGTCGCCTCCCGGCTGGTGGTCCTGTGGGAAGAGGCTGTCTTCGACAATGCCGCAAATGATGTGGCCAAACAGGATATGGCATTCCTGAATCCGGGCGGTGACGTCTGAGGGCACCTTGATGCACTCGCAAAGCTCAGCCATTTGGCCGCCAGTCGCACCGGTCAGGCCCACGGTATGGATGCCAAGCTTGTTGGCCGTCTTGACCGCTTGGATGATGTTGGCGCTGTTGCCGCTGGTTGAAATGGCGATGAAGACATCCTGCGGCGTGGCCATTACTTCAAGCTCACGGGCGAAGACATGGTCATAGCCATAATCATTGGAAATGGCGGTGGCCAGCGACGCATTGGCCCCCAGCACAAGGCCGGGGAGCGGATTGCGGTCACGGCGAAAGCGGCAGACAAACTCTGCCGCCAGATGCTGGGCATCGGCGAAACTGCCGCCATTGCCCGCCAGCACCACCTTGCCGCTGGCCTTCAGGCTATTGACGCATCTTTGAGACAAATGCGCCAGTTGTTCCAACAGGGCTTCATCGCCGAGGGCTGCCTTTTTGGCATCAATCGAGGCTTCTATTTCTTGTTTTATTATTGAAAGCACGGCGAACCCAAATCTTTCCCAGAATCAAAGGTGATGGGAGCAGTTTAAACCATGGTCCAGCCTTGTGGGTATGCCGGGCCATGGCTTGTTAACGGATTGTCACATCCCTTGTTAGGCAGCTCGCCCTAGAGCTTGCCTTCGAGGCGCTCAAAGGCAATCCAGAAGCCTTCGCCTTCGCCCTTGTGGCCCTGCCAGATTTCCGGGATGAAGGGTGTGTCCGGGCAGCGCTGTTTAAGGATCGCGCCGAGCCGATCAAAATCGAGATCGCCTTCGCCAATTTGCAAGCCTTCGCCATTCAACCCGCTGGCATCGCCCAAATGCAGATGAGCAGAGACAGGGGCGATTTTTGCTGCAAAGTCATAAAAGTCGACCCCCAGATGATTGCAAGTCAGCGAGGAATGGGAGATGTCGAAACACATCCTGAGATCCAGCGCGTGGCAGTAATGAAGGATATCCTCGATGGTAACAAAGAGATTCTGATAGCGCTGGCCGCCAAAATGCCAAGGGAAGGGGGCCATGGTTTGCGGGATCAGTTCGACGCCATCCCGGTCGAGCGCCTCAAGGCTTTGGGCAAAGCGCTCGTAATAGCCCTCAATTGCGTCTTTGGGTAGTGGCGCATCCATGGTGAAGCCGCCAATATTGGCAACAATCATCGGGCGCTTGGTCTTGGGGAAATAGGCCTTCAGGGCGCGGGTGATGTCGATGACGCGTTGGGTTTCGGCAATGGATTTTTGCCGTTCAGCCTCGTCCGGTGTGGCAAGGTCCATCAGGCGGCTCTCGGCAAAGAGTTCGGGCGCATGGACGACGAAATCACACTCGTAAGGGCCGTCGAGATAGTCTTCGAGTTTCAAATCCATATCCGAATAGGACAGGTGGAATTCATAGAAATCCGGCGTGATGCGTTTGGCAAAGGCCGTATAATCATGATAGCGCACCGGTACGCCCCATGGACGATCAAAGCGATATTGTCGCGGCTCGGCGGCATGGAGCGCGAGATCGGCAGGATAGAAGAAATCCTCAAAGCCCATGTCGCGTTTGGCGGTCTTGCCAACCAGATCCTCAAAATGCTGCGGGGCTAGGCCCTGTCCGGGGCTGCGGATCTTGATGTGGTCGGCAGTGATGACCGTGCCTTTGGTGATGGGCTGCGCTGCGACGAGGCTTTTGGCGAGATTTTCCCGATTGATCATTTCCCCTTGCGACAGGCTTCTCTCCTTGCCTGTGCCCAAGGCTTCCTCGACCTGGCGGATGCCATCGACCAATTGGCGGAATTCGGCCTTTTCCAGCGAGGCCGCATGGTCCGGGCCTTCCATCGCCCGGTCGGCGGTGAAATGGCGCTCGATGATGGCCGCGCCCAGCGCAACTGCGGCAATGGAGACCGCGGTGCCGCGCTCATGGCCGGAATAACCGACAATCGGGTGGCGTTGACGCAGGCCATCCATCCAGCGCAGATTAATGTCATGGAAAGGCGCCGGATAGGTGCTGTTGCAATGGAGCAAGGCAAAACTGGCCTCGCGCTCGTTAAGATAGGCAATTGTGGTTTCGACCTCTTCTGTCCGGCTCATGCCGGTGGACAGGATCAGTGGCTTGCCGGTTTTGGCCAGTGCGTCGAGCAGAGGCAGGTTGGTCAGGTCAGCAGAGGCCACCTTATAGGCCTCAACGTCCATATTCTCAAGCACGGCAAGGCTTGTGACATCCCATGGAGTGCAGAGATAGAGTATATCTTTGTCGTCGCAATAGGCTTTGAGCTTGCGGTGCTCGTCCTTGCTCAGCTCGAAGCGTTGCAGCAGATCGACGATATATTCCGAGCCGAGATCTTCACCCGCTTTATCAAGGCTGCGTTGACGATAGACCTGATCGAGATGGCGCATCTGGAATTTGACGCAATCGGCCCCGGCTTCAATCGCCTGATTGATCAGGTCGATGGCCAGCTCGAAAGAGCCATTGTGATTGTTGCCGATCTCGGCGATGACAAAGCATCGCCCTTCGCCGACAGTGAATGGGCCGATTTTCAGGGACATCTTGAACTTCCAGACTAATCTTCGAGGGATTGCTTGCCTTCACGGATGGTCCAGGCATTCAGGCCATCTGATTCAAAACGGAAAGGCAGGGTGGTCAGGCCCATGGCCTGCAAACCGGTCATCAATTTATGTTTCTTGAAGGGCGGTACATAAAAGAGGAAAAAACCACCGCCACCGGCGCCCAAAATCTTGCCGCCTATGGCGCCCTGATCAAGGGCTGCCTGATAGATGCGGTCCAACTCGTCGGTGCTGATTTTGCCGCTCAGTTGGCGCTTGATCTTCCATAATTCATGCAAGCTCTGGCCGAATTGCATCAGGCGACCGCGCAGCAGGTCATTGCGCAGTTGATAGGTTAGTTCAACAGAGCGGCTGACAAGGGCGCGGATTTCGGCATTCAGCATGGTTTTGCGCTGATCATCATGGATTTCGCCGGATTCATGCACGGTGCCGGTGTTGCACAGCACGAGGCTTTCTTCCAGCTCGAACAGGATGTCGTCGTTGATCCGCAAGGGATTGACCACCGTCTGCTCCATGCCAAATTCCATGAAGTTGAAGCCACCAAAAACGGTTGCATATTGATCCTGCCAGCCGCCGGCAATGTCCAGATAGAGGCGCTCGGCCTGAAAGGCCAGCTCCGCCAGCTCATGGCGGTCCCAGCGGTCCTGCCGGAACTGGTTAAAGCAACCAAGGATGGCCGCTGACACAGCCGATGAGCCGCCAAGGCCGGATTTGAGTGGGAAGTCGGAATTGACGTATAATTCAAAGCCAAAGGCAGGCTGAATGGTTCGGAGCAAAGCAAGGATCAGATTGAAAGGGCCGCTCTTGGTAAAGGCTTCTTGCAGGCTGTTCGCCTTGAGTGTCTCGCCCAGATCGAGGGACGAAATGACGACTTTCAAATCCTTGCGCTTTTTGAGGGTGGCGTGGGAGTAGGAGGAGATGGTGGAATTGATCACCGCGCCCTGATGATCAGAGAAGAAATGGGTCAGGTCCGATCCGCCGCCGCCAAAGCTGACCCGGACGGGTGCGCGGGCGCGGGCATAGACCGGTTCCTCAATCTGGATTGGAACATGCTTTTTGGTGACGACTTGCACCAGCTTGCCATCCTCATCGAGCACCGGGATAAGGCGGATTTTCTGATCGAGCTGCTTGAGCAGCAATTCACGCGGCGTCTTGAGGTCTGCAGCCATAAAATCGCTGTTGGCGCAGTGCATGATGGGGTCCTCTAGGGTCATGTCTGCGAGCAGCTTGCGCCGGATATCGCCATCGGTGGCAATCGCAATGACCCGATCCGCATCATCGGTCACCAGAATGCAGCCTTCATGATTTTTCTCGATCTTGACCAGCGTTTCCCGAAGCGTGGCATTCTGATGGATCTGAAATTTATCGAGAGGCACTGCTAGATTCCCTGTTCTGCGATCATCGCTTGAAAATACTCATAATCAGCAGGAACGCCAATGTCGATGAAGGCACAATCGATCTTGATGGCTCGGATTGCGCCGGATTTCACCAGTTTCGGCAGAATCGCAGCCTCAAGCGACAGGAATGCACCGTCCCAATCGGCCAGACAGTGCGCATTGAGGCGATATATGCCTGCATTGATCCAGCCCGACTCGCCTTGGTCCCTCTTTTCTTCAAAGGCGGTGATGCGGTCTTGATTGATTTGAACGCGACCATAGCGGTTGGCATTCTCAACATAAGTGATGGCCATGGCCTGACCGTCTGCCTTGGTCATTGCGTCCATCCCGGCAGGCAGCCATGTGTCTGCGTTTGTGGCGAGAAAGTCTCCTTCAATGGCCAGCTCTGCCAGGGCGTTGGCCAGAGAGCCACCGGTGCCCAAGGGGTGTGCTTCGGTTATGGTGCGACATTTGCAGTTCTTGAAGGGGCTTTGTGCGAAATGGTCATCAAGAAAGGCCTCAATCTGTTCGGCCCGGTGATGCAGGAGGAAGACATAATCGCGGATGCCCGCCTGATGCCAATTGTCGAGCATATAAGCAAGGAAGGGGCGGCCATGGATCGGCGCCAGCGGTTTGGGGACGTCATGGACAACGGATTTCAGACGGGTGCCAAAGCCTCCGGCCAGCACCAGAAGAGGGATTTGTGTCATGGTGTTTCTGTGCCCCGCTCTGTTTTACCGGTGCCAAGGGTAAGGATATGGGTGACGGCATCCTCAAAGCAATCAAAGACCGGGAAGGTGTCTTCCAGCCCTTGCGCCTTCAGACGGGCGGGCAGTGGGCCGTCGCCGGTATTGACGCCGATGCCTCTGCCGCCTGCGGCTTTGGCGGCAAGCAGATCGGACGGGGCGTCGCCGATATAAAGGATCTGGTTGGAAGTGGCGCCATGCCGTTTGGCCATCTCAAGGGCAAAGCGCGGCGAGGGCTTGCGATAGAGAGGCGGTTCGTCGGGATGTTCGGGTGCAACGCAGATGGCTTCGAAGGGAGCGGTTGGCAAGGCGAGCAGCTCAATCATCCGCTCGTTGCAGGCCTGCGCCTGCTCAAGGGAAAAATAGCCTCTTCCAACCCCGGACTGGTTCGTATGCAAGAATAGGACATGCCCCGCCGCTAGCAGTCGGGCCATACCGTCGCGCACGCCGGGAAGCAGCGTCACCGCATCCGGTTCGCACAAATAGGGGATATGCCGGATCAGCGTGCCGTCCCGGTCAAGGAATATCAGATAGGGAGCACCGGACATGAGGGCTATAATTTGCTGCGCGAATGATCCGCTGGTCCTATGAGGCGGTGTCGATGGACAGGCCGCGTTGCTGCTTGACTTGCTGGGGCATTTGCCCGGACTGGCCATAGGTTTGAGCCTGACCCCGCTTCTGGACCTTCTGATTCAGCCCGTCCACCAGCTCGGCAGAGACTTCACGTGCCGTGGAAATGACCGCCAGATTGGCCTGCAGGGTCGTTTGGAACATGTGATGGCGGCGGGTCAACTGCTCTGCATCCTGTGGGGCAAGCTGCTTGACGAGGGAGGCGTTGGTGGTGATTGCCTTTTGCAGAAGCATATACTGGATTGACAGCTGGTTCTTGGCTTCGACCAGCTCCAAGGCTTCGGCCAGTTTGCCTTCGCGCAGCAGATCGGTTTCTTCGACCAACACTTCGTCAAGGCTATCCATAATCTGTTCGATGGCGCCGAGCAGGCGCTGCACATCGTCCGGGCTGCCGATCGGGGATTTGGCCAAGGTTGCTGCCTGAGTTACAGGATTGGGGGCCGTCTGGTTCTGGTCGGACATCTTATTGCTCCATTTCCTGAAGGCTGATCAATTCGCGCATGATGGAGTCGGCAATGCCGATCCCGCCGGATTTGGTGATGGTATCGGCATAGGTTTCGGTCAACAGACCGCGGTAGGTCTCCTCCGCATAGGAGCCACCAAAGGCATCCTCATCGCCAACACCTTCGAACATGGCGGCCATCATCTGGTTGAGAAAGACGCCTTCGAACTGCTCGGCAACTGCGCGGGCCTGTTCCTTGGTGTTGAGTTGGGAATTCAGCCCCTGATTAGGGGTGATGGAAAAGGGTGTTGCATTGAGGGTGGTCATTACATCACCTCGATTTCTGCCTGAAGGGCGCCTGCGGCCTTGATGGCCTGTAGAATGGAGATCATGTCGCGTGGGCCGACACCCAATGCGTTGAGGCCCGAGACCAGATCGCGCAGGGGCACGCTGCCTTGCAGCAGGGCCAGTTTTTTGTCCGAGCCGGTGGAGACATCAACCTGCGAGCGGGGTACGACGGTGGTGTTGCCGTTGGCCAGAGGGTTTGGCTGGGCAACCTGCGGGGCCTCGGAGACGGTGACGGTCAAGTTGCCCTGAGCGATCGCAACCGTGCTGACGCGCACTTCCTGGCCCATGACGATGATACCGGTGGTCTCGTCAATGACGATCTTGGCGGGCAGGTCCGGCTCGATCAACAGCTGTTCAATGTCGGTGACCAGATCGACCATGTTGCCATTAAAGTCCCTTGGCAGGGAAAGGCGGACCTCGGTCGGGTTCAGAGGTTCAGCAACTGGCTGGCCAATCAGATCGTTGATTGACTGGGCAATGCGACGGGCGGTGGTCAGGTCCGGATTGCGCAGTGACAAGCGCATATTCGACATGCTGGCCAGTTTGAATGGCAATTCACGTTCCACAAGACCGCCATTGGCGATGCGCCCGGCGGTTGGCACGCCTTGCGTGATGGTGGCGGCATCGCCCTTGGCTGAAAAGCCGCCAATGGCGATGGAGCCTTGCGCGATGGCATAGGCTTCGCCGTCGGCACCCATCAACGGGGTGACCATCAATGTGCCGCCTTGCAGGCTTTTGGCATCGCCCAAGGCGCTGATCGTCACGTCAATGCGCGATCCCTGCACGCTGAAAGGCGGCAGGTTTGCGGTGACCATGACGGCGGCGACATTCTTGGTGTTTATGTTGCTGTCGGAAATCTTGACGCCCATGCGTTCCAGCATGGCTTGCAGGCTCTGTTTGGTGAAAGGCGCGCTACCAAGCGTATCACCAGTGCCATTGAGGCCGACGACCAGACCATAACCGATCAATTGGTTGTCGCGGATCCCTTCGAAATCGACGATGTCCTTGATCCGGGATGCGCTTTGTGCAGGCAGGACGGCCATGCATAAGGCGGCTAAAGCGATCAATAGAGCAGAGCGAAATGACATTGCGGGTTAACCTTTGTGAACAGGCTTGACTAAATGACGTATCTACCCTTGTCCTTTGCAATCTTTATGCCAGCTTGTCTGGCATGGGGCACTTTATCTAACATGATGTTTTAACTTGCATTATGACGGCGTAGATCCCTTTGGTCTATTCTTTGTGCCGTCCCGGGCTGCAAGAATTGCCGGGTCAGTTAACGGCTTATTAACCGAATAAGTTAATCTTTTCCTTAACGAGGTCAGATGCCGTTGCTGCTTGCCGTTCAAGGCTTGGCGCTCGGCGCCAGAAGCGAGTAGTTTAAAGGGTAAAGCAAAATGCGCATTCAATCAAACAACCCAGCCGCTCAACTTGGTAAATCGGGTTCCACGGGTCGTGCGCGCAGCAGCTCGGGTGGTTTTTCCGTGCCGCAGGATAGCGGCCAGACGTCCAGATCACAGCAGACTTCTCATGCTGCGGGATTGAGTGATGTCACCTCTCTTCTGGCCTTGCAGAGCGTCGAGGATCCGTTGCACGGCAAACGGCGCAAGGCGATCCGCAAAGGCAATCGGATGCTTGACCTGCTTGAAGATGTCCGGATGGGCCTGTTGTCGGGAAACCTTTCCGTCTCCGTTTTGCAACAATTGGAGCGGCTGACCGAGATGTCGGAAGCCAGCGGAGATGCACGAATCGATGCGTTGATTGATGAAATCGGCCTTAGAGCACAGGTAGAACTGGCAAAATTGGAAGGTCGTCGCGCAGGTTGAGGCCTTGTAAAGACTACGAAGGTCTTAGGCTGCGGGGAAAGAGACCGGTTACACCCTGCAAAATTAATATCAACTTCACTTTTTCCGACTTGGTAGTTGTCTAAAAGAGCGCGTCAATTTATATAGACCTCGTCTTTTATATAGGGAACCAAGAGGTAGCCCATGTCGGTCGAGATAGAAGATGACTATCGTCCAACGGACAATGAGCCCTTCATGAATGAACGGCAGACAGAATATTTCCGTCGCAAGCTTTTCAAGTGGCGGGACGATATTCTGCGCGAAAGCCGCGAGACTTTGCAACACCTTCAAGATGACAGTTCAAACCATCCGGATCTGGTGGATCGGGCGTCTTCCGAGACGGACCGCGCCATCGAACTCAGGGCTCGGGATCGTCAGCGCAAGCTGATCTCCAAAATCGATGCCGCGTTGAAGCGGATCGAGGATGGGTCCTATGGCTATTGTGAGGATACGGGTGAACCGATTTCTCTCAAGCGTCTGGATGCCCGGCCAACGGCCACCCTGTCCATTGAGGCACAGGAGCGCCACGAGCGTCGGGAAAAGGTCTATCGGGACGATTGATCGTTTCGCTCTGGGCTGGCTGCAAATTACGCAATCATGATAGGAAAAGGACGCGGATCCGGGAGCTGGATCCGCGCCTTTTTTGTTTGCCACAGGGCCTGCTGGGGAGCGGCTCAGGTGGCGGGTGACAAGGCCGGTTTGGGGAGCGAGCCTTGTCGGTGATGCGATCCGGTGGTTGACGGATCGCACTGGGAGCCGGGTTCCAAAATTGGGGAGCTTGGAGTTGCCGGTTGCGGTGATCCGCTGCTTGGGATGCAGCGGATCGGGGTCGTTCATGTGGTTTGGGTGGTTCCGATTAGAATGGCAGGATGATGTCCATGACTTGCTGACCATAGCGTGGTTGCTGGACATCTGTGATCTGGCCTCTGCCACCGTAAGCGATACGGGCTTCGGCAATTTTTTCCGACGCAATCGTGTTGCCGGAGGAAATGTCTTCCGGTCTAACGATACCGGCGACCAGCAACTCGCGTACCTCGAAGTTGACGCGGATTTCCTGTCGCCCTTCGATCACCAGATTGCCATTTGGCAGAACCTGCAAGACAACTGCGGCGACCGTTACGGTGATGGCTTCGGAGCGATCGATCTCGCCCGACCCTTCAGAACTGGAATCCGACGTTGCGGCGGCCAACGAGGATGGATCCCCCTTACCGATCAGCGCATTGGGAATGACGCTGGTAATCTGGTTGCCGATGCTGCCTGAAAGGCCGACATTGTCGGAGTTCGTGCGCTTGCGCTTTGAGGTATTGTCGATCTTGGCGCTATCGGTAATCGAAACTTCGACGGTCAGAATATCGCCGACGCGGTTGGCGCGCTGATCCTTGAAGAAGGCGCGCGAGCCGGTCTGCCATAGGGAGTTGGGGCTATAATTGACCGGCTGGGCGGTTGGCATCGGCATTTGGACCGGTTTGTAGCCTTTCTGGGTCGTCGGGCTTTCGATTGCTGAAAGGGCCGGCGGCTTGCCGATATTTTTCAGGCGGTCACCAGCGCCGCAGGCGGCCAATGACAGGGCCATCAAGCTGATTGAGAGCAGATGTGAGAGTTTCATTGTTCTGTGGCTCCCAGGGCCGCGATGCTGGTCGTCGGGGTATTGATTTGAAGAAGGCCGTGGTCGATCACTTCGGCCCGAACGATACGATTGGTCTGAACATTCTGGACCGAAATGATGTCGCCTTTGGCTCCGCCGGTCAGGGCTTTGCCCATCATGCTGAGTGTTAAGTTACCTGCCTTGAAGAGGATCGTCACATTGGCCGAACGCTCCACAATGTCGGGGGCAACAAAATAACCCTCATTGGCGATCATGCCTGCGCGCAGGGGCTGGCGGGTTGCCATGCCAATGACGGACTTGATGCTGGCCGGTTTGGCCAGAATGGCCTGCTGGCGCGGCATCGGGGTCAGGGTGATGTCGCTTTCGGCAACCACTTCACCGCGGCGCATGTTGCGGGTCAAGACCGGGGCCATGACGGTTTCGATTGCCCGGCCCGTCAGGCGGATGGTGCCGATGTCTGCCCGGCCGCCGATGGTCAATTCTGCTGAAAAGCGCCCGCTGTTGCGAT
Organism: uncultured Cohaesibacter sp.; assembly: GCF_963677725.1. NCBI lineage: Bacteria > Pseudomonadati > Pseudomonadota > Alphaproteobacteria > Hyphomicrobiales > Cohaesibacteraceae > Cohaesibacter > uncultured Cohaesibacter sp. The sequence continues at coordinate 4,169,723 of NZ_OY782507.1, forward strand.
CAAAGCGAATGTTGCGCAGGTCATAGGGGCTGGCGGCGGTGGTCGAGGCATGCTGGTCTGCCAGACGGCCGGACAATTCCATATCAACCCGACCGGATGCGGCAATATAGCCTTTGATGCGCAGCTGTTCCTTGATGCCTGCGGTGACATCCTGCTCGGTGACCAGATCGGAGGCACGTTTGACCTGAACGATCTGGATTGCTGTTTGCGCAATGCGGGTCATGCCTGCGCGACGCGCGGCATCAATGACTCTTTGCGCGCTGATGGTGCCGCTCTGGCCAATGGACGGTGAACGGAACACTGCCTTGTTGCTCAGGGGGCCTGCATTCTTGAACAGATCGCCCAGGCGCACGAGGGTCTCGGAAACCGTCACATTGCCGATCAGGATAGCCGGGTCTTCGGTCTGCACTGGCTGCTTGGCCGATTGGGCGTGAGCGGTGATTGTCAGAGACAGCAGGGTCGTTGCGGACAGGACAAGGCCCATCCATCCCTTGCGCAGGCTGTGTCTTTTCACGATGTCAATCAATCGTTTCATGTCAGAGACCTATCGAAGGTTGGATGTTGCGGAGAGCATTTCGTCTGCCGCCTTGATAACGCGCGAATTCATTTCATAGGCGCGCTGGGCGGCGATCAGGTCGGAAATCTCGGCGACAGAATTGACGTTTGCCATTTCCAGATGTTTTTGCAGCAAGGTGCCGTAGCCTGCGGTGCCGGGGGTTGAAACCTGTGGCGTGCCACTGGCACCGGTTTCAAGGAACAGATTGTCCCCCATCGCATCAAGGCCTGCCTTGTTGACGAAACGAGCAAGGGTCAATTGACCCAGTGTCTGCACTGCGGTGCTGTTGCCGGTCGTGACCTGCACTTCACCTTCATTGTTGATGGTGATGTCGCGGGTGTCATTGGGGAAGGTAATGCCGGGTTGGATTTCGTATCCATCGACGGTGACCAGTCGACCGTTATTGTCGATCTCGAAGGATCCGTCGCGGGTGTAGCCGGTCCGGCCATCGGGCATGTTGACCTGAAAGAAGCCTTCACCACGAATGGCAACGTCGAGCTCCTTGCCGGTATTTTCGACCGACCCCTGGGACATGATGCGTGAGGTGGCTGCAACCCGGACGCCCGAGCCAATCTGGATGCCGACCGGGACGGTGGTGCCAGAGGCCGAGGTGGATGAGCCGGTTCGGCGCAAATCCTGATAAAGCAGGTCCTGAAATTCGGCGCGGTATTTCTTGAAGCCCGTCGTGCGCATGTTGGCGATGTTGTTCGACGTGACTTCGACGTTGCGTTCCTGTGCCAGCATGCCGGTTGACGCAATATAGAGGGCTCTCATATCGGTTATCCTTTTCTATTGCTGCGTCAAGCCTGAAGCTTGCCCAGAGTATCAATCGCGTTGCTGCGCAGTTCAGAGACTTGGCTCATGGCTTTTGCAAGGCTGGTATAGGAGCGGGTGACTTCGATCATGCGGGAAATTTCAACGACGCCCTTGACGTTGGAGCGTTCAACGCGACCACCAAGAATGGTCGGCGTTTCGACAGGGATCGGATTTTCGCCGACAAACATCGAATAACCCTCTTTTTTGAGGGCTTGCAGGTCGTTGAACGTCACTACACGAAAGCGTCCCACGTCGCCACGGTCGGATGTAATCACTCCGTCGCGGGAAATGGTGATGTTGGTATCTTCCGTGGTGAAAACGATCGGGCCATCCTGACCGACGACCGGAAAGCCGTCCGATGTTACCAACTGGCCTTGCGAATTGATGTCGAATTCCCCGTTGCGGGTGTAGCGTTCTCCGCCAGGCCCCTGAATGACAAAGAATGATTTGTCATCATTGATCGCGGCATTGACCGGGTTGCCGGTGTCAATGACGGCGCCGGGTGCGAATTGATGGGCGATGCGATCATCTTCGACATAGGACAGCTTGCGATCGGATGACTGGAATTCATTCATCCGTGCAACAGGCATCAGATGTTCCTTGAACATCAGATTGTCGGCTTTGTAGCCGGCTGTGTTGATATTGGCCAGATTGGTGGCGATGACATCCATCTTGCGACGCAAGACCATCTGCCTCGATAGGCCAATGAGTTGTGAGTTCTCCATAACCGTTAACCACTTTGCTCCCAAATGATGCGCACACTCGCTCCCCAGCATGGTGCGTTCGAATAGTGAGTTGCATAAAGCGTGCCAAGTTGAAAAGCTGCGGAAATGCGGGGTTTTCTCTAATATTTTTTAGAGGCGACCGGCAGGAATGAAGGGGTGAAAATGCCTAGTGGGTAAAAATTGCCGTGCGGGGTCTGGAAAGGTTTTGTTAACCTTTTTAACGCTATTTAATAAGGGGCATTAACCATGATTTATGAATCGTTTCTAGCTTGGAACTGCAATGGCCGATGAAGTCGAAATTGATGAAGAAGGTGCCGAGGGTGAAGGCTCTGGCGGCAAGAAGAAGCTGATCATCATCATCGCGGCTGCGCTCGTGCTGTTGCTGGCTGGCGGCGGGGCTGCCTACTATTTTCTGTTCATGCCATCTGCGGATGTCATTGACCCGGAGAATGACCCCAATGCCGAACCGCAAGCGAAAGCGTTTTTTTATGATCTGCCCGAAATGACGGTTAATCTCAATTCCAAGAGCCGCCGGTCGCAATATTTGCGTATCAAGGTGTCTCTGGAGATGAACAGTCAGGAGCAGGCGCGCAGGATCGAGCCATTCATGCCGCGGGTGCTGGATGCGTTTCAGGTTTATCTGCGTGAGCTCAGAACGGCAGATCTGGAAGGGTCCGCTGGTCTGTTTCGGTTGAAGAGAGAGCTTTTGAAGCGGATTAACGATGCGATTTATCCGGTCAAGGTGAATGATATCCTGTTCAAGGAAATCCTTATCCAGTAGGGGTTGGTATGGCTGACGAAGATGATGACAGCGTAGACCTGATGGCGGACTGGGGCGCGGCTCTTGAGGAGCAGGGCGCTGGCAGTGCGGACGAGATGGCAGCGCAATGGGCAGCCATGATCGACGAGCCTATCGATGGTGATGATGGCTCGTCCCGTGGCGCGGACCGCGTGCTCAATCAGGAAGAGATCGACAATCTGCTCGGTTTCAGCCTTGATGATGGCTTTGCGGGCGAGCGCAGCGGTGTGCGGGCGCTGATCGATTCTGCGATTGTTTCCTATGAACGCCTTCCCATGCTGGAGATCGTCTTCGACCGTCTGGTCCGGATGACGACCACCAGCTTGCGCAATTTCACCTCGGACAATGTCGAGGTGTCACTGGATTCGATCACCTCGATCCGCTTTGGCGATTATTTGAATTCGATCCCGCTGCCCGCGATCCTGACTGTCTTCAAGGCCGAGGAGTGGGACAATCTGGGCCTGATCACGGTTGATTCAAGCCTGATCTACTCGATCATTGATGTGTTGCTGGGTGGTGGCCGTGGAACCTCGGCGATCCGCGTTGAAGGGCGGCCCTACACGACCATCGAGCTTAATCTGGTGCGCCAGATGATTGAGATTGTTCTTGAAGATGCCGAGGCGGCCTTTGCGCCTTTGTCACCGGTGCGGTTCTCGCTTGAGCGACTGGAGACCAATCCCCGTTTTGCAGCCATTTCCCGGCCTGCCAATGCGGCGATCCTGGTTGAACTCAGGATTGATATGGAAGACCGGGGCGGCAAAATCGAATTGCTGCTGCCCTATGCTACGATTGAGCCAATTCGAGATCTTCTCCTGCAAATGTTCATGGGGGAGAAGTTTGGTCGCGATCCGATTTGGGAAGGGCATCTGGCAACGGAAGTCTTTATGTCGGACATCGAGCTGGATGCGGTTCTGTTTGATAAGAAAATGTCACTGAACGAAGTGATGAAGCTTGATGTGGGGCAAACCCTGATGCTGGAATCCGGGCCGACAGACCCAGTTAGTCTGAAGACCGGTGGCGTTCATCTGACAGACGGCATCATGGGACAACATAACGGCAATATATCGGTGCAGCTCTCCAATAAGCTTGCCAAACCAAAAATGACTCTGGCTGCGTTTGAAAAAGCGGCACAGGGCGGATCCGGAAAGGGTGATTAGATGTCAGTTGGGATGATGATTGAGTTGCTGGTGGCATTATTGCTCGTTCTGACAATCAGCTATTGTGTCACTCTTAATCGGCGCTTGAAGCGATTGCGCAACGATGAGGAAGCTTTGCGGGCGACCATTGCAGAGCTGATCACAGCAACTGAGATTGCGGAACGGGCTATCCTTGGTCTGAAGGCAACGGCTGGTGACTGCGATCGCAATCTGGCCCATCGTCTGCGTGAAGCCGAACGGCTTTCGGGCGAATTGCAGCATTATGTTGTGCAGGGTGAAGGGGTTGTTGGTCGTCTGGTCAAGATCTCCGATGCTGTGCGGGGGGCTGCTCCAAGTCAGAAAATTGCAGCGCCGCGTGGCTATGAGATGTCTGAACCGGGATATGCGCAAGGCCATGGTGAAGCAGAGCGGTACAGCGCTGCTCCGGTCGTTGAGGCAGTGGAAGGTCCGCGTCGTTTGAAAGATGTTGCGGCAGCAACGTCTGAGCGCCTGATGGCCATCCGACAGAAGAGGGGGGTTGCTGCATGACACATCTTCGTTTGTTGCCCACTCTGTTGGTGGCCGTGACGGGATTGCTCTTCATTAAGGTCTCACATCTGGTCTTTAGCAGCGACATGCTTTTTGTCTCCACGGTGCCCGCATTGGCGCAGGAAAACCAGCCAGCACCGGCACCGGCCGCACCCCCGACTGAAGCGGATCAGCCAGCGGATATGCAAGCCAAAACCGATGGCAAAAATGAGGAACCTACCTCGCTGATTGATGGAATGAAGGTGAACCCGTCAGAAAGCTCGCGGTCCGAATTGGCTATTCTGGAGCGCCTGTCCGAGCGACGTGAGGAACTGGAAGAACGCGCCAAGAGCATCGAAATGCGTGAAGCCTTGCTGAATGCTGCCGAGAAACGCCTTGAAAAGCGCGTGGCAGAACTCAAGGCGCTTGAACAGTCCATCCAGCAGGCCACACGCGAGCGCAAGCAGGAACAGCAGGAAGATCTGGGCAAGCTGGTGGCGATGTATCAGTCGATGAAGCCCAAGCAGGCTGCGCGAATTTTCGAGGTGCTGGATCCTGATGTGTTGCTTGATATCGTCAAGATTATGAAGCCGCGCAAGGTTGCAGCCATCTTGGGCAATATGCGTGCTGACTCTGCCGGTGCCCTCAGCCAGGCGATCGCCAAGGGCAATACCCTTGAGCAGGATGTGAAAAACCTCGAATCCGATACCCTGCCGCAGATCGGTAAATAAGGGTGTTTGATGAGAGGATGGCAACAGACCTTACGGGCCTGTTGCTTTCAACCTGATGGCTGTATTTGCCAAAATCAGGCCCGCTGACGGAAAAAGCGGATGGAAAGTGGGCAATATATAGTTTGTGGTAAGCGACGATAAAGCATTTTCCCATATTTTTGTTTCATTGAAGCCCCAAGCATTGCAGAGTGTTCCGCCGTTGGTGAGTGCGCTTTGCTTGAGGGCATGAAGCCAAAAATGAGAAGGCGGAGACAGTCGATGTCTAGTTTGGGTCAAGATGCAAAGACAAAGTATGTGCGATCCGAGAGGATCGGGCAGGCTTTCTCGCGCGCGGTTTCGCGTGGTCTCATTGCCCTTCTGGTCGTCCTTGTATGGTTCCTGATCCTTCTCCCCGGCACTTCCATTGCGCAGCAAAATCTGACACCACCTCAAGACACGCCGTCGTCTCAAGCGAATGAGAAGGGCACGCTTGAAATCACCACGACGAAAGAGGAAGGGTTTGGGCGGATTGTGCTCAATTTTGCGGGGCGCAATTTGCTGCCCGGCTATTCGATCAAACAAAATAACAGTGTGTTCGTGGTCCGGTTCGACCAACGAATGCAGTCCAATTCGGTTACGACTCTGGCGCAAATCCTGCCTGACTATGTCACCATCGCTCGACTGGACCCAGACGGCAAGGGGTTGCGGCTTGCGCTGAAGGAAGGGGTGCGGATCAACACGATGGAAGCCGGTGAGCGGCTGTTTGTTGACTTGTTGCCCCAAAGTTGGGCTGGGCTGCCTCCATCCTTGCCTGCGGAAATTGTCACCGAGCTGGCGAAACGTGCCGAAGAGGCTTTGCGGCTGGCGCGCTCGTTGCAACAGCAGGAAAGCGCCACCCGCGTGAAGCCGAAGCTGGATATTCGCATTGGTGACCATCCAACCTTCTCGCGCTTTGCTTTCATCTGGAATATTCCGTTCGATTCGACCTTTGAGCGTCGGGGCGAAGCGGTCAATCTGTTCTTTAATCATCAGACCGATGTGGACCTGTCGGAATTGCGCACCTCCTTGCCCGGGCTGGTGCGCGACATGCTGATGACGAAAGAAGGGGGCAGGGTGAAATTCACCCTCGTTGTTGCCAAAAATGCCGACGTAAGGGCCTTTCGTGAGGAAAATTCCTACATTGTCGACATTACCGGAGACAAGTCTCTGTTTGATGCCACCGGAGCGGAAGAGCATGTAACGCGCGCTGTGTCCAAGCCCGGTGACACCGGTGTTCTGGTGGCCAAGGGGATAGACATGCCACCGCGCACTGTGACCATTGCCCCCGATGGAGCCCAGATCCTTGGTGTTGCAGATGATCTGTCGGCGTCTTCCGGTCCGAGCAAATTGATTCTTGGGCCGACAGCGTCAGGCAATGTAGCCCAGCCGGTTGTAGACCAGTCTCTACCTCCGCAGCCCTCAGACCCGCAAGCCGTTCAATCCAGTCAACCGGAGCAAGTGACCCAGCCTGCGGATGGGTCGACCTCGTCGCTCGCCAATCCAACACTCTCTACAGAACAGCCTTTGCCTCGGACGCCGCCCGCCAAGCAACCAATGCAGGTGACACAGGCCGACCGGCTCCAGCCGCAACCTGCGCAATCTTCTGAGGCGTCAGCCGAACAAAATCCTCGCTCGACGGTGCCTTCAGATTCAGTTCAGCCGCAGAATTCCGCGCCAGCAATGGTGCGGAGCAACGCCGAGCGGATGAAAGGGCAGGGATCTGATCTGACCTCGCAAGTTCTGCGGGTGGAGGCTAAGACTTTCGGGCGCAGCGTGCGCTTGTTCTTCCCGTTCAAAAACCCGACATCGTCGGCAGTTTTTCGCCGTAACGGGGTGATCTGGGCCGTGTTTGATACCGTGCTGGATCTGGATGTGGCGTCTGCGCGCGAGCAATTGGCCGCATTTTCCGATGATATCGAGGTTTGGCGAGCCGGTGCGACAGCGGTGTTGCGTATTCCGCTCAAAAATCCCCGTCTGGTTACGTTTTCTCCTGAAGGCTACGGCTGGCTCCTGACCATTGGTGATATGGTGGTTGAGCCTACCAAGCCGCTGCATATGTCGCGAACCAAGGTTAGTGATGGCCGGTCGGCGATGCGGGTGAAGTTTGAGCGATCCGGTACCGTGTTGAAATTGCGCGATCCCGGTACGGGTGAAAATTTGCATGTGGTGACCGGGTTTGGTCCAGCCCGTGGCTTTGTCAAGGGACAGCGGTTTGTTGATTTTACCACCCTGATTTCTGCCCATGGCATCGCGTTGGCCGAGCATGTGGACGACCTGCTGCTGGCGCGTGACGAGGGCTATGTTTATATCAGTTCGAACCGGGGGCTGACCATTTCCAACGCCCAGCCGGGCGCGGCGGACGTCAGCGCCTTGACCAACAATGGCAACCGGGTGCGAGAGACCTTTCTCAATCTCAATGAGCTGGTGGCCAAAACGCCGGTTCAGTTTCATCACAAGCGGCAGGAGCTGGAACGCAAGCTGTCGAAATATACCGACCTGATGGCAATTCAGAGCCAGTTGGCTCTCGCCAAATTGTTGGTGGCCAATGGCTATGCGTTCGAGGCGCTTGGTCATTTGCAGATGATTGAAGATGCCGCGCCGGAATTTGCGCGAGGCAAGGGCTTCCGAACGCTCTATTCAGCGGCGGAATTGTTTGCGGGCCGACCGGAGTCGGCCTTTCGTCGTTTGAATCATCCCGAATTTGAAAATGATCCCGACGCCTCTGTTTGGCGTGGGTTGGCCGCTGCCCGTGCGGGGCGCTGGCGCGAGGCAGATGATGCACTCGATCTGGCTGCGACGGTGGCGCAGGATTACAGCATGAAAGTGCGGCAGATGATGTTGCTTGACGGGGTTGAGATTGCCTATCTCGACCAACAGTTTGGCAGTGCAACTGCGGCGTTGGCCGAGGTCAATCCCACCTATCTCGATGCCGAAGGGATGGCGCGTTATAATCTCTTGCGCGGCAAGATTGCGGTGGCGCGCAACGATGTCAAGGAAGCGTCCGAAGCCTTCAAGGCGGCGCGCGATACAAAATATCTGCCGATTGCCAATGACGCCTGGCTGCAGGATGTCAAGCTGCGCCGTCAGGAAGACAAGATCAATCTCGATGACGCGATCGAAGAGCTGGAAGGCTTGACCACCATCTGGCGTGGCGACGATGTGGAATTGAATGCCCTGCGCACGCTGGCCCATTATTATGTCGACAAGAAAGAGTATCGCAACGCCTTTGAAACGCTGAAGTCGGCAGCCGATTCCGATCCTGCCTCCGAAATTTCGCGCGTGTTGCAAGAGGAAATGAATGCGGTTTTCTCGTCACTGTTTCTTGATGGCAAGGTCAATGAGCTTTCGGCCATCAAGGCCCTGTCGCTCTATTATGATTTCCGTGAGCTGACACCGGTCGGTCGACGCGGTGACGAAATGGTGCGGCGTCTGGCGGACAAGTTGGTGGAAGTGGATCTGCTGGATCGGGCGTCGGACTTGTTGAAACATCAGGTGGACAATCGCCTCAAAGGGGCTGCCCGTTCCCAGATCGCGGCTGATCTGGCCTTGATTTACCTGCTCGATAGCAAACCGAACATGGCGCTTGATACTCTGCGTCGGACCCGCCAGTCCCAATTGCCCTTGTCCGTTGAGCGGCAACGCCGATTGGTCGAGGCAAAGTCTTTGGCGCAGTTGAACAAGGTTGGTCTGGCGCTTGAACTGTTGCAGCCTTTGCAAGGTGGGGATGTGGATCAGTTGCGCGCTGATATCATGTGGGATGCCAAGCGTTGGCAGGATGTTGCCGAGCAGACCGAAATGATGCTTGGGGATCGCTGGAGCCTTGCTGCAGCGCTTGACGAGCAGGAACAGACCAACGTTCTGAGGGCTGGCATTGCATATAGTCTGGCTGATGACAAGTTGGGACTGGATCGCCTGCGTCGCAAATATGCTGACAAAATGGCCGCTACGTCCGTGGCCGGTGCCTTTGATGTGGTGACCTTGCCCATTGAGCGCAATGGCGAGGAATTTCAGGCTGTCGCCCAGCAGATTGCTGGCATCAATTCGATGGAGCGCTTCCTGACCGAATATCGCTCGCGCTATCTGAAGGGCGATGAAAAAGAGACAGCGTTAGATCAGGCGGCTCCGGTGCCGCCTGCCAATGATCCGAACAATCCGCAAGTTTGAGCGCTCACCTATCGCCTGACCCCTATGGGGTAGGTGATCTAGGAGCCAACGAAGCTTTTTACCAGCGAACCCGTGATCAGGTTCCAGCCATCTACCAGCACGAAAAAAATCAGCTTGAACGGCAGGGAAATCACCACTGGCGGCAGCATCATCATGCCCATGGACATCAGGATCGAGGCGACGACCAGATCGATGATGATAAAGGGCAGGAAGATCAGAAACCCGATTTCGAACGCGCGGCGCAATTCGCTGATCATGAAAGCGGGAACCAGCACCCGCAGGCTGATTTCTTCGGGGGTCGCTGGCGGTTCTTGTCGGGCCATGTCAAGAAACAGGGCCAGATCATTCTCGCGCACATGCTGCCGCATGAAGGCGTGAAACGGCACCGATGCCCGTTCGAAGGCTTCCGGTAATTCAATGCTGCCTTCGACCAGTGGCTGGATGCCGGTATTGTAAGCCTGCTCAAAGGTCGGGGCCATGATAAAGGCGGTCAGAAACAGTGCAAGGCTGACCATCACCGTATTGGGCGGTGCGGTTTGCAGGCCAATGGCAGAGCGCAACAAAGACAACACCACAACAATACGGGTGAAGCTGGTCACCATGATCAGGATCGAGGGGGCCAGCGACAAAATGGTGATCAGTGCAACGAGCTGCATGGCCCGTTCGGTCAAGGTCAGATCATCGCCAAGACCAATGCTGAGCTGTTGGGCGAGCGCAGGATGACTAAAGCCGATGGCAAGAAAGACCAGAGCCAGAAAGGCAACAAAGCCCCCCATCAGAGCGCTGCGCTTCAGGCTCTTGAGCAAATCTTGTGCAGCATCATTGCTTATGTCGGTCGCGATCCGCTTGACCGGCGTCACAGTTGCTTGTGGCAACGGTGCTGAATTGTGGGTGTCACTCATTTCTTGAGGTCACCTGACAATTCATTCAGAAGCCGACTGATTTCATCGTCGTAAGCGGACGATGCTGCCGATTTGGTTTGTGCTGTCTTCGAGGCGTCATCAGACGGTTTGGGCTGCTCCTGTGCAGGAGAGGAAGACGTGGCGGTCTCGGGTTTCTTGTCTTCTGGCTTGTTGTCTTCTGGCTTGTTGTCTTCAGTTCTCTCTTGCGGAGCTGGGTCTGGCTTGGCCGGTTGAACGGCAGGTGCCGCTTTCGGTTCTGATGCCTGCTCCTGTTTGTCCTTGCGGTCTTCATCCTTTGGCGCTGCTTCAGGCTGATTGCTGGAGGACATGGTCACGTTGTCAGACCGTTCCTGCTTTGGACGCTCCGGTTGTGGGCGCTCCTGTTGTGGGCGTTCTTGTTGAGGCGGCTCCGACTTTGTGGGCTGTTGCCTGGGATCGGTTCGAACAGGACCAGCTTGTGAAGCCTGATCTCTTTGTTTCTGATCCCCGGACGCCTGATCTTTGTCCCTATTTGTGGCAGCGGGAGTGACCGGATTTTTCTCGGTCGGTTTTGCTGGTTCTGCCTTGTCCTGCTTCTTGTCTGCCTCAGTGTTCGGTCTCAACGGATGGGGCGGCAAAGGCGGCGTGGCATCATTTTGCCAGCGCGCTTGCAGAGGCTGCAGAGGCGGCGACATTGGGGCCGACGGTTTGGAATCACGCATATTGGGTGCAGGTGCCGTTGGCTTGCTGTTGGCACTGTCGGAGGCGCTAACGGCCGGGGCTGTGGATTTGACAGGGTCAGCCGGACGGGCCATCGGTTTGGGCTGCGGTGGCAAATGGGGCGCCTGTTGCGGCGTTGGCCGCTGTGGTGGAACCGGTTGAGCGGATGGCTGAGAGGCCGGCTGCGCGGTTGGCTTGGGCCTTGATTGGGCTGGCTGGGCACCAATGGCTTGCCCTGCCACAGGTTTGGCGGCCGCAGGCTGAGCAGTAACAGGCTGAGCGGGCGAAGGCTGAGTGGGTGCAGGCTGGGCAGGAATTGGACGCGCTGCCTGAGGAGGCTGTTGAGCGGCTGGTTGTTGTGCTGGCATTGGCGGCATGATGTGATGCTCGACGAGGAAGTCGTTATCGCCGCCAATCATGACCAGATGCTCCACATGATCCCGGCGCACCAGAACCAGACGGCGGCGGTGATCCACCTGCACGGCTTCGCGCACTTCCAGACGAGGGGCTTCGCCGACCTTGCCGATTCTCGCACCCATCATGTTGATCTTCTTGAGAAACCAGGTGAGCAATACGATCAGAAAAATGATACCGCCCAATAAAACGAGTGCCTTGATCAATGTGCTGATGTCTTCCATGACGGGCCTTCCACTCTCGAACAGGTCTTGCCGTTTGCAAAGACATGTTGCTAATTGTGTTTACTCAACAGTCTGGCACCTCACCATCACAGGCGGCAGACACGATACGCTGGACAGCTGCAAGACAGGGAAACAGGCGAGCTCTTTCAGAATATACGGGCATCGCCACCCCGATTGCGAATCTGTCAATGGAACCATTTTAACCTTTTCGAAAGATATGTCGCTTTTTTTTGCTAGCAGATTGCAAGATTTGCCGAGCTAATATCGACACGAAATGGCGGAAATCAGCGATAAGCGAGAAAAGTTTGGGCTACGTTAATATCTCGTTAACCATATGGTAGGCAAAATTTGCCTGAACCAGAACAATACCGGGTGCCCTACAGGCATCCAAACCGGGATAACGGATTCTGTCATGGCTGTTGGTGACCTCAAGCTTTTTTCGATGTTGCGCTCCAAGATGCATTGGCATCAGGCGCGTCAGAAAGTGCTGGCCGAGAATGTCGCCAACGCCGATACGCCCGGTTATCAGGCGCGTGATCTGAGCAGTTTCAAATTTGATCGCATGCTGAAGCCCCAGCAGACGGGGGGGCTTGAAACCCGTCTGACCAACGCGCATCACCTCAAAGGCCGGGCAATCTTCCCTGATGGCAATCTGACGGGAAAGAAAATGGACGGATATGAGATCACGCCAGACGGCAACCAAGTGGTGCTTGAAGAGCAGATGATGAAAGTGACGTCCAACCAGATGGATTATCAGGCGGCGTCTACCCTATACAAAAAAGGGCTTGGCATCATCCGAATGGCATCACGGCGCAGTTAAGGCGCAGAATCAGCGAAACGCTATCGGCATTGGCCGAGATGGTGGAGAGTGGAATGGATTTTCTTAGGTCAATCATGATCGCCGCGTCTGGTTTGAAGGCGCAGAGCGGTCGCATGCGGGTGATTTCCGAGAATATTGCCAATGCCGATTCAACGGCGCGGCAGGCGGGCGGGGATCCCTATCGGCGACAAATCCCGACTTTCAAGTCGCATTTTGATCGCGAGATCGAAGCCAAGACAGTCGACATGGGACGCGTTGTGACCGACAAATCGGATTTTCGCACCCGTTATGAACCAGGTCATCCGGCGGCAGACGCCAATGGCTATGTGAAGCTGCCGAATGTCAACTCTCTGGTTGAGGTGACCGATCTGCAACAGGCCCAGCGCAGCTATCAGGCCAACTTGAATGTGGTTTCTGCAACGCGCAGCATGATCACAAAGACCATCGATATTCTCAAGGCCTGAGTCTCCCTTCTCAAGGCTTGATGCTATCAAGCATCGCTTACCTTTTTGACTTAGTCGCCCCTTGCGGGCAAAGCGAGACAGACCATGCTCAACACCTCTTTGACCGCTGCAAATGCATATAGTCTAGCCCAGAAGCTGACGAATCAGACACAATCGGATCAGACGCTGCAAAAGGCTGCCGATGCCAAGCCGGATTTTGGTGCCATGGTCAAGGATGGTGTCACCGGGGTGCTGGACAAGGGTCAGGTCGCCGAGAAAACCGCTACCAACATGTTGCAGGGCAAGGCAGATGTGGTGGATGTGGTCACGGCGGTGGCGGAAACCGAAGTTGCGCTCGAAACCATGGTTTCGGTGCGTGATCGGGTGATTTCTGCTTATGAAGAAATCATGCGGATGCCGATCTAGTCGGATTGATATCGAGACGGTTTTCAGCGGATTTTGTGGGCGGGCCATGGTGGCGCGCCCCTGTTTGTTTGGCCTTGATTGGCTAGGGGAGACCGGGAATGACCGGACCTGAAATGCTCGATATCGCCCGTGAAGCGCTTTGGGTGATGCTCAAGATCGCCGGTCCCATCATGGTGGTTGGCCTGATTGTCGGTGTCGTGATTGCGTTGTTCCAGGCCCTGACGCAGATTCAGGAAATGACACTCGTCTTTGTCCCCAAAATCATCGCCATTTTCATTGCCTTGATGATTGCGCTGCCCTTCATTGGGGCGACACTTGGAAGCTTCACACAATTTTTGATGGAACGGGTTATATCCGGCTAGCTTTTGGGGGACGCTGATCTGCCCTTGGGTTAGATCGTTGCTTGCGCATGACACTCGATATCCTACCGCAAACTGCTTATATCTTTTTTCTGATCTTTGCCCGGGTCGGGACCATGTTCATGATCTTGCCGGCTTTTTCCGAACAAGCCGTGTCGGTGCGAATCCGTCTCATTCTGGCATTGTTGATGTGCCTGCTTTTCTATCCGCTGGTTTCAAATGACTACGGGGCAATTCCGGCGAATTTCTATGCTTTGGTGGCTGCAATGGGCATGGAAATCCTGATCGGGGTCTTTCTGGGGCTGTCGATGCGTCTGGTGATGGCGGCCTTGCAAATTGCTGCCACGACTATGGCCTTTCAACTGGGCTTGAGTTTTGCCATGGGGCCAGATCCGAGTACGGGACAGCAGACCGTGCAATTGGGCCGCTTTATGGGTACGCTGGCTGTGGCCCTGATTTTCGTCACCAATCTGCATTATCTGATGATTGGGGCGATGCTGGACAGCTACAAGCTGTTTCCGGTCAACCAGATGCTGCCCCTTGGAGATGTTGCCGAATATGCGATCGAAGTGGTGTCGACGTCCTTTGTGGTGGCACTCAAAATGTCGGCCCCTTTCATCGTCTATGGCATAATCTTCCAGTTCGGTCTGGGGCTGTTGTCGCGTCTCATGCCTCAGTTGCAAGTCTACTTTATCGCTATGCCTGCCAATATTTTGGTTGGTACAATATTGTTCATGATTCTGTTGGTGACCCTGATGAACTGGTATATGGGCCACATCGAGGCCGTGCTCGGCACTTTCGTGGCGCGCTGATCAAGCCAAGCGCATGACCATGTCGAGCCTTTGGGCTAGGAGGCTGTTATGGCCGAAGAAAATGACGACGCAGAAAAGTCGGAAGACCCGACACAGAAGCGTCTTGACGACGCACACAAGAAAGGCGATGTCGCCAAAAGTCAGGAAGTTTCCGCCTGGTTCTCGATGATGGGCACCGGGCTGGTCGTGGCTGTGCTGGGGACCTATATTGCCGCTGGCATGGCGCGCAACCTCAAGGGCTTTTTTGAACATTCCCACGAATTGTCCATTGAAGGTGGTGTGTTGGGAAGGATTTGGAATGATGTCGGCTACACGTTGCTCGGCTTTCTGGTCTTGCCGATGCTGGCATTGATGGTGATGGCCGTGTTTGGCAACGTGATACAGCACAAGTTCGTTTTCTCAACCGAGCCGATGAAACCGAAACTTTCGAAAGTTTCCCCGCTTAGTGGCGCCAAACGGCTTTTTTCTGGCGAAAGCCTTGTTAATTTTGCCAAGGGTCTTTTGAAGCTCGGTATTGTGACCATCCTGATGCTGCTGATCCTGTATCCGCAGCGCGACAAGCTTGACGTGATTATCGGGCTCGATCCCACACAGTTGCTGCCGCTGGTGCGCGAATTGGCCTTGCAACTGGTCATCGGAGTGATTGTCATCATGACGGTCGTGGCGGCTGCGGACTATTTGTATCAGCGCAACAAATGGTTCGAAAAACAGAAAATGTCGGTTCGCGAGATCAAGGAAGAATATAAGCAACAGGAAGGTGATCCGACGGTCAAAGCCAAACTGCGGCAGTTGCGTATGGAACGCAGCCGCAAGCGCATGATGGCGGCGGTGCCGGAGGCATCAGTGGTGCTGACCAACCCGACCCACTATTCCGTGGCGTTGAAATATGATGAGGGCATGGGTGCGCCGGTGTGCGTTGCAAAAGGGGTTGACGAGACGGCGTTGCGCATTCGTGAAATTGCCAAGGAGCACAATGTTCCAATTGTTCAGAATCCGGCTTTGACACGCGCGCTCTACGCAACAGTGGACATCGAAGAAGAAGTGCCCGAAGAGCATTATAAAGCGGTTGCAGAAGTGATCGGCTATATTATGAAATTGAAGAATCGGCAAAGCTGGTCTAATCGCAGTCAATGACCGAAATGAACATTCCCGATTGCCGCAGGCCTGTCACAAGGGCTCTGTGTGAGGAATGTGAAACAGCAGAGCGGGCCACGGGCCCGGTCATCAAGATGAGCCGGATGCAGGGCAGGGGTAGATCCAGATGGGCAAACAAATCAGCCAAAGCGGGCCATCCGCAGCCATGATCGATCAGGAAGAACGGTCGGGCAGCGTCAAGGGGCTGCTGTTGCTGGCCTTGTTCCTTGTTGGGGTGGCTGCTTCTCTCGTCTTTTTCAAGGGCCATTTTGGTGGCCAATTGCAACTGATTTTCCTCAGCGTGCTGGCCGGGATTGGCATTCTGGCGCTGTTGGGGCTGGCTGTGGGCCTGTTGCGATTTGGCGGCGCTCAGCCGGCACCGCATCTCACGCGGGAATTTGTCGACACGCTGACAGATGGCGTGCTGGTCTGTGATGACAAGGACCGGATCGTTTATGCCAATGCCGAATATGCGCGGCTGACCGGGGCGGAAGACGCTGAGTCAATCCGCTCGATCGAACGCAGTTTTGCGGGCGAACCGGATGCGGCCGAAGCCATCTATCGTCTGTCGGAAGCGTTGCGCGATGGTCGCCCGGCGATGGAAGAGTTTCGTCTGTTCAAAAATCCCGCCAGCTCGGATGGGCCGGATGTCAGCCCGCAGGCGCGCTGGTATCGGATCAAGGTTCGTGCTTTGAATGACGGGCGCAGTGGCGGCAAGAAAAAACCTCTCTCGGTCTGGAAGGTCTATGACATCACGCGGGACCGCGAGCGGCAGGAAAATATCTTTCAGGAATTGCAGCTGGCGATCAACTATCTTGATCATGCGCCAGCCGGTTTCTTCTCCGCTGAGCCTGATGGCCGCATTGTCTATATGAATGCAACGTTGGCGGACTGGTTGGGCTATGACCTGACCCAGTTTGAGCCGCGGCATCTGAATCTGAATGAGCTGGTGTCTGGTGACGGCACGGCCCTGTTGGATGCGGCGAGCAATGCGCCCGGCATGCCCAAGACCGAGATGCTCGACATCGATCTGGTCAAGCGCAATGGCCACAGTTTGCCTGTTCGGCTTATGCATCGGGTTCCAATGGCCTCTGACGGAACGCCCGGCGCGTCAAGGACTCTGGTTCTTAATCGCAGTCCGGGGGAAGACATTTCAGAGGAGTTGCGGGTTGCTGAGGTGCGCTTTGCCCGCTTCTTCAACAACACCCCGATTGCCATTGCGGCCATGACCAGTGAAGGCAAGGTGGTGCGGACCAATGCGCCATTTGCGCGGCTCTTCTCGTCTGTGGTGCCCGGCGAGCAGCCCGATGAACGGTTTGGCGAGCTGGAAGAGGCCGACGAGCAGACCCCGACCATTCACAGTCTGGTGGTTGAGAAAAATCGGGCCGAATTGTCAGCCCGGATGGAAGAGGCGCTGAGTGGCAAGAGCCATATTCTGCCGGTGGAGTGTGATCTTGCTGAGGATGCAAACCGGACGGTCCGCTTCTTCCTCTCCGGGGTTGAGGATAGCGAGGCAGATGATGAGAAGGTCATTGTCTATGCGCTGGAAACCACAGAGCAGCGAGCTCTGGAAGTGCAATTCACCCAAAGCCAGAAAATGCAGGCTGTTGGCCAGCTGGCTGGCGGGGTGGCCCATGACTTCAACAACGTTCTGACCGCGATCATCGGCTTTTCGGATCTGCTTCTGGCCAGCCATCGGCCTAGCGACCCGTCTTTCCAGGATATCATGAATATCAAGCAGAATGCCAACCGGGCTGCGTCACTGGTGCGGCAGTTGCTGGCTTTCTCGCGTCGTCAGACCTTGCGGCCGCAGGTGCTGGAACTTGGCGATGTGCTGGCTGATCTATCGATCCTGCTGGATCGCCTGCTGGGTGAGAAGGTTGATCTGGACATGATCCACGGGCGCGACCTGTGGCCTGTCAAGGCTGACCTTAATCAGTTGGAACAGGTGATCGTCAATCTGGCCGTGAATGCGCGCGATGCCATGCCTGATGGCGGTCAATTGACCATCCAGACCCGCAATCTGGGCGAAGCGGAAGCCGCAGAGATGCCTTATACGCAGCTTGAGCCGTCTGATTATGTGCTGCTTGAAGTGCTTGATAGTGGCACGGGCATTCCGCCAGATATTCGCGACAAGATTTTTGAACCCTTCTTCTCCACCAAGGATGTGGGCAAGGGGACGGGCCTTGGCCTTTCCACCGTCTATGGGATTGTCAAGCAGACGGGTGGCTTTATCTTCCTTGAAAGTGAAATGGGGCAAGGCACAACCTTCCGCATTTTCCTGCCACGCCATGTGGAAGAGTCAAAGGCTCTAAACGGGGTGACGGATCTCGATGCTTTGGAAGGGGTCAATGATGGTGAGGATGACGCGCAAGCTGAGGCAGCCGGCGCTGACAATCCGGCCATCACTGATCTGACCGGCAGCGCCACGATCCTGCTGGTTGAGGATGAGGAAGCGGTGCGCGCCTTTGCGGCCCGTGCTTTGGCATCTCGCGGCTATAGCGTCCATGAGGCCGGATCAGGGGCTGAGGCGCTTGAACTGATTGAGGAAATCGAGGAAAAGGTCGATCTGGTGGTCTCCGACGTGGTGATGCCGGAAATGGACGGGCCAACCATGCTGGGCGAACTGCGCAAGAAGCGCCCTGAGCTGAAGGTGATCTTCATGTCCGGTTATGCTGAAGAGGCCTTCCGCAAGAATCTGCCGGACAATGTGGAATTTGGTTTCTTGCCAAAACCGTTCTCGCTGAAGCAATTGGCGACAAAGATAAGGGAAGTGCTTGATTCCTGATCGCGCCGTCTTTTGCGCTTTGCATTGAAAAAGCCCGCCAACACGGATGTTGGCGGGCTTTTGTTTTTCATGGTAACTGCCTGCTGGCTCAGGCCTTCAGACCCTTGGCGATTTGGGCGGCCAGCTTGGCATTGTTCTTGACCAGAGCGATGTTGGTCACAAGGCTTTCGCCATCGGTCAGCTCCTTGATACGCGAGAGCACGAAGGGGGTGACTTCCTTACCTGACACATTGCGGCGATTGGCCTCGTCTATGGCTTCGATGATGTCGCTTTCCATTTCGTTGCGCGGAATTTCGCTTTCCGCAGGCACCGGATTGGCGACCATCATGCCGCCATCAAGGCCAAGATTTATGCGCATTTTGTAAAGGGCAGCGATCTGTTCGGGCGCATCAAGGCGCATCGGGCAAGGCTCGCCGCTTTCGCGCGACCAGAAGGCCGGGAATTCGTCTGTGACGAAGCCAACGACCGGCACGCCGAGGGTTTCAAGCAGTTCGAGGGTCTTGGGGATGTCGAGCAGAGCCTTGACGCCAGCGGAGACGACCATCACCGGGGTTTTGGCCAGTTCTTGCAGGTCGGCGGAGATGTCGAATGTCTCTTCGGCCCCGCGATGGACGCCGCCCACGCCGCCGGTGGCGAAGGTTTCGATGCCCGCCTGTGCGGCACAAATCATCGTGGCGGCCACGGTGGTCGAGCCACTCTTGCCTGCAACCAGTGCATAGGCGAGGTCGGCACGGGACAGTTTGAGAATGTCATCGCGCTGGGCGAGATGCTCGATCTGCTCTTGGGAGAGACCGATTTCGATCACCCCGTCAAGGATGGCGATGGTGGCGGGACAGGCACCTTCAGCCCGGATGATTTCTTCGACCTCAAGCGCGGTGCTGACATTTTCCGGGTAGGGCATGCCGTGTGTGATGATGGTCGATTCAAGGGCGACAATCGGCAGGCCAGCGTCACGGGCGGCCTGCACTTCGGCGCTGAATTTGATTGGGAGAGTTGCCATTTGTTGCTCTTTCTTTGTTGGCTTTGTTTTGGTTCGATTGGGATTTAAGGCGCAGGGCCTGTTAAGTGCTTTTCGGAATATCGGCCAAACAGGCCTCCAGCATGGTGCGGGAGAGAAGGTCCGGCACCGATTGTTCACTCATCAGGGCAAGGCTGGCGCCTGCCATGCCATAGGCAAGGGCTTGCCTGAGATCCTGCCCCAGCAGCAACGCATGGAGCGTGCATGCGGTCAGGCAATCGCCTGCGCCATTGGATGAGGTGACCTTGACCGGTGGGGCTGGCAGGCTCCAGAACTGGTCGCCCTGCCAGGCGGAAAGGCCTGCATTGCCCTTGGTGATGACCCCTGAGACGACGCCGATGTCGCGCAGGATTTCTGGCAAGGCATCAAGCTCGGCAAATTCATCGGCCAAAATCGCCGCTTCCGCTTCGTTGCAGAAGAGCAGATCCACCCCGTGAAGAGCATCGGCTATCCGGTTGGCCTTGGGGCCGGACACGGCGCAGACGGCAAACAGATGCTCACCTTTTTCCTCTGCGATCCGCTGCAAAGCATCAACCGGCAAATTGGTGTCCGCGAGAATGGGGATTGGCTTGGTGAGGTGCGACAGGCAATGGGAAATCTGATCCGCCGGATAGCTGTCATAGATGCCCATATCAGCAATGCCTGCAATCAACGAGCCGTCCCGGTCTTCAATCGCGGTATAGGTGGCGCTGGGCAGGTTAGGGTTGCGGGTGGCAAGGGACATGTCGATGCCCTGCTGCTGCATTTGCTCAAGCAACAGGGTGGCGTCGATGTCCTCGCCGCTGATGGTCGACAAGGCGACTGTCCAGTCGAGCCGGGCCAGAGAGCGGGTGATGTTGCCCGCCACGCCGCCGACTGTGCGTTTTAGAGAGCCGGGATTGGATTGTCCGGGTTCAAGGCGGGCGCGGGAGCGTCCGATCCGGTCCATATGGGCACCACCAACCACGAGAATGTCAGGATGGTTGTCCGGCGAGAATGTGTCTTGCATGAGATTGGCTCATTGGAATGCAGGGCTGACGGCGATCGGGCTTTGGCATTGGCGGCTTTGTTGCCAATTGCAAATGGCCGATGCTCTGTCATTTCGATCAAACAGACAGCACCATACTGATTGATGGCAGCAAAGGCCAGCCCAAAGCACGCTTTCCGCAGGCATGAAAAAGCCGTCGCCCGAGATGAGGATGGCGACGGCTTACGTCTGCATCATGGAAGCGTAAATACCTCCGCGATGCATCTTGAACGCCTCTATTCTTTGTTGGGGGGAGAGGCGTTCACGGGGAGGGAAAAGTCCTCGTAGAGTGGGGCTATTCCATCACAGGAATGGCGAATTCCCCGCCTTCCTTGATGCCCGACGGCCAACGTGCGGTGACGGTTTTGGTGCGGGTATAGAAGCGGAAGGCATCCGGGCCATGCTGGTTCAAATCACCAAAGCCGGATTTTTTCCAGCCGCCGAAGGTGTGGTAGGCGAGCGGCACAGGGATTGGCACATTGATGCCGACCATGCCGATATTGATGCGGTTGGCAAAGTCGCGGGCCGTATCGCCGTCACGGGTGAAAATGGCGGTGCCGTTGCCATATTCATGATCCATGGCATAGCCGATGGCTTCTTCATAGGTTTTGGCACGGACGCAGGAGAGAACCGGACCGAAGATTTCTTTCTTGTAGATGTCCATGTCGGTGGTCACCTTGTCGAACAGGTGCGGGCCAACAAAGAAGCCATTTTCATAGCCTTGCAGCTGGAAGTCGCGGCTATCAACGACCAGTTCTGCGCCTTGTTCCACGCCGGTTTCGATCAGGCGGAGGATATTTTCCTTGGCGGCTGCGGTGACAACCGGGCCGTAATCCACATCATCCCCTGCGGTGTAAGGGCCGACTTTCAGCTTTTCAATGCGCGGCACCAGTTTTTCGATCAGTTTGTCGGCGGTTTCTTCGCCTACCGGCACGGCGACTGAGATAGCCATGCAGCGCTCGCCAGCCGCGCCAAAGCCTGCGCCGACCAGTGCGTCGGCTGCCTGATCCATGTCAGCGTCCGGCATGATGATCATGTGGTTTTTCGCCCCGCCAAAGCACTGGGCACGTTTGCCGGTTTCCGCTGCGCGGGTGTAGATATAATGGGCAATCGGGGTGGAGCCGACAAAGCCGACAGCCTCGATGGTCTCGTTATCAAGGATCGCGTCGACGCTCTCCTTATCGCCATTGACCACCTGCAGGACACCGTCTGGCAGACCGGCTTCCTTGAGCAATTCAGCCAACATCAAAGGCACAGACGGGTCGCGTTCGGATGGCTTTAAGATCATCGCGTTGCCTGCGGCCAGTGCCGGGCCCATCTTCCAGAGCGGGATCATGGCCGGGAAGTTGAACGGGGTGATGCCTGCCACCACGCCCAGAGGCTGGCGCATGGAATACATGTCGATGCCCGGACCGGCGCTGTCGGTGAATTCGCCTTTGAGCATGTGCGGTGCACCGATGCACACTTCGATCACTTCAAGACCGCGCTGCACGTCGCCTTTGGCGTCAATAAAGGTCTTGCCATGCTCGGAGGAGAGTTTCTCGGCCAGCTTGTCCATGTCGCGGTTGATGAGGGAGACAAACTTCATCATCACGCGGGCGCGTTTTTGCGGGTTCTGGGCAGCCCATGCAGGCTGTGCCTTGGCGGCTGCGTCAACGGCTGCGTCAAGCTCGGCCACAGTGGCCAGAGCGACCTTGGCCTGCACTTCGCCGGTGGCAGGATTGTAAATGTCAGCAAAGCGCCCGGAGGTGCCGGAAACAAGCTCACCATTGATGAAATGACCGATCTCGCGTGTCATTGGGGATCCTCCCTTACATGTCTATTTGATTTTCTTGTTGCTGCCTGATGCAACATTTTTCGTGGTTCTTTGTCTATCATATTTGCCTCGACAAAAATAAATATCAATAGTCGCAAAATCTCATCCGATGTGCAAAAATTAAAGCACTGAACTTAAGGTGCTCTATTGCAAGGGAAAGCTGTTTGATGAATTGGGACGATGTGCGGATATTTTTGGCGGTGGCGCGGGCCGGGCAGATCTTGCAGGCTGCGCGCAGTCTGGGGGTGAACCATGCCACGGTGGCGCGGCGGATCACGGCTTTGGAGGATTCGCTACGCGCCAAATTGCTCGACCGGCGGACGACAGGTTGTGTTCTGACCCCGGAAGGGGAGGATTTCCAACTGGCGGCCGAGCGAATGGAAGCGGAAATGGATGCGGCGCGGGCGAGCATTGGCGAGACCAATATCGATGTTGCCGGGGTGGTGCGGATAGGTGCGCCGGACGGTTTCGGGGTGGCTTATCTTGCTCCAAGGCTGGCACCGTTGCTGGATCGTTATCCGCACCTGACCATCCAGCTTGTTCCGGTGCCGCGCACCTTTTCGATCAATCGGCGAGAGGCGGATATCGTGATCACGGTTGACCGCCCGTCGGTTGGCCGGCTGGTGGCGCGCAAACTGGTGGATTATAGCCTCGGGCTTTATGCCTCCCGGGACTATGTTGCGCGTCATGGTCTTCCTGAAAGCCGCGAAGCATTGGCTGAGCATCGGTTGGTGGGGTTTGTGGAGGATCTGATTTACAGTCCATCGCTCGATTATGCCGGTGAGATGATGAAGGGGCAGAGCGCCCAGTTTGAATGCGCCAGTGCCTTGGGGCAGACCGAAGCGGTGCGGTCTGGTCTTGGCATCGGCGTTTTGCATGGCTTTATGGCGCGTGAGGATGACGACCTCATCGAAATTTTGCCGCAACACACCATCCAGAGGGCCTATTGGGCGGTCTATCATGAAAGCACAAGGCGTTTGGCGCGCATCAAGGCCGTGTCTGACTATATCTACCAGCTGGTGGAAGAGGAGCGGGCGATCTTTCGATGATAGAAGTGAGGAAGCGCGGAAAAGACTGCTGTTGGAGGTGATTTCTCCATTGATGACCAATTTGTTCGGGCGCCCGATCACGAAATTGCGATTAGGCTATTGGTCACATATACGCGTTCCATGGATTGCCATGTTTGCCAATCGTTTGATAAGCTTTCAGAAAAACGAAAAGTCTCTGGTCAGCAGCGAGTGGTGATCAAGAGGCTTGAGGGGACACTCGCGGAGAGAGATGATGGCACCTAGTACCTATCAAGGACCACGCGCTGAAATCGAGGAAACGAGCCAACTCAGCATGTCTCAAGACGCGCGATTGGCATTTGAGAAAGCCTATTCCCAGACCGTTATTCAAGACGTCCTTGAACAAAAGAGCGCCGAACTTTTCACCATCACGGCCAGCATGACATTGGCTGCCGCTGTGGCGGAATTGTCTGCGCGCAAAATCGGCAACCTGCCGGTGATTGATCATACAGGCGGCCTTGTGGGCGTGTTGTCAGAGCGTGATGTGATTGCGGCCACCGCAGAGCTGGGCGACATGGTTCTGCATGATCCGGTGTCCGCTCACATGACGGCCGATCCGCAAACATGCACCAGTGAAGACCGGGTGCTTGACGTAATGGAGCGGATGACCAATGGGCGGTTTCGTCATATGCCCGTTGTCGATGGTGACTTTCTGGTCGGGATGATTTCGATCCGCGACATGGTCATCCATCGGGTGCAGGAAGTGGAATATGAAAATCTGCGCCTTAAGCAATTGATGGTCGGCTGAAACTTGCCGAGACACGTCGCTTGCATGCAATGGAAATAAGTGTGTTGGGCTATGGCCCGGCGCGTTCGCGTGATGATAGCGAACGCGCGACAGGGTGATCTATCTTTGCGGTTGTGGCGTAAGGAGAGCGAAAGGATTTTCGTTCTCATGACCGAAACGACCAAAGACAAAAAGATCAATAGTGACAAGAAGATTTGGATTATTGGTGCCAGTTCTGGCATCGGGCGGGCCTTGGCGCTTGGCTATGCCCGATCTGGCCACAGGATTGTTGCGAGCGCGCGGCGGTCTGACCAACTTCAGGCGCTCGCGGACCTGTCGGACCGGATCGAGGTCTTGCCACTGGATGTGACCAAGGCCGATGATGTTAGCGCAGCGGTGGCCAGCATGGACACGCGCGGTGTTTTGCCCGACCAGACCATCTATTGCGCAGCCAGCTATCAGCCCGGCGGGCTTGATGTTCTGACCCAACAGGCCGCATCGGAGCATATGGCGGTCAATTATCTCGGTGCCGTGGCTCTGATCGAAGCCTTGACGCCTGCACTCAAAGCCCGCGGCAGCGGCAAGATCGCCATCACCTCTTCGCTAACCTCTTATTGTGGCCTGCCCAAAGCATCACTTTACGGGCCAACCAAGGCAGCCCTTGCGAGCCTTTGTGAGACTTTACGGCCCGAATTCGAGCGTTTGGGACTGACCTTGCAATTGATCAATCCAGGCTTCGTGTCGACACGATTGACCGAGAAAAACGACTTTCCCATGCCCTTTCTGATGAGCGAAGAGGATGCGGCCGAACGCATTATGGATGGGCTTGAAGGTGAGCGGTTCGAAGTTGCATTTCCATTACGCATGGCTTTGTTGCTGCGTTTCTTGCGCATACTTCCTTATGGACTTTATTTCACTCTCATGCGGAGGATGGTCAAGTGAACGACAGACAAACCCGAATGAAGAAGATTGCGGGGCAATATGCCCACTTTTATGAAAATCTCAGCCCCGAAAGTGCAGGCGATGTCGCCACCCTGGTCAGCGAGGATGTGCATTTTATCGATCCGTTCAATGATGTGCATGGAAGGGGCAATGTCGTCCGGCTGATTGAGAAAATGTTTGAAGATGTCAGGGATCCACGCTTTGACATTCTCGACTTAGCATGGAGTGAAGATATTTGCCTGATGCGGTGGGACTTTTTCTGCCATGTCAAAGTGATTGGCGACTGGAGCGTGCGTGGCGTTACCGAATTGCAGTTCAACGAGGACGGGCTGATTTGCGCCCATTATGATTATTGGGATAGCGGTCGTCATTTTTACCGTCGAATTCCGGGTGTCGGGGCGTTCCTGCGTTTCATTACCCGCAAGGCACGGCTCGACGGCTGAGCCGCACAATATTCTGATTTAAAAAAAGGGGAGGCACGATGCCTCCCCTTTTTGGTGTTATGGTTTTGGTGGTCAGGTGTCCTGCCTAGTCGGGCTTTCTGAAGCTATAGAGACCAACATCGATGGTGCCATTTTCAAACCCGGCCTCACAATAGGAGAGATAGTAGAGCCACATGCGGCGGAACCGCTCGTCATAGCCGAGGGCGGAGATTTTGGGCCAGGCTAAAAGGAAATCCTGCCGCCAGCGGGCCAGCGTTTTGGCATAGTCGGACCCGAAAATATGCTGCTCGACGACTTCCAGTCCCGCCCCTTGGGCATGCTGTTTGAGCAAGGCTTTGGTTGGCAGCATGCCGCCGGGGAAGATGTAAGTCTGGATGAAGTCGGCGCTGCGGCGATAGCGGTCATACTGGTCATCGTGAATGGTTATGGCCTGAATGGCCGCCTGTCCGCCGGGTTTCAGACGGTCGCGCAGGCATTGGAAATAGATCGGCCAATTTTCTTCACCAACCGCTTCAATCATCTCGATCGAGACAATAGCATCATAGGTGCCTGTCTCGTGGCGATAGTCGCGCAAATGGAAGCGCGCGCGGTCGTCAAATTCCTTCATTTCGGCCCGCGCGATGGAATAGGCATGCTGTTCCTGCGACAGGGTCAGACCATCGATATGGCATCCGGCATCAGCGGCGCGTTCGGCAAAGGCGCCCCAGCCGCAGCCAATTTCAAGAATATGGTCACCGTCACTGGCGTTGCACATGGCAAGCGCCTTGTCGAATTTGCGCCATTGGCTGATGGCCAGATCTTCGCCATCCTTTACCCCAAGGGCTGAGGAATAGGTCATCGTGCGATCAAGCCAGAGGGCGTAGAAATCATTGCCAAGGTCATAATGATAGGCAATGTTGCGGCGGCTGCCGTTGAGACTGTTGGCTCGGCTCAAATGCTTCAGGCGGGCGAACAGATGGGCAATGGAGCCCCGCGCGCGGATGGCTTCGAAGATTGCACGGTTTTTGAGGCAAATATCAAACAGGGTGGTCAGGTCATCACAGGACCATTGGGCATCCATGTAGCTCTCCGCAAGGCCCAAAGGCCCGCGAGACAGGATGCGCCAGAGGGTGGCGTGTTGATGAACCGTGACGTGCGCTGTTGGGCCGTCGGGACTGCCTGCGCCATAGACCAGATGACCGCCGGATGGCAGGGTGATTTCAATCCGGCCATGCTCGAAATGCTTGAACAATGGGGTCAGCATCTTGTGCCACAGGCGGCAAAGCCATGTGGGCAGCTTGGATAGTGTGATGTTGTTTGCCTGCGGGAGCGGGGGATTTATCAAATCATGTTCCAGGGTCATGCGGTTGGTCCTTTCCCTGCGGGCGTTGGAGTAAGTGAGGTAACGGGCTCGCTTGGCAGCGGTGGACGCTTGTGAAAGCGTGCGCCCTTGAGCCATAATTTCAGTGCTTCTATGTGGATCGCGCCAAGGATCTTCCAGCCTCCCTGCCAGAGCATGCCCGCCAGACGCAGCAAAGACCCGTTGGTCAGCGGTTGACGCGTGGCAGAGAAAGCGGCAGTCAGTGAGGCGGGTTGGTTGCCTGACATGGTGATGCGATATTTGGCTTTCTCGCCGGGCAGGCGCATGACAAATTCATAGTGACCGTCCATTGCGAGGAAGGGAGAGACATAGAATTGCTTGTCGCCACCATGGCGAAGACGGGCATTCGCCTCCGTGTCGATGTCCGATGGATCAACGCGATAAAGATAGTGATGGCGCTGACCAAAGGTGTTTCGAACCTGATAGAGGATTGCCTGCAGCTGGTCGTTTTGATCGCAGCAAAAGAAGATTGAAAGGGGATTGAAGGCATGCCCCAGAAAGCGCGGAAAAGCCAGCAGCGAAATGCGGGTGGGGAGTGTTTCATCCGCGCCATATTGCCCTGAGGTCAACAGGCAATGCTGCACGAAGCTTTCCAGCGACGGGTGGCCTTCATCCATGTGATCCTTCTCATGAAAAGAGAAGAGATTGAAGCGATTGATCGAAAACCAGGTTGAGGCTTTCGCCGCCTCATCCATCCGGTATAGAGGCAGCAACAGCGAAGCGACCCGATATGTCAGGCTATGATCAGCCTGCCCCTGTCGCACATGGCTGACCTGGCCACGATACAGACAGGGATCGGGGCTGAAATGCAAGGGATGGGCGTCCGTCATTCTGCAGCCACCTTTCCTGACTTGGCCAGCAACAGAGCAAATGCGTCCGAATCGGTGGCTTGAGCATGGATACGCCCGGACGGATCGGCAACTTGCCACGGACGCTTCATGCCGCCCAGCTGCTCGGCGACGGCAAGGCCTGACTGCAAGCCATCTTCATGGAATCCATAGCCGAAATAGGCACCACAGAACCAAGTGCGCCTTTTGCCTTGCAGGTTCCACAGATGCTTCTGCGCTTCCATCGCCTGCATGGAATAGACCGGATGGTGATATATGCTGGCGCGCAGGATCGTGCCTTCTTGCGGCGGGGTGAGCGGATTGAGCGTGACGAACACATCCTGATCCGTATCGAGTGGCTGAAGTTTGTTCATCCAGTAGGTGACAGACAATTGGCTTTCTTCGGTTTGGTCAGTGGTGTCGTCTGCGATGTTGTTTGTCTGCAGATAGTTCCAACTGGCCCAAGCGGCCTTGCGGCGGGGCATCAGGCGGGCATCTGTATGCAGGATCGCTACATTGCGCTGATAGGGGATCGTGGAGAGCAAAGCCTGTTCTTCGGCGCTTGCCTCGCCATTGCCTGAGGACAGAATGCGCAAAGCCTGATCGGAATGGCAGGCAAACACCACATGGTCATAGCGCTTTTCAGTGCCATGACGGGTGTATAGGGTTACCGAGCCGGGCCGGCGGTCAATTCCGGCGATGGCGGCATTCAAATGGATCTCACCGGAAATGCCAGTCGCCAGCTTGTCGACATAGGCGCGAGACCCGCCGGGCACTGTGCGCCATTGCGGTCGGTCGCGGAACTGGACAAGACCGTGATTGACGCAAAAACGCATGAAGGCCGAGAAGGGAAAGTTCATCATTTGCTCGGAAGGGACTGACCAGATGGCAGCCCCCATGGGCATGAGATGCTCGCGCATGAAAATCTCGGAATAGCCCTTCTGGGAGAGATAAGCCCCAAGGGTTATGTCAAGATCGGGATTGTTGGCGAAATCCTCGGTGGCTTCTGCGTAGAAGCGGCGAATGTCGGCCAGCATTTTCAGAAAGCTTGGCTTGATTGCATTGCTCGGCTTGGCAAATAGACCACGCAGGCCCGTGCCGCTATATTCTTGCTTGCCATCGGCCAGAGAGACCGAAAAGGACATATCAGACTCTGCCGTCTCCAACCCGATGTGATCGAACAAAGCGGTAAGATTGGGGTAGGTGCGTTCATTATAGACGATGAAGCCGGTATCAACGGCGAAGGGCGCGCCATTGAGCTCGATCACTTGTGTGTTGGCATGGCCGCCGAGGCGGTCGTCCTTTTCAAACAGGTCGACCTGATGATTGTGTGAGAGAAGCCAAGCGGCAGACAGCCCAGCAACTCCAGATCCGATGACAGCGATATCCATCTGTTTCTCCGAGTGTTTTACCTTTATTCGAAGACGATGCCACATCAGATCACCGATTTTTAATGGGATCATTAGGCGATAAGTTGTAGGTGGTTTGTTTAGAAGTGGATGATTTTTGTGATCCATTCATCAATCTGCGGAGTAAGAGCTAGCGAACGGCTTTTTAGGTGGATTTGGCAATGTTATTGAGGCAACCTTTGCGAAAAGGAACAAGTGGAGGCGGAGTCATGACCTCTGGCCAATTCAATGCCATGCTCGTGTCAGTCGGGAGCAAGAGGGACAGAACCGCCTTTCGGGGGTTGTTTGATCATTTTGCACCAAGGCTGAAGAGCTTTTATCTCAAAGCGGGAACCAACCCGCAGATGGCAGAAGAATTGGTGCAGGAAACCTTCGCCCAGATTTGGCGGAAAGGTCATTTGTATGACCCCGGCAAGGCCGCGGCATCCACTTGGATTTTCACCATCGCACGAAACCTGCGCATTGACCGTTTGCGTTCGGAAAAGAGCTTTATCTATAAGGATCAGGACTTTTTCGCCTCGCAGCTGGTTTTCGACGAGGAACAAACTCAAGACGTGCATCGAAGCGAGCTGGTGGATCGGGTATCCAAGGCGCTGGCGCTGCTTCCTGCCAATCAGGCAGAGATTGTCAGCATGGCTTTCTATGAGGAAGCCACGCACGCAGACATTGCCCAGAAGCTGTCCTTGCCACTGGGGACCGTGAAGTCCCGCATGCGGTTGGCCTTTGGACGGCTACGGAAGATTTTGTCAGAGGTGGAAGTATGATTCACCATCATTTGAGTGATGAAATGATTTTGGCTTATGCTGCCGGTTCGCTGCCCGTCGGGCATGGCTTGCTGGTGGCGTGCCATTTGGAAGTGTGCCCTCATTGCGCAGCGCGCGTCGCGGAGGCAGAGGCCATTGGTGGTGCGATGCTGGATCGATGCAACGATATGGCTGTTTCCGACGATCTGTTCGATCGCATGATGGCGTCGATTGATGCGGACCAGAATGAAAGTGCAGACTTGATGCCTGCTGCGCCATCAATCGAACGTCACGACATGGGTCTTGGTCTGAATTTGGCCCGGTCCAAAACACCGCCCGCACTGGGCACGTCGCTCATGCCGAGCAAATTGGCGAGCGTGATTGGTCATGATATTGATGCGATCCGCTGGCGGGGTGTCGGTCCGGGCATCAAGCAATTTGTGGTGCCGATGCAGGGCTCCGAAGGCGAGACCGTGCGGTTGTTGAAATTGTCGCCGGGCTTTATCACGCCCGAACATAGTCACAATGGCAGCGAGCTGACGATGGTGCTGAGAGGCTCTTTCAGTGACGAATCCGGTCGCTATCAGGTGGGCGACATTCAGGATGCGGACGATACTGTGCATCATCAGCCGATGGCGGACACTGAAGAGGAGTGCATTTGCCTGACAGTGACTGACGCTCCGCTGGAATTCAAAGGGGTGATCACCCGTTTGCTCCAGCCAATCATCGGAATTTGACGGGTCGATGCCCCGAAATATCGTGGTTTTCGGCGCGTCGGGCGCTATCGGTCGGGCGTTTGTGCACCAAGCGCTCAACCGTTTTGCTGATTGCAGTGTCCATTCTGTCAGCCGCTCGCAGAGTGTCCCGTTTCCTTGTGCTTCCAACCAGTCCATGCATATGCATTCCGGCTTTGATCTGGAGGATGAAGCCTCGATCAAGGGTGCTTGCGACGCGTGTCTGGTCGATGGGCAACCGGATCTGGTGCTGATTGCCACCGGGGTGCTGCAAGGGGGTGGCTTTGCACCGGAGCGACGGTTGCAGGATCTTGAACCCTCTGCCTTTGCCAAGGTGCTTGCACGCAATCTGATTGGGCCAAGCCTCATTCTCAAACATCTATTGCCCCGGCTTGATCGGTCGGGCGCGGTGCGCATTGGGGCGATCAGTGCGCGGGTCGGATCGATTTCGGACAATCATCTGGGGGGCTGGTACAGCTATCGGGCCTCCAAAGCCGCGCTCAACATGATGGTGAAGTCGGCATCGATTGAGCTTTCAAGACGCAACAAGGATGCCGTGCTGGTCGGATTGCATCCGGGGACTGTCGATAGCGCGCTGTCGGCGCCGTTCCAGAAATCGGTGCCCGAAGGAAAGCTTTTCACGCCGGACTTTTCCGCCAGCTGCCTGATGGATGTCTTGCTGAGCCGGAATGCAAGCCATACGGGACGTTGTTTTGATTGGGCAGGGAAGGAAATAGAGCCATGAGCGAGACGGCCATTCACTGGTTTCGGCAGGACTTGCGCCTTGCTGATAATCCGGCCCTGATCAAGGCGATTGAAGCGGGGTCCTTACTGCTGATCTTCATTCTCGATGATGAGACAGCAGGCGAGCATCGTTTGGGTGGCGCGCGGCGATGGTGGCTTCACAAGGGGCTTGAAGATCTGGATCGTCAGTTGCAAGGCCATTTGCGGCTCTATCACGGCAAGGCGGAAGAGATCGTGCCCCGTCTGGTTGATCTGTATGGCGCCAAATGCGTCAGCTGGAACCGCTGCTATGAGCCTTGGCGGATCAAACGCGATCAGGCGATTGCTGAGCAACTCAAATCCATGGGCTGCGCCAATCCGCGGCTGAATGGGTCGCTCCTGTGGGAGCCTTGGACCATCAGCAAAGCGGACAAGACCCCTTACAGGGTCTTTACCCCCTTCTTCCGCAAAGGCTGTCTGCAAGCACCGCCTCCACCTCCGCCAATTGCTGCGCCAGATGAGATCCGCTATTGCGAGCCAAAGACCAACGATGGGGCCGTGTCGCTTGATGAACTGGGTTTGATGCCATCGGTTCCGTGGTATGAAGAAATGGATAGCCTGTGGGACGTCAGCGAGGCTGGGGCGCAGGAAGTGCTTGATGCTTTTCTCTCCTGTGGCCTTAAAGGCTATAAGGAGGGGCGAAATTTCCCCGCCAAGACCCATGTATCGCGGCTCTCGCCTTATCTGGCCAACGGGCAGATTTCACCAAACCAGATATGGCATGCAGCGGATAGTTTGGGCGAAGATGTCTCATCGGGTGATCTTGATCATTTCCGAAGCGAACTTGGTTGGCGGGAATTCTCCTATCATCTGCTCTATCACAATCCCGATTTGCCTCGTCAACCTTTGCAGGAGAAATTCAAGGCGTTTGACTGGCTTGATGCGCCGGGTTGGCTTGCTGCGTGGCAAAAGGGGCAGACGGGCATTCCGATTGTTGATGCGGGTATGCGTGAGCTGTGGCGCACCGGCTATATGCACAATCGGGTGCGGATGATTGTCGGCTCCTTCCTCGTCAAGAATCTACGGCTTGATTGGCGGCTGGGGGAGGCATGGTTCTGGGATTGCCTGCTGGATGCCGACCTTGCAAATAACAGTGCCAGTTGGCAGTGGATTTCCGGCTGTGGGGCGGATGCCGCGCCTTACTTCCGGGTGTTCAATCCGGTTTTGCAGGGGGAGAAGTTCGACAAGGCGGGGGATTATACCCGCCATTATGTGCCGGAACTGGCGGGTTTGCCTGACAAGTTCCTGTTCAAGCCATGGGAGGCTCCTGCCCAGGTCTTGAAGGATGCAGAAGTGTCGCTGGGCAATACTTATCCGGCGCCAATTGTCGATCTGAAAGAGAGCCGCGAGGCGGCCCTTCAAGCCTTTAAAGCCCTCAGTGAGGGATAGTGTGAGGGGCATTGTGAGGAGGTAAGCGAAGTAGAGCTTCTTCCTGGCGCAGAAGCAGGGTAGGGTGGACCTCCATAGCTGGCCAAAGCGGCGATCAGACCGGAGCCAGCGGGGAGGACACCATGCTCGAAAAGAAAGACAGCTACCGGGATACCTATCAGGCATTCCGGTGGGACATTCCTGATATCTATAATATGGGGATCGATGTTTGCGACAAGTGGGCGCAATCAGACGCTGACCGTTTGGCGATCCATGAAGTCTCCGACAAGAAACCGCCCCGGGATCTCACTTTTGGGGCTATGCGGGATATGTCGAACCGGCTGGCCAATCGGCTAAAGCATCATGGCATTCGTGGCATGGAGCGGCCCGGTGATGTGGGCGACCGGATCGGTATTTTGCTGCCTCAATGCCTTGAGACAGCGGTCTGTCATATCGCGGCTTGGAAATTGGGCTGCGTGTCGCTGCCTCTCTTCACGCTGTTTGGCCAAGAGGCTCTCATTCATCGGCTGAAGGATTCCGGTGCGCGGGCTGTGATCACCAACCGGGAAGGCGCGCGCAAGATTGCTTCTCTGCGCAATGACTTGCCGGATCTGGCTTTGGTTCTGTCGATTGACGGGATCGACATTGGTACCCTTGGTTTCCATGTTGAAATCCAGCAGGAAAGCCCGGCCTTTGAACCGATGATCACCCGCGCCGATGATCCCGCCTTGCTGATTTATACTTCTGGCACCACCGGATTGCCCAAAGGGGCCTTGCACGGCCATAGAGTACTGCTTGGGCATTTGCCGGGGGTGGAGATGCACCATGATTTCCTGCCGTTGCCGGGGGACAAGGTCTGGACACCTGCGGATTGGGCATGGATCGGTGGCTTGATGGATGTCCTGATGCCTGCGCTTCATCTGGGCTTGCCCGTGGTGGCAGGTCGGGTGGAGAATTTTACTGGCGCATGGGCCTTTGATTTCATCAAGAAGCAGGGCATTCGCAATGCCTTCCTGCCGCCGACGGCCTTGAAACTGATGCGGCAGGTGCCTGAAGCCAAGCGAGCCACTGTACAGATGCGGTCGGTGGGCAGTGGTGGCGAAGCGCTGGGCGCTGAGTTGCTCGATTGGGGCCGGGAGGCTCTGGGTTTGACGATCAACGAGTTTTACGGCCAGACCGAATGCAATGTGGTGCTGTCTTCTTGCTCGTCCCTTGGGGTGAACAAAACCGGCTTTATCGGCAAGGCGGTGCCGGGGCATGTGGTTGAGGTGATCGATGACCAGACCGGCGAGATGATGCCCTCGGGCGAGCTGGGTGCGATTGCCGTGCTAACACCGGATCCTGTAATGTTCCTGCGTTATTGGAACCGCCCGGATGCAACGGCCGAGAAATATCGAGACGGTCCCAGAGGTCGCCGCTGGCTTTTGACCGGTGATCGGGGCATCAAGGATGATGAGGGCTATATCCAGTTTGTTGGCCGCGATGATGATGTCATCGGGTCTGCGGGCTACCGGATTGGCCCTGTCGAAGTGGAAGACTGCCTGTTGCAGCATCCCGCAGTGCAAATGGCGGGCGTTGTGGCCAAGCCCGATGCCATGCGTAACAGCGTTGTTGCCGCTTATATTCTGTTGTCGGATAATTATGAGCCGAGTGATGATCTGGCCGAGGAGATTGCCCAATTCGTCAAGCATCGGCTGGCGGCGCATGAATATCCCCGCGTTGTGCGTTTCGTCGATGAGATGCCGATGACAACCAGCGGCAAGATCATCCGCGCGCAGCTGCGGACCATGGCCGAAGCAGAAGCGAAACAGGAGCAAGGGCAACAGGATTGAAGCTCTAGCAGTTGCGGACTTCGTTGGTGGTGTCAAACGTCTCCAAGCGCAAAAGGACCATAGGGTGGAACTATGACGAAAGCAGGTGATGGTTTGAAGACGTTTAAGAGGTCCCTGCGTGTTTGCTACTATTCCGAACCTGTGGAATGGGATGGTGAGACGATCCCAACTGACGGCGTCAGCTGGCAGACGGGCTGAATTGCTAAATTTTCCTGGTTTCCTGTGC
The DNA here is from genome assembly GCF_963677725.1 of uncultured Cohaesibacter sp. NCBI lineage: Bacteria > Pseudomonadati > Pseudomonadota > Alphaproteobacteria > Hyphomicrobiales > Cohaesibacteraceae > Cohaesibacter > uncultured Cohaesibacter sp. The sequence goes on from NZ_OY782507.1 coordinate 4,204,518, forward strand.
GGCCCGTGATGGTTCGCATGGATTGACGATTGTCATGGAGCGGCCAGAGTGTTTGAGTGCCTGCCAATGATGTTTCAAAGGATGATGCGAGGAGGCGCGCTATGAAATTGTTCCGATTTGGGCCAAAAGGGGCCGCAAAACCGGGCATGCTGGATGCAGAAGGACGAGGAAGGGATCTGTCTTCCGTGATCCCGGATCTTGGGCCTGAACAGCTGTCCGACGAGGCTTTGGCGCGTCTGACCTCTCTGGATCCCATGACGCTGCCCTTGGTGCCTGAAGGTGCAAGGGTTGATGCCTGCATTGGTGATGTGCCCCGCTTTTTCTGTATCGGGCTCAATTACTCCGATCACGCGGAAGAATCAGGCATGGCGATCCCGGATTTCCCCATCCTGTTCACCAAAGTCTGCGAGGCAACCGGGGCCAATGATCCTGTGACGATCCCCAAAGGCTCGACCAAGACCGACTGGGAAGTCGAACTGGGGGTGATCCTTGGCAAGGGCGGGGCGCATATTGCGCTTGATGATGCTCTCTGCCACGTGGCTGGCTATTGTGTGGTCAACGATATTTCCGAACGCTCCTTCCAGATCGAGCATGGCGGGCAGTGGGTGAAGGGCAAATCCTGCGACGGCTTTGGTCCTATCGGGCCTTATCTGGTGACCCGCGATGAAGTCTTAGATCCACAAGCGCTTGATCTGTGGCTCGACGTCAATGGGACGCGAATGCAGACCGGCAATACCAAGATGATGATTTTCACTGTGGCCGAGATCATTGCCCATTTATCGACTTTCTTCACCTTGCGGGCGGGCGATGTGATTACCACTGGGACGCCACCGGGCGTTGGCATGGGCAGGTCGCCACAGGTCTTTCTCAAAGCTGGCGACGAAGTGAGGCTTGGGGTGGAAGGCCTCGGCGAGCAGACGCAACGGTTTGTGGCGTTTGGTGGATAACGGCTTTTCAAGGGATGATTTTCAAAAAAAGCGAAACAATGCTTCAGGGCTGAACGGCCATCAAGCTGGTTGGAAAATGGGGCAAGACAGGCTTTTATCAAAGAAAGCCCTGTCTTTGCATTTGGTTGGCAGGATGGGGCGTCAAGAGGAGCGCCAGCCTGCCACCGGGTGGTCAAATGCTCGCACTGCCGTTCGGGAGGTCGCCTATCCATGTCAGACAATCGCTATTATTCTCCTCAGGGTGGCTTGCCAGCCCAGACCGAACTTCTGACGGGCCGTGCGGTCTTCACCGACAGTTATGCCGTCATTCCCAAAGGCACCATGCGGGACATTGTTTGCAGCAAGCTTCCCTTCTGGACCGGGATGCGAATGTGGGTGATTGCGCGGCCCATGACAGGATTTGCCGAAACCTTCTCCCATTATATCGTCGAGCTGGAAGCAAAAGGCGGCAGCGACCAACCCGAGAATAACAAGGCGGTTCAGTCTGCTCTGTTTGTTACCAGCGGCAGCGTTGTGGTGACGATCAATGGCACGACGCACACGCTGGAAGAGGGAGGTTTTGCCTATATTCCAGCAGAATCAAACTGGTCTATTCTCAATGATTCAGACGCTTTGGCAGTCTTTCACTGGATTCGGAAAGTCTACCAAGTGGTCGAAGGGGTTGAACGACCTGAGGCCTTTGTTGCCAATGAGCGCGACATCGCCCCGACCCCAATGCCGGATACGGATGGCAAATGGGCGACGACGCGCTTTGTCGATCAGGACGATATGCGCCATGACATGCATGTGACCATTGTGACCTTCGAACCGGGGGGCGTCATTCCCTTTGCCGAGACCCATGTGATGGAACATGGCCTTTATGTGCTTGAAGGAAAAGCGGTTTACCGTCTCAATCAGGATTGGGTCGAGGTCGAGGCCGGGGACTATATGTGGCTGCGCGCCTTTTGCCCGCAGGCCTGTTATGCTGGTGGTCCGGGCAAATTCCGCTATTTGCTCTATAAGGATGTGAACCGGCATATGCCCTTCCTTTGATGCCAAATTGGCATCAATAGAGGCCTGTTCGTTCGCTATTTTTTGAATTATCCTGAAACTGCCGTTGCTTTTTTAGCATATCCGGATAATTGCGCATGGACTAGATTTAAAGGTGCCCAAAGAATGCACAAGACCGAATGTTGCTGAAATCTTGGGCTAAGTGGGTCAGCAAAAGGAACCGACGATGCCAGATATTCGCAGGACGTTACGATTTTGGCTCAATGATCAATTGGAAGAGCTTGAGGCGGTCGCGCCCGATGTGACGCTGCTTGATCATTTGCGCCTGACGCATCGGCTGACCGGCTCCAAGGAAGGCTGTGCTGAAGGGGATTGTGGCGCTTGTACTGTGTTGGTCGGACGGCTTCATCAGGGCCAGCTTATCTATGAAACGGTCAATGCCTGCATCCGTTTTCTCCCCTCCCTTGACGGGTGCCATGTAGTGACGATTGAAGCCCTGCGCGGGGCGGATGGCGGTCTGCATCCGGTGCAGCAGGCGATGGTCGATTATCACGGCTCACAATGCGGTTTTTGCACGCCCGGTTTCGTCATGTCGCTTTATGCCCTCTGGATGGACAATCCGAACCCGGACCGTGAGGCTGTTGAAGTGGCTTTGCAGGGCAATCTTTGTCGGTGTACCGGTTATCAACCGATCCTGAAGGCAGCGGCAGCCATATCTGACTATGGCAATCCGGGGAGCGACTGGTTGCTGGCAGAGCGAGAGAAGAATTTGGTGCGGCTGGGGGCGTTGCGGGATGAGGCACGGGTTGTGCTGACTGTTGGGGGACAGAGCGCAATCCTGCCCGCTTCGCTTGATGATCTGGCGGCCTTGCGGCTTGAAGAGCCTGAGGCAACGATCGTTGCTGGTGGCACCGATGTCGGTCTCTGGGTTACCAAGCATCTCAAAAGGCTGAACACGGTTCTGTTCCTCTCACATCTTGAGGCACTCAAGACGATCTCGGAACGTGACGGACAGCTTATTATCGGTGCCGGGGTCAGCTATAGCGAGGCCACCGAGGCGGTGGCAGCCCATTTCCCGCATCTTGAGGCCTTTTGGAGCAGGATTGCCGGGCCGCAAATCCGCAATATGGGGACAATTGGCGGCAATATTGCCAATGGCTCGCCGATTGGTGACCTGCCGCCGGTCTTCATTGCGCTGGGTGCGGAGCTGGTGCTGCGGCGCGGCTCTGAGCAAAGAGTGCTGCCACTTGAGGATTTCTTTATTGATTACGGTAAGCAAGATCGCCAGACAGGGGATTTTGTCGAGGCGGTGCGTCTGCCTTTGCCTGATGCCAGCAGTCTGAATGCAGCCTACAAGATTTCCAAGCGCCGGGACGAGGATATTTCAACCGTTTGCATGGGCATGCATTTGCGCGTGGTCGCAGGGGTGATTGAAGAGGCCCGAATTGCTCTTGGAGGCATGGCGGCGACGCCGAAGCGGGCGGCAACGGCCGAAGGTATGCTGGTTGGACAGCCTTTCTGCGAGATGAGTCTGATGGCTGCATCCAAAACACTGCCAGTGGATTTCTCGCCCATCTCGGACTGGCGGGCCAGTGCGGACTATCGGATGAAAGTGGCACAAAATTTGTTCCGCCGTTTCTGGCTTGAGCATGGTTCCAATGATGCAAACGGGGTGGCTGCAGAATGAAACAGGATGTCTCGAAAGCCACTGCCGTCAAGGGTGGTGCTCATCAGAGTATCAAGCATGATTCAGCCGATAAGCATGTCGCCGGGAGGGCTGATTATACTGACGATCTGGCCGAACCGATTGGCACCTTGCATGGCTATTTCGGGGTCAGTGAGCGGACCCATGCCCGGATCCTGTCGCTTGATCTCTCCCCGTGTCTTGAGGTGAAGGGGGTGGTCGGGGTGATCTCCGCGGATGATATTCCCGGCATCAATGATATCAGTCCCAATCATCTCGATGATGAGCCAGTCTTCCCGACCGATGTCTGTTCCTATTGGGGACAGCCGCTCTTTGCGGTGATTGCCGAAACGCGGGATATTGCCCGGCGAGCGGCGGCATTGGCAGACATCTCCTATGAAGATCTGCCCTATGTGACCGATGCTCTGGAAGCCAAGGCAGCGGGCGCGCCTTATGTTGCCAAGCCGATGACCCTGTCGCGCGGCGATGCAGACGGAGCGCTTGAGGCTGCGCCAAGGCGGCTTCAGGGTCAAATGCGGATTGGTGGTCAGGATCACATGTATCTGGAAGGCCAGATCGCTTTTGCCTTGCCGGGGGAAGATGAAGACGTGCTGGTTCACGCCTCTACCCAGCATCCGAGCGAAGCCCAGCATATGGTGGCGCAGGTGCTTGGGGTGCCGTCCCATTCGGTGACCATTCAGGTGCGGCGCATGGGGGGCGGCTTTGGCGGCAAGGAAACGCAGATGAATATCTTCTGCGCCGTGGCTGCCCTGGCTGCGAAAAAATGGAACCGTCCGGTCAAACTGCGCCCGGATCGCGATCTGGACATGACGGCAACGGGTAAGCGCCATGATTTCATTGTCGATTATGATGTGGGCTTTGATGACGATGGGCGGATTGAAGCGGTGCGCGGCGATTATATCGCGCGCTGTGGCTATTCTTCGGATCTGTCCGGACCGGTGACCGACCGGGCTCTGTTTCATGCGGACAATGCCTATTTTTACCCCCATGTGAAGCTCAAGTCTCACCCGATGAAAACCAACACGGTGTCCAACACGGCCTTTCGTGGGTTTGGTGGCCCGCAAGGGGTGATCGGGGCGGAGCGGATTATCGAAGAGGTGGCCTATGCGGTCGGCAAGGATCCTCTGGAGGTGCGCAAGGTCAATTTCTATGGCGGGCCGGGGCGCGACGTGACGCCCTATCATCAGTGTGTGGAAGACAATATTCTTGAAAGGCTGATTGGGGAACTGGAAAGTCGCGCAGACTATCAGGCACGTCGCGAAGCTGTGTTGGCCTTTAACCGGGATGCCTCGGCTGCGGGACAGATTGAGCGCAAGGGGATCGCGCTGACGCCGGTCAAGTTCGGGGTGTCCTTCACCGCCACCTGGTATAATCAGGCGGGCAGTTTGTTGCATATCTACACCGATGGGTCCATCCAGCTCAATCATGGTGGCACCGAGATGGGGCAGGGGCTGAATGTCAAGGTCGCGCAGGTGGTGGCCGATGCCTTTCAGGTGGATCTGGAACGGATCAAGATCACCCGCACCGCAACCGACAAGGTGCCGAACACCTCGGCGACGGCGGCCTCGTCCGGCACGGATTTGAATGGCATGGCGGCGCTTGACGCTGCCGAACAGATCAAGGCGCGACTGGTGGCCTTTGCTGCCGAGAAATGGTCTGTCAGTGAAACAGACATCCAGTTTTTGCCGAATCGGGTGCGGATCGGGGATGAGCAACTGGCCTTTGACGCTTTGATCAGGGAAGCCTATCTGGCGCGGGTGCAATTGTCCGCCGCCGGTTTTTACAAAACGCCGAAAATCCACTGGGATCGGGAAAAAGGAGAAGGGCGGCCCTTCCTCTATTTTGCCTATGGGGCGGCAGTCTCGGAAGTGACCATCGATACACTGACGGGCGAATATCGGGTTGATCGGACGGATATTCTGCATGACGTTGGCAAGTCGATCAATCCGATCCTCGATATCGGTCAGATCGAAGGTGCCTTTGTGCAAGGTATGGGCTGGCTGACCACCGAAGAGCTGTGGTGGGATGATGACGGTCGGCTCAGAACCCATGCGCCATCGACCTACAAGATCCCTCTTGCAAGCGATATTCCTGCCATTTTCGACGTGGCTTTGGCGGACTGGTCGGAGAATAAAGAACGCACGATCAAACGCTCGAAAGCGGTTGGTGAACCGCCCTTCATGCTGGCCGCTTCAGTGCTTGAGGCTTTATCGATGGCGGTCGCCAGTGTGGCAGATTATCGCAAATGCCCACGCCTTGATGCACCTGCAACACCGGAACGGATTCTGATGGCCGTCGAGCGGTTGCAAGAAGGTGCGGGAGGCGAGAATGGCTAGGACGCTGCATGACTTCCTTGATCAGCACCGGGAAGTGGTGCGCGTGAGGCTCGAAGATCTGGTCGGGTCGTCACCGCGTGAGGTGGGGGCGGAGATCTTCGTCTCATCCACGGAGCAATGGGGAACGATTGGCGGCGGGCAACTGGAATATCTTGCGATTGATGAAGCGCGAAGGATGCTGCGGCAAGGGCGCGAGACGGTTCAGCTGGATATCCCCTTGGGACCGGATATTGGCCAGTGCTGTGGCGGACGGGTGCGATTGGGCTTTCAAATGCTTGATGCGACGATGCGCGCGGCCGCGCTCAAAGGGCAGGCAGAGCAGGCTCAGGACTTGCCACGTGTCTATATTTTCGGGGCTGGCCATGTGGGGCGGGCCTTGGCCTCCGCCTTGGCGCTGTTGCCGTTCCAACCGATTGTCATTGACAGCCGGGCAGAAGAACTGGCCTTGCTGGAGGCTGATGTCGAGCATCGGCTTTCAGCCTTGCCGGAAAGCGAGGTGCGCGCGGCGCGGGCTGGCAGTATCTTTCTCATTCTCACCCATGACCACGCGCTGGATTTCTTGCTGGCGCGTGAAGCCTTGTTGCGGGGAGATGCCCTTTATGTCGGGATGATTGGCTCTAAGACCAAGCGGGGGACGTTCTCCCACTGGCTGCGGCGCGAATTTGGTGCGGATGCCGATGTGATGCTTGAGGATTTCGTCTGCCCAATTGGCGCGGGCGGTTCGCGTGACAAACGACCTTCAGTCATCGCCGCGATGGTGGCAGCGGAATTGCTGATTTTGCAGGATATGCGCGCAAGCATCATGCTCGCGGATCATACGGCCTGATCATACGGCCTTAAAATCATGCTTTCATGAAAAAAGGCCCGCCTGATGGTGTTCAGGCGGGCCTTTTTGTTTGCATTCGGTTTTGGCTTATTCGCCTGGCAGAGAGCCGGTCGCGTGGCCCGCCATGCCGCCGGAGACTTCCTCGGTGGCTTCGGCTGGCAGTTCCTCAGGCAGGATCAGGTTCAGCACGATTGCCAGACAGGCTGCAGGCAACAGACCTGAAGTCAGGAGAACCTTGGCTGTGCCGGGCAGATGCTGGACCGCTTCTGGCACCAGCTGCAGGCCAAGACCGACCGATAGCGAGATGGCGAAGATCACCATGTTGCGGCGGTTCCAGTTGACGTCGGATAGCATAGAGATGCCAGCGGCGACAACCATGCCAAACATCACGATCACGCCACCGCCGAGCACTTCGATCGGGATGGTGCGGATCAGGCCGCCGACCTTTGGCACCAAGCCGCAGATGATCAAGAAGATCGCGCCGATGGTCACCACATGGCGGCTCATGATGCCTGTCATGGCAATCAGGCCGACATTCTGCGAGAAGGAGGTGTTTGGCAGTCCGCCAAAGATACCAGCCACAGCCGTACCCAGGCCATCAGCGTAGGTCGCACCAGCAATTTCCTTGTCGGTGGCTTCGCGCCCAGCACCGCCTTTGGTGATGCCGGAGACGTCGCCGACAGTTTCAATTGCCGAGATGACCGCCATCAGACAGAAGCCGATGATCGCTGCAAAGGACAGCTCAAAGCCATATTTGAACGGCATTGGCAGGGAGAAGAGCGATGCACGCTCGAAGCTGGTCACGATGGATGTGACGCTCAGCATGCCGGTTGCCAGTGCAAACAGATATCCGGCAGCAAGCCCGATCAGAACTGCGGAGACCGACAGCATTCCGCGGGTGAAGAATTTAAAGCCTAGGGTTACGACGATCACAACAAGCGCCGCTGCCCAGTTGATCAGGGAGCCAAATTCCGGTGTGCCCATGGCCGGAACACCGCCTGCGGCATATTGAATGCCGACCTTGACCAAGGCGAGACCGATCATGGTGACCACAAGCCCTGTAACCAATGGTGGCAATGCAAAGCGGATCTTGCCAATGAAACGTCCCAGGACTGCGTGGAACAAGCCGCCGATGAAAATGCCGGTATAGAGTGCGGCGAGTGCGTCCACGCCCTTGCCCGCGACCAGCGGAATCATGATCGGCAGAAAGGCAAAGCTGGTGCCCTGAACAACGGGTAGCCCGGCACCGACTGGACCAAATGTGATGGTCTGGAACAGGGTTGCAATGCCAGCAAACAACATTGACATCTGAATCATGTAAAGCAGTTCGGGAAAGTCGGGTGAATTGGACCCGAAGCCGAAGCCCGCTGCGCCAGCGACGATGATGGCGGGTGTGACGTTGGCGATGAACATCGCCAGAACATGCTGAATGCCTAGTGGAATGGCCTTGTATATGGCTGGTGTATAATTGGGATCGCGGAGTTGTTCCGGCGTTCCGATGCTGCTTCTATCCATTGTGCTACCCCTCTATGGATCATTGTTCTTTCCTCCAAATGTCTCAATTGCATTTGTTGTTGTTTTTGTATGGTGGTGATTGCCTGCTTTTGCGGGGCAATTAAGGGGCCGGGCAAACCACGTAAGGTTGCTCGAACCAGATTTCTTCTAGATTGTCGGCTGTGCCGATGCGGTCAATGACGGCGAACAGGCCCGGCGCATAAAGCGGGGTCAGGACACCGTGCCAGACATTGCGATGGAAATTGATGGCCTGCCCGGCTTGGCTGATGAAGGCGCGGGGGCGGGCAGGTTTGCCGCCTGCATCCTCTGCAACAATGATCAGAAAGCCATTCATGCTCATTGGAATGAAGGCCTGCGAGCCAAGCGGATGGCGCTCCATCATGTCGAGCTGATAGGGCAGGTCGCGTGGCTTGGCGTCAAACAGGCTGATGCCAGTACGGCCCTGATCCGCATCTGGCGCAATGTCGAGGGTCGCCAGATCGTGATAGCGGCCACAAAAGCCCTGATTGATGATCTTGGTTGGACCGCCTTTTGCCTCCATCAGGTCGCCGAAAGGGGCAAAGGCCTCCGCTGAGATGGGTTCGATGAGGATTGTGCGGTCGCTCATTGTCCTGCTGCCTCACCGGAAGATGCTGGCAGAATATCAAGCAGACGATGCAGGGCAATCCGCTCAACCTGACGGCAGGCCTCGGCACGTTCCATCTCGGCATTGTTGCCGATGCGGCGCTCAAAGGCTTCAAGGATGCTGGCCTTGTCATGGTCGCGAACCGCGATGATGAAGGGGAAACCGAATTTTTCGGTATAGGCTTCGTTGAGTTCGGTGAAGCGGGCGCGCTCGTTGTCGGTCAGGGCGTCAAGGCCGGCGCTGGCCTGCTCTGCGGTGGATTGAGCTGTCAGGCGCTTGGCAGCGGCCAGCTTGCCCGCCAGATCCGGGTGGGCCTTGAGGACGCCGAGGCGATCTTCGTGGCTGGCGGAGCGGAAGGCACGGCACAGGGCGTTATGCAGGCCGGGGGCGGTGTCATGGGCTGGGCCAAGCTCCAAGGCAAAGGCCTGTTCGGCCACCCATGGGCTATGCTCGAAGATGCTGCCAAACTGGCTGACAAAACGGGCAAAATCCATCTGGCTTGGACGATCCTGGCGCAGGGGACGATGGTTTTGTTGCCAATGACGGGCAATATCGATGCGGCGCGCGAACCAGACATCGGTCTTGCTCTGGGCATAGTCGATGAAGCGTTTGAGCGCCATGATGCGACCCGGCCGACCGATCAGGCGGCAATGAAGGCCGATATTCATCATTTTCGGCGTGCCGGCATCGCCTTCCTCATAGAGGCAATCAAAGCTGTCCTTGAGATAGGCATAGAATTGATCGCCGCTATTGAAGCCTTGCGGCGTGGCAAAGCGCATGTCGTTGCAGTCAAGCGTGTAGGGAATGATCAGCTGATCTTTCGGACCGGACTGGTACCAGTAGGGCAGATCATCGTCATAGGTGTCGGAGATATAATCAAACCCGCCGACTTCTGTGGCCAGATCGACAGTATTGACCGAGCAGCGACCCGTATACCAGCCGCGCGGGCGGCTGCCGGTGACCTCTTCATGCAGGCGAATGGCTTCGAGCATGTCGGCCTTTTCGTCTTCGCGGCTATAATCTTTATATTCGATCCATTTGAGGCCATGGCTGGCAATTTCCCAGTCGGCGGCCTGCATGGCAGCGACCTGTTCGGGACTGCGGGCGAGCGCGGTGGCGACTCCATAGATGGTCAGGGGAATGCCTGCTTTGGTGAAGAGACGATGGAGTCGCCAAAAACCGGAGCGCGCTCCATATTCATAGATCGATTCCATATTCCAGTGGCGCTGGCCAACCCAAGGGGCCGCGCCGACAATCTCGGACAGGAATGCTTCTGACGCGGCATCGCCGTGCAACAGGCAGTTTTCGCCGCCTTCTTCATAGTTCAATACAAACTGAACTGCGATTTTCGCCCCGTTGGGCCAATTTGCCTTGGGTGGGTTGGCGCCATAGCCAATCATGTTGCGCGGATAACGTGTCACTTTCTTCATCCTTCTTGTTATTCTTTTCTATAGCAAATAAATGGGCGGGCATTTTCTTGAAATTCCGATAGCTATTTTTGCAAATGAAGCAATGTTCTGGATTTGCCTGCCTTTATGATGCAAAGACGACAGCGTATCGCGACGAATGCCCCCTACAGATCGCGAAGCGGCTGGCAGAGACTAACAGATGTAAAGCCCGCAGGAGAGGGGCGGCAGGTAAATGAGGAGCAGACAATGGCTGGCTATTTGACGACGCATGTTTTGGATACGGCTCGGGGTTGCCCGGCGGCAGGTCTACCGATTGCGCTCTATCGGATTGAGGGTGAGGCGCGGACCCTGATTGTTGAAATGGTGACCAATGACGATGGCCGCACCGATCAGCAGATCCTTCCAGCCGAGCAATTTGCCATCGGCACCTATGAACTGGTCTTTCATGCCGGGCGCTATCTTGAAGCGATGGGCGATCAGGTCGAGGGGCCGCGGTTCCTTGATGAGATCCCGATTCGCTTTGGCATGGGAGAAGAGAGCCACTATCACGTGCCGTTGCTGCTCTCTCCTTATGGCTATTCCACTTACAGGGGCAGTTAACCCTGCTGGTCGGCCGCCATGGCTCTGGCCTGATCGGCTAGCACCGTGCGAACATGGCCGGACATATAATCGATGAAGAGGCGGATCTTCGGATCCTGCCTGCGACGGTGGGAGAAGAGGCAGGCCATCTGGATGCCAATTGGTGGATTGTCCGGCAGGATCGGCACCAAGGCGCCGGAGCGAATATGATCCTGCACTTCAAATTCCGGTTTCAGGACGATGCCATGGCCAGTCAAGGCCCAGTCGGTCAGCACGTCGCCATCGTCTGATTCAAACGGTCCGGTCACCGCAAATCGTTTGACACCTTCCTCGGTTTCCAGAGGCCATTGGAATTCCGGCGCACCGGGATAGCGCAGATTGAGGCAGGCATGACCGTCGCCACACAGATCTTGTGGACCGCTTGGCATGCCGTGGCTTTCCAGATAGGCGGGCGCGGCACACAGAAGGCGCTTGCAGTCGGCAATTTTGCGAATGCGCAGGTCCGAATCTTCCGGTACGCCCAGAAAAAAGGCCACATCCAGACCTTCCGCCGCAATATCGAGCTTTCGGTCGGAAAGGCGCATGCGCACATCGATCAGCGGGAATTCCTTTTTGAAGCCGGGGACGGCGGGGGCAATCAGCCGTCGACCAACGCCCAGCGGGGCGGCCACATGGATGGTGCCACGGGGTTTGAGGGTGACACTGGAAACCAGAGCTTCGGCATCTTCGATCGATTCGAGAATACGGCAGGCGCCAGGATAGAAGAGGCGGCCCTGTTCGGTGGGGTTCAGCATGCGGGTCGTGCGTTGGAACAGGCGGACATTGAGATGTTCTTCCAACTGGGAGATGCGGGCCGAGGCGACCGCGGGCGAAATCCGCTGATCTCGGGCCGCCGCAGACATGCTGCCCAATTCGTAGACACGAACAAAGGTGCGGATATTGTCGAAATAGGACATCGAGAGGGCTCGTCTTTTTCTTGGTTTTTTTGAATCTGTTCCGATATTTTCTTCATACCACAGAAAAAGAGGGTGCAATATTGTTCAAATTGGCGCAAGGGCGGGAGCGTGTTTGGGCCTTGTTATTCTGTTTCGACACTGATTTTGGAGCTTGAGCGTGATGGATTTCGAAATGATGCAGCCTTTGATCTGGTCTTGGCTGGAATTTGCCATTCGCTGGACGCATGTGATCACCGCGATTGCCTGGATCGGGTCGAGTTTCTATTTCATTGCATTGGATCTGGGACTGCGTAAGGCACCAAACCTTCCCGTCGGGGCGCATGGAGAAGAATGGCAGGTGCATGGGGGCGGCTTCTATCACATTCGCAAGTATCTCGTCGCGCCAGAGCATATGCCCGAGCATCTGATATGGTTCAAATGGGAGAGCTATTTCACATGGTTGAGTGGTGCGGCTCTGTTGATGGTGACCTATTGGGTCGGGGCGGAATTGACGCTGATCGATGCAAACAAGGCGGATCTGGCTGTCTGGCAGGCTGTGTTGATTTCTGGCGGTTCCCTGACCATTGGCTGGCTGGTTTATGATTTTTTGTGCAAATCGCGGCTCGATCAAAAGCCGACGCTGCTGATGCTGCTGCTGTTCGTGCTGCTGGTGATTATGGGCTGGGGCTATAATCAGATCTTCACCGGCCGGGCCGTGATGCTGCATCTGGGAGCCTTCACTGCGACCATCATGACAGCCAATGTGTTCTTCATCATCATTCCCAATCAGCGAATTGTTGTGGCGGACCTGAAAGCGGGCAGGGTGCCAGATGCCAAATATGGCAAGATTGCCAAACTGCGCTCGACCCATAACAACTATCTCACCTTGCCAGTCGTCTTCCTGATGTTGTCAAACCATTATCCGCTGGCCTTTGCCTCACCGTACAATTGGGTGATTGCGGCGCTGGTCTTCCTGATGGGCGTGACGATCCGCCACTATTTCAACACCAAGCATGCGGGTGCTGGCAATCCGATCTGGACCATCCCGGCGACCATCGCGCTGTTCCTTGCGGCGATGTGGATTTCCTTTCTGCCGGCCGAGCATCTGGATGGCGAGCTGAATGAAGCAGAACGCCCTATGACCCGCCATGAGCAACGTTTTGCGTCGGCGAGCGGGTTTGAAGATGTGGCGGGCATCGTTCAGGGGCGTTGCTCCATGTGTCATGCGCGCAGCACCGCTTGGGACGGGGTGGGCACCGCGCCGCGCGGCCTTTATCTTGAAGGGGAAGCGGATATTGCGCGGGCCGCGCGCCAGATCTTTATGCATGCAGGCGTGACCAATGCCATGCCGCCGGCCAATGTCACCTATATGGAAGCGGCGGAAAGACGCGCGATCGTCAAATGGTATCTGGCGGCGACGCGCGGGTGATTGCTTCATCTATCCATTCAATGAGTGTCTGGACTGGCGTGGCCCAATGGGTCGCAGTTGGCTCGAATCGAGCTGTTTGTTCGGGTTGTGCAGGCTTCCTTGTCTGACTTGGGGAAGAAGTTTCCCCACTGGAACATGTTGAGAACAAATCTAATTTCATATGTTTAATCAATTTTTTAAGTTACCCCTTGAGTAGTAGAACAAAAAGTGTACATTAATCACGGTTGCGCAAACGTGCATGCTATGAACAATGGAGCCCGAATATGGCACAGAATAGTCTCCGACTGGTCGAAGGAAGCAGCATGGACAAGACAAAGGCTTTGGAAGCCGCCCTTTCGCAAATTGATCGTGCATTTGGTAAGGGATCAGTGATGAAGCTCGGCCAGCGCGAAGTGGTCGAGATCAGCTCCATTCCGACCGGTTCTCTCGGACTTGATATTGCCTTGGGCATTGGTGGCCTGCCGAAAGGCCGCATCATTGAAGTCTATGGGCCGGAATCCTCGGGTAAAACAACATTGGCTTTGCATGTGATCGCCGAATCGCAAAAGCGCGGTGGCATTTGTGCTTTTGTTGATGCAGAGCATGCCCTTGATCCGATCTATGCCAGGAAGCTCGGCGTTGATATCGATAATCTGCTGATCTCTCAGCCCGATGCTGGTGAGCAGGCACTGGAGATCGCTGACACGCTGGTCCGGTCTGGTGCCGTGGATGTGTTGGTCGTTGACTCGGTCGCCGCGCTGACGCCTCGTGCTGAGCTGGAAGGGGAAATGGGGGATTCGCTCCCCGGTCTGCAGGCCCGCCTGATGAGTCAGGCGATGCGCAAACTGGCTGGGTCCATTTCCCGCACCAACTGCATGGTGATCTTCATCAACCAGATCCGCATGAAGATCGGTGTGATGTTTGGTAGTCCTGAAACCACCACCGGTGGTAACGCACTGAAATTCTATGCTTCGGTTCGTCTGGACATCCGCCGCATCGGTGCGATCAAGGATCGCGATGAAGTGGTTGGCAACCAGACCCGTGTGAAAGTGGTCAAGAACAAGGTGGCCGCACCCTTCAAACAGGTTGAATTCGACATCATGTATGGCGAGGGCATTTCCAAGCTTGGTGAATTGCTTGATCTGGGCGTGAAGTCCGGCATCGTTGACAAGTCCGGGGCATGGTTCTCCTATGATAGTCAGCGTCTGGGGCAGGGCCGTGAGAATTCCAAGAATTTCCTGCGCGAAAATCCCAACGTGGCCGACGAGATCGAAATGGGCATTCGCCAGAGCGCTGGTTTGAATGCTGGCTTGATCGAAGAAGCCTTGCCGGATGAAGAGGACGAGTAGACATACTCTGTTCCGCCAAGTGAATGCCTGGCCGGGATTGAAAGACAGAACAGGGCGGTTGACCTTCCACGGTCAGCCGCCTTTTTGTTTGGAAGGGGGAGGAGGACGAAACGTTGCCGGAGAGGGGCTGGACTGCCACTCATTGGGGGTGGTGCATTGCCTATCGGTCAGTTTTTCGGGAAAAATCAGCCAACAAGCTGAAGAAACCGCCGGACTTTGACGCCAAAGGAATAGACACCGGGGATGAGGCTCGTTAAAACCGCTCGGTGACAGTCTTCAATGTCGCAGCTGTCTGAGCCGATGACGGTCGGACAGACCATGCCCAACGGGGCATGGGCGTGGTTGATGAGACAAGGCAAAAGGGCTAGATGCAAGGACAAGGCGCGAAATTCATGTCATGAATGATATGGATGAAGGCGACGGGGGCTGATGCTCTTGCTTGAAGAGAAACAATGATTGGTGCGTCATGAGCGGTGTAAATGAAATTCGGTCGACATTCCTGAACTATTTCGGTGACCATGGTCACGAAATCGTGGATTCCAGCCCGCTGGTTCCGCGCAATGATCCGACATTGATGTTCACCAATGCGGGCATGGTGCAGTTCAAGAATGTGTTCACGGGCCTAGAACATCGCGATTACAGTCGGGCGGTGACGTCCCAGAAATGTATCCGCGCAGGTGGCAAACATAATGATCTGGACAATGTCGGCTATACGGCGCGCCATCACACCTTCTTCGAGATGCTGGGCAACTTCTCCTTTGGCGATTACTTCAAGGATGATGCGATCGAGCTGTCCTGGAACCTGATCACCAAGGAATTCGGCCTGCCGAAAGACAAGTTGCTGGTCACCGTCTACCACGAAGATGATGAGGCCTTTAATCTGTGGAAGAAGATTGCAGGTTTGCCGGATGAAAAAATCATCCGTATCGCGACCAGCGATAACTTCTGGTCCATGGGTGAAACGGGTCCTTGCGGCCCCTGTTCCGAGATTTTCTATGATCATGGCGATCACATTTGGGGTGGCCCTCCAGGCAGCCCCGAGGAAGATGGCGACCGCTTTATCGAGATCTGGAACCTCGTCTTTATGCAGTATGAGCAGCTGACACCAGACCAGCGTGTTGATTTGCCCAAGCCTTCGATTGATACCGGCATGGGCCTTGAACGTGTAGCCGCCGTGTTGCAGGGCACCCATGACAATTATCAGACTGATCTGTTCCGTGCGCTCATTCAAAATAGTGTTGATCTGACGGGTGTCGAGGAAGAAGGCGACGCAGCAGCCAGCCATCGGGTGATTGCCGATCATCTGCGCTCGACGGCCTTTTTGATTTCGGATGGTATTCTGCCAGCGTCTGACGGCCGCGGTTATGTTCTGCGCCGCATCATGCGCCGCGCGATGCGCCATGCCCGCTTGCTTGGTTCGCAGGATCCGATCATCTACAAAATGGTACCGACCTTGATCCGCGAAATGGGTCAGGCTTATCCTGAGCTTATCCGGGCCGAGCCGCTGATCACCGAAACCTTGAAACTTGAAGAAAGCCGGTTCGGCAAGACTCTGTCACGCGGTCTGCAGCTACTTGATGATGCGACCGATGGCATGGGCCAAGGCGATTCTCTGGATGGTGAAACTGCTTTCAAACTCTATGATACCTATGGCTTCCCGCTCGACCTGACGCAGGATGCGCTGCGGGCCCGTTCTATTGAGGTGGATACGGATGGTTTTGCCACCGCCATGGAACGGCAGAAAGCTGAAGCGCGCGCCAATTGGGCAGGCTCCGGCGAAGCTGCGACCGAAGCGGTCTGGTTTGATGTCAGCGAGAAAGTTGGCGCAACCGATTTCCTTGGCTATGAAACCGAAAGCGCAGAAGGCGTCGTGGTTGCTCTGGTGAAAGATGGTATGGAAGTCGATACCATAGAGGCTGGCGAAGAAGCCGCTCTCATTCTCAACCAGACCCCATTTTATGGCGAATCCGGTGGTCAGGTTGGCGATCAGGGCATGTTGCTTGGCGAAGGCGTGCGCTTTGACGTTTATGACACGGTCAAGAAAGCTGGTGGCATGTTTGTCCATTTGGGCAAACTGGTTGAAGGCACGATCAAGCTTGAGACCCCACTTGAACTGAAGGTGGATGTCGCCCGGCGCACGGCAATCCGCGCCAACCATT
Organism: uncultured Cohaesibacter sp.; assembly: GCF_963677725.1. Lineage (NCBI taxonomy): Bacteria > Pseudomonadati > Pseudomonadota > Alphaproteobacteria > Hyphomicrobiales > Cohaesibacteraceae > Cohaesibacter > uncultured Cohaesibacter sp. The sequence goes on from NZ_OY782507.1 coordinate 4,221,301, forward strand.
CCGCGACCCACCTGCTGCATGAAGCCCTGCGCGAAACATTGGGCGAACATGTGAACCAGAAAGGCTCGATGGTGAGTCCGGACCGTCTGAGATTTGACTTTTCACACCAGAAGCCGGTAGCGGGTGACGAAATGCGTCAGATTGAGGCGCAGGTCAACGAGATCGTGCTGCAAAATGGTGCGGTCGAAACCCGCATCATGGCGGTTGACGATGCCATTGAAGCCGGTGCCATGGCTTTGTTCGGTGAGAAATATGGCGATGAAGTGCGTGTCGTGTCCATGGGAACCGCTGTCCGTGGCGAAAAAGAAGGCAAGACTTATTCCGTCGAATTGTGCGGCGGCACTCATGTCAGACGCACGGGCGATATTGGCCTGATGACCATCGTTTCCGAAGGCGCCGTTGCTGGCGGTGTCCGCCGGATTGAGGCGCTGACAGGCAATGCTGCGCGCGACTATCTGCAGGAACAGGATGCCCGTGTGAAAGATGCGGCTGCCATTCTGAAAGTGTCGCCAAATGACTTGCTTGAGCGCCTGGAAGCCGTGGTTGCTGATCGCAAGAAGATGGAGAAAGAGCTGGCCGATGCGCGCCGCAAGCTCGCCATGGGTGGCGGTGCTTCTGGCGGTGATGCGGTTGAAGAGGTTGGTGGTGTCAAACTCATGGCCCGCGTTGCCGAGGGTGTGTCTCCCAAAGATCTCAAGGGTCTTGTGGATCAGGGCAAGGAAAGCCTTGGCTCTGGCGTCGTTGTGATGATCGCTGTGTCGGACGATGGCAAGGTCGGCGTCGTGGTCGGTGTGACTGATGATCTGACGGGCAAACTTAGCGCCGTTGATCTGGTCAAGAAGGCCGCTGAAGTGCTTGGTGGCCGCGGTGGCGGCGGACGTCCCGATATGGCGCAGGCTGGTGGCAAGGATGCAGATCAGGCGGATGCGGCCATTGCGGCGATCAAAGAGATCATCGCTGCTGCTTGAAGCCATTGGCAAAAGGATCCTGAAGCGTTGCTCTCAGGATCTCCGGCTGATCTGAAGATGTGTTTGGTCCACGGGCTTAGTGCAATCGATCTGCTATAGAGATGAAAAAGACTGGCCTTGTGCCGGTCTTTTTTGTCCCATTTGGCGCTCGCTCATCAGGTGGGGTGGGGCTGATGGCGTTTTATCGCGGGAGAGATTGACCCTGCTCGCTGGCGTCAGGTGTGGCTACCTGATCAATCGTAGTGGTGGGCAAGCGGGTGATCAGATAGCCACTGGCTACAAGAGCCGACTTTTTCCTATCCGAAAACGATATAGAGGTAAATAAAAAAACGCAGTTACCATGAATATTTACCAGTCTAACTCATGGTAGATCTGCGTATTTTAAAGCTGGTTTGTTGTGAAACTTGAAATATTCGAATTAAACTCTGCGAGAGCTGTGCAATTTAACTAGTCAAAATTTACAGGTTAAAGGGAGTTGTTTATATGGATTCTAATTTGTGAGTATAAGTCTAGCTGGGCGTTTATGAGATATTTAAAATTGCAGAAAGTCTGCTCTTCTTGATTGTTTCAAGGAGGAAACTAATTGTATTTGCTTGATATTTTGGAGGATGGAACCGTCTGGCTGCCTCAGGCAAATCTGAAGCGGTTCTAGCAAATGACCCGGTTGGGCGGCATCATCGGCAACAGGATGTGCCGATGATGCTGTTTGTTGGTCCAGCCTTGGGGTGTGCTGGTTAGCCCATCGCTTTTTGAAGGTTCTGGTCCACGGCATCAATGAAGCCTGTGGTTGACAGCCAGTGCTGGTCCGGCCCGACCAAAAGGGCAAGGTCTTTGGTCATCTGGCCACTTTCGACGGTTTCAACGATGACTTTTTCAAGCGTCGAGGCAAAGGCAGCCAATCCCATATTTTCGTCGAGTTTGGCGCGGTGTTTCAGGCCGCCGGTCCATGCGAAGATCGAAGCAATGGAGTTGGTGGAGGTTTCTTCGCCACGCTGATGCTGGCGATAGTGGCGGGTCACTGTGCCATGGGCGGCTTCGGCTTCAACGATGTGCCCGTCGGGGGTCATCAATTGTGAGGTCATCAGGCCGAGCGAGCCAAAGCCCTGCGCCACGGTGTCGGACTGGACGTCACCGTCATAGTTTTTGGTGGCCCAGACAAAGCCGCCATTCCATTTCATGCAACAGGCGACCATGTCGTCGATCAGCCGATGCTCGTAATGGATGCCCTTTTTCTTGAAGTCGGCTTCGAATTCCTGCTCATAGATTTCCTGGAACAGATCCTTGAAGCGACCATCATAGGCTTTCAGGATGGTGTTTTTGGTCGACAGGAAGACCGGCCAGCCAATGTTAAGGCCATAGTTGAAGGATGCGCGGGCGAAATCGCGGATGGAGTCATCAAGGTTATACATGCCCATGGCAACGCCAGCGGCTGGTGCGTCATAGACTTCCTTTTCGATGACGGTGCCGTCTTCGCCGACAAATTTCATGGTCAGCTTGCCCTTGCCGGGGAACAGGAAGTCGGTCGCGCGATATTGGTCACCAAATGCATGGCGGCCGATGACGATTGGTTTGGTCCAGCCGGGAACGAGGCGAGGCACATTGCGGCAGATGATTGGTTGGCGAAAGACGACACCGCCCAGAATGTTGCGGATGGTACCGTTTGGCGAACGATACATGCGCTTGAGGTTGAATTCTTCGACACGCTGTTCGTCCGGGGTAATGGTGGCGCATTTGATGCCGACACCATGTTCCTTAATGGCTTCTGCCGCATCAACCGTGATCTGGTCATCGGTTCTGTCGCGCTCTTCCATGCCCAGATCGTAATATTTCAGATCAATATCCAGATAGGGAAGGATCAGCTTTTTCTTGATCAGATCCCAGATAATCCGGGTCATTTCATCGCCGTCCAGTTCCACGACAGGGTTGTCTACATTGATTTTCGACATGTCTCAGACCTCGTCTATGAGAAGCCGGCCATGTGCCTGGCAGCAATCCAAGTGGGGCCATTTTGCTGCTCGACTGGCCAAGCGGTAAGTGAGTGTGAGGCTGCTATAGCATTCGTGGGGGGCCGGGCAAAGGGCTGATGGGGCCATACTTAGTCGACAAAATGCACAAATTGGCGTTTTCGCGCACAGAATTTTTCCCGACGTCTGGTCAATCAGGGCGGGGGCCTTGCAATGGCTGGCCGTTTCGGCCACTAAACCAGCCAAGACCTATCAGTAGACTTTAAGCAGACTTAAAAAAGAAAGACGGAAGTAGAATGGATCCGGTGATCATTCTGGTCGAGCCCCAATTGGGTGAGAATATCGGAACGGCGGCGCGCGCCATGGCCAATTTTGGCGTGACTGACTTGCGGTTGGTGCGGCCACGGGATGGTTGGCCAAGCGAGAAAGCGCGCAATGCGGCGAGCCGTGCCGATCATGTGATTGAGAAGACCGAAATTTTTGCAACGCTCGAGGAGGCGCTGGCCGATCTCGACTTTGTTTATGCAACGACCGCCCGTCAACGGGACATGCTCAAGACAGTGCGCCATCCGGTGGAAGCAGCACAGATCATGAGACAGGAAGTGGCCAAGGGCGGTAAGGTCGGCATTTTGTTCGGGCGGGAGCGCTGGGGCCTCAACAATGATGAGGTGGTGCTGGCCAACGAAATCCTGACCCTGCCGGTCGATCCTGATTTCGCGTCACTGAATATTGCGCAGGCCGTTCTGATCATCTGTTATGAATGGCGGATGTCGGGCGGTGAGCGGGCTGGTTCCTTGCCGTTTGAGACGCCGGAAGTACCGCGCGCCAGCAAGGAAGACATGGTGCATCTGTTCAACCATCTTGAAGACGCGCTTGATGAGGTCAATTTCTTCCGCCCGCCGGAGAAACGCGAGCATATGGTGCGCAATTTGCGGACCATCATGCAGAAGGGCGATTGGGCAGAACAGGAAGTGCGCACCTTGCGCGGGGTGATTGCCGCTCTGCAGCGACGCCATGAGCGTAATCATCGTTAGGGGCCAAGTCATCAGGGCTGGCTAAGGCGGATCGGAGAATCCCATGCGTCGCGCGAAAGATCCAACCATTTTGGTGTTTGATTCCGGCTTTGGTGGCCTGTCGGTGTTGTCGGCGCTGGTTGCCACCTTGCCTTATGCGGATTATGTCTATCTGGCGGATGATGCCCGCTTCCCTTACGGGGATTTGAGCGACGAGGCATTGACCGACGGGCTGGTGGCGTTGCTGACTGCGGCCTGTGGAGAAATAGAAGCCGATCTGATTGTCATTGCCTGCAATACCGCATCCACCGTCGCGCTTGATCGGCTAAGGGCCATCTTTCCGATACCGATTGTCGGGATTGTGCCCGGCATCAAGCCTGCGGCACGGGCGAGCCATAGCGGACATTTTGCGGTTTTGGCGACGCCGGGGACAATCCGGCGGTCATTGACACGGGATTTGGTGCGTGACCATGCGCAGGGCTGCGAGGTGGATCTGATTGCCTGCCATCGGCTGGCCGGGCTTGCGGAGCGCTTCGTGCTGGAAGGCGTCTGTGATCTTGATGCGCTCAGGGCGGATATTGGCAAGCTGTTTGACGGACCAAATGCTGCGACAATTGATGTCGTGGTGTTGGGCTGTACGCACTATCCGCTGATTTTGCCGATGTTGCAAAAGGTGGTGGAGCGCCCCGTTCTGTGGCTTGATCCGGCACCGGCGGTGGCGCGTCGGGTGATGCATTTGCTGCAGCAGGAATGGCAGGATTGTCTGGCCGGTGACAGGCTTGATGCGAGGCAAATTGCCGAGCGGATCCGGTTTCTGGCAACTGGGGATGGGCGCGCGCGTTTGGAACAGGCCTGGGCGGCTTTGGTCGAACGGGCGTCTTGAGGGATAAAAAGGCCGGATAAGGCCTTTGAAAATGCGAAAAAGCGCCAAAAAGTAAGGATTATGGCCTCAGAGTGTTTGACTCGCGCCAGCAAACCCACTAAACACCTCTCAATCGCTGCGGGGCTCCTGACGGGCCCCCTTTGATTTTTAACGCACCCGTGAGACGAGAGGGGCGCATCTTCTTGTCTCTGTCGAAGCGGATCTTTCGGGGTCCTGTTTCTAGGAGGGGCGCGTTTTCTTACAAAAAGAAGCCAAAAGGAAAACACGCGATGTCTAAGCGCCATTCGCAGAAATACAAAATTGACCGCCGTATGGGCGAAAATATCTGGGGCCGTCCTAAGTCTCCGGTTAACCGTCGTGAATATGGCCCAGGCCAGCATGGTCAGCGCCGCAAAGGCAAACTGTCTGACTTCGGTCTGCAGCTGCGCGCCAAGCAGAAGCTCAAAGGCTACTACGGCAACATTTCCGAGAAGCACTTCCTGCGCATCTATAAAGAAGCAAGCCGGATCAAGGGCGATACCTCCGAGAACCTGATTGGTCTGCTGGAGTCCCGTCTGGACGCCATCGTATACCGTGCGAAATTCGTTGCTACCGTGTTTGCTGCGCGTCAGTTCGTCAACCACGGCCACGTTAAAGTGAACGGCCAGCGCGTCAACATTCCTTCTTACCGTTGTAAGGCTGGTGATGTGATCGAAGTGCGCGATCGTTCCAAGCAGCTCGCTTTCGTTCTGGAAGCCACACAGCTGGCCGAGCGCGATGTGCCTGATTACATCGAAGCGGATCACAACAAAATGACCGCTACCTACAAAGCAATCCCACAGCTGGCAGACGTTCCATACCCAGTCGTTATGGAACCAAACCTCGTGGTCGAATTCTACTCCCGTTAATGGGACTGGAAACACGCTTTACGAAATTCGAAAGGCCGCCTGTTCAGGTGGCCTTTTTGCTGTTTTGGCCCTTGCTTGCCTTTGGACGGGTCATTTCATTGGCTGACTTCGGCGCCTATTTTGAGGCCTATTCTGGGGCCTTGCGCTGCGCCTTGTCTTTCGCTCTGGCTTTTGCTAAAGCGAGCGCGACTTTATTGACCGGGAACCCGCTTCATGACCGAGCTTTCATCATCCCTTGTCCTTGACCCTGACAGCCCTGAGCAAGAGGACGATCAGTGCCATCCGATGTTTCGCAAGGCGCCCAGCTCGGTTGCCTTCAAGAAATTGAGGAAGCGACTGCTGCGCAATGTGCGGGCGGCGATGGATGATTATAATATGACGACGGCCAAGCAGAAATGGCTTGTCTGTCTGTCGGGCGGCAAGGATTCCTATGCTTTGCTGGCGATTCTTCTGGATTTGAAATGGCGCGGGCTGCTGGATGCGGAGCTTCTGGCCTGCAATCTCGATCAGGCGCAGCCGGGTTTCCCGTCTGACGTGTTGCCGCGTTTCTTTGAAGAGCATGGGATCCCTTATCATATCGAGCGGCAGGATACCTATTCGATCGTCAAGGAGAAGATCCCGCAAGGCAATACCTATTGCTCGCTCTGTTCGCGTTTGAGACGCGGTAACCTCTACCGTGTGGCGCGTGAGCATGGCTGTGATGCGGTTCTGCTCGGCCATCACAGGGACGATATTCTGGAGACGTTCTTCCTCAATCTGTTGCATGGGGGGCGTCTGGCAACGATGCCGCCAAAGCTGAAGAATGAAGAAGGGGATCTGATGCTGTTTCGCCCGCTTGCCTATTGCGAGGAAGCGGATCTGGCCAAGTTCTCCGATTTGATGCAATTCCCGATCATTCCATGCGACCTTTGCGGGTCTCAGGATGGTTTGCAGCGGCAGGAAGTCAAGGCCATGTTGCAGGGCTTTGAAGCCCAGCATAAAGGTAGGACGCAGGTGATGTTCCGGGCTCTGTCCAACATTCGCCCCTCGCACATGCTCGATCCCAAACTGTTCGATTTTGCCGGTCTGTCGCTCGATGATGAGCGGGCAGGGGATGATAGCGACGACACTGATGGATGCGGTGCCATGGCTGCGCTGACGAACGATTTCCTCACCATGCACGAGAAATGATTGCTTGATGTGATGAGGCTACTGGTTAGGCGATGGTCGCTGTTTGGCTGAAACTGAGCCTGCGGCATCTCTCGGCACTAAAAAAGCCCGGTCAATCTGACCGGGCTTTTGCATGCCAGCATGTGAGCCGCCTCAGGCGGTCACTTTGGAATTGATCAGTTGCTGCAATTCCTGGGTCTGGAACATTTCGCGGACGATGTCGCATCCGCCAACAAACTCGCCCTTGACGTAAAGCTGAGGAATGGTTGGCCAGTTGGAATAGTCCTTGATGCCCTGACGCACTTCATCATTTTCCAGCACGTTGACGCCTTTGTAAGGCACGTCGAGATAGTCCATGATCTGGGCGACCTGACCGGAAAAGCCGCATTGTGGGAAAGAAGGGGTGCCCTTCATGAAAAGCACGATGTCGTTGCTTTTGACTTCATTGTCGATCCATGCCTGGATATCGCTCATATGTCCGTCCTTTGGGTCTTTCGGGGTCTCAATGTCTGATCACACGCCGCCGGGGGGAAGGTGTGATCGGGCAGAGGCAGAATGCCGGATGAAGGATCAATCCGGGACTGATGTCTGAAGCGCGAGCGCATGCAGGGCACCGCCCATATTGCCCTTCAGGGCATTGTATATCATCTGGTGTTGTTGAACACGAGACTTGTCCCGGAAGCTTTCCGAAACCACTTCAGCGGCAAAATGGTCGCCATCTCCTGCGAGATCGCGGATTACCACCTTGGCGTCGGGCAAGGCTTCCTTGATTAGGTTTTCAATTTCTCTTGCGTCCATTGGCATGCTGCTCTCCTCGTCTTCAATTTTGGCAGAGAAGATCTGATTACGCAATTGCGCGTATTCACTATCTTGTCTGAATTTGGTCTGTCCGGTCCATCTTTCAAGGCTCGGCAGGAAGATTGTTCGCCAATTCAAGGGTGTTACGATACAATGGTTGCGGTCAAGATGAAATATCGGACAATACCCAATGAAGCACGGGGCGACGAGTATTCCTTCGTCGCCCCGCATCAATCAGGATATGGCCTGACAGGTCAGGCGGGCTTTTGGGCGGCTGACCGCGCGATCAGAATTCGCCTGCCATGAAGGTCGGGAACCAGCTTTCGTGGGCCGTTTTCAGGCTTTCCACGGCAATCTGGCCATGACCGATCAGAGCAAAGGCATCGCCGCCGACCTGACCGAGCTGATCGATCTGAACATTGGCGTCTTTGACCTTTGCCATCAGGATGGCAGCCGCTTCTGCTGTACAGGTGACCACGTAGCGGGCCTGATCTTCTGCATAAAAGGCAATATGTGTCTCTTCTGCAGGCAGTTCCACGGCGCAGCCAAGATTGGAGCGCATGGCCATTTCTGCCAAGGCCACGCCGAGGCCACCGTCGGAAATGTCGTGGGCTGCATTGATCTCGCCAGCACGGATTGCGGTGCGCACAAAGTCGCCGGTCTGCTTTTCAAGGGCAAGATCAACGGGCGGAGGTGCTCCTTCTTCCCGGCCCAGCATGTCGCGCAGATAGAGGCTCTGGCCCATTTCCGTTCCATGACCGCCGATCAGCAGGATCGCGTCACCTTCTGCGACAAAGGCATTGCCAACAGAGACGGAAATATCAGGCAGCAAACCAACGGCTCCGATTGCCGGAGTCGGCAGGATGGCATCGCCCGTGGTCTCGTTGTAAAGCGAGACGTTGCCCGAGACGATCGGCATGGCGAGTGCTTCGCAGGCAGCGCCAAGGCCTTTGATACATCCGACAAACTGGCCCATGATCTCCGGCTTTTCCGGATTGCCGAAATTGAGGTTGTCGGTGGTGGCCAGTGGCTCTGCGCCAACGGCATTGAGGTTACGCCAGCTTTCGGCAACGGCCTGCTTGCCACCTTCGAACGGATCGGCCTTGCAATAGCGCGGGGTCACGTCAACAGTGAAGGCAAGGCCCTTGTCGGTGCCATTGACCCGGATCACACCAGCATCGCCACCAGGGCGCTGTTTGGTGTTGCCCTGAATCATCGTGTCATATTGTTCCCATACCCAGCGGCGGGAAGAGAGATCCGGGCTGCCAACCATCTGGACGAGGCTTTCGAGCAGATCGGCAGGCGCGGGAACGCTTGCCTTGTCGAGCTTGTCCAGTTTCGGGGTCTCGACCCATGGGCGATCATATTCCGGGGCTTCGTCGCCCAGTTCCTTAATCGGCAGGTCGGCAACCATTGCGCCATTGTGATAGATGCGGAAGCGCAGCGTGTCGGTGGTGACGCCCACTTCGGCGAAATCCAGCTCCCATTTGCGGAAGACGGCTTCTGCCGCTTCCCGCTTTTCTGGGTGCAGAACCATCAGCATACGTTCCTGCGATTCGGACAGCATCATTTCGTAGGCGGTCATATTCTCTTCGCGTACCGGCACCTTGTTGAGGTCCAGATCGACGCCGAGATTGCCTTTCGCGCCCATTTCAACGGCCGAACAGGTGAGGCCAGCTGCGCCCATATCCTGAATGGCAATGACCGCACCGGTCTGCATCAGCTCAAGGGTGGCTTCCATCAGGCGTTTTTCGCTGAAGGGGTCGCCCACCTGCACGGTTGGACGCTTCTCTTCGCTGTCCTCGTCAAATTCGGCGGACGCCATGGTGGCACCACCGACGCCGTCGCGACCGGTTTTGGCCCCGAGATAGACGACCGGCATGCCGACGCCCTTGGCTTCTGACAGGAAGATCTTGTCCGCATCGGCCAGACCCGCCGCAAAGGCGTTTACAAGGCAGTTGCCGTTGTATGAGGCATCGAAATTGACCTCGCCGCCGACGGTGGGCACGCCGAAGCAGTTGCCATAGCCGCCAACACCGGCCACCACGCCAGAGACAACGTGACGGGTGCGCTCATGATCAGGCATGCCAAAGCGCAGGGCATTCATTGCAGCGATCGGGCGGGCACCCATGGTGAAAACATCGCGCAGAATGCCGCCAACACCGGTGGCTGCGCCCTGATATGGCTCGATATAGGAGGGGTGATTATGGCTTTCCATTTTGAAGACCACGGTCTGCCCATCATCAATGTCGACCACGCCGGCATTCTCGCCGGGGCCCTGAAGAACGCGCGGGCCTTTGGTCGGCAGGGTGCGAAGCCATTTTTTCGAGCTTTTGTAAGAGCAATGCTCGTTCCACATGGCCGAGAAAATGCCCAGCTCGGTGAAGGTCGGTGTGCGGCCGATCAGCTCGAGAATATGCTCATATTCAGTCGGCTTGAGGCCATGGGCGGCAATCAGTTCGTCGGTGATCTGGATTTCGTTCGGCATCATGCCACCTTCTCCAACAGGCTTTCAAACAGGCCACGGCCATCAAGGCCGCCATGCAGGTCTTCGATCAGATTTTCCGGATGTGGCATCATGCCAAGGATGGTGCCGCGGGCATTCATGATGCCAGCAATGTTGTTGAGCGAGCCGTTGATATTGGCGTCCGGGGTGATCGCACCATCAGCATCGCAATAGCGGAACAGAACGCGGCCATCGCCTTCGAGCGTCTTCAGGGTCTCGTCATCGGCAAAGAAGTTGCCGTCATGATGGGCAACCGGGCAGCGGACCACCTGATTGGCCTCATAGGCCTTGGTGAAGATGGTGTCGGCGCGCTCGACGCGCAGCAGGGTTTCCTTGCAGATGAAATGCAGCCCCGCATTGCGCATCAGGGCGCCGGGCAAAATGCCGGTCTCTGTCAGGATCTGGAAGCCGTTGCAGACGCCGAGGATACGGACGCCCTTCTTGGCTTTTTCCAAAAGGTCGGCAACGATGGGTGAGCGGGCCGCAATGGCACCGGAGCGCAGATAGTCGCCATAGGAAAAGCCACCGGGCAGAATGATCAGATCGGCCTGGGGGATTTCGGTTTCAGCATGCCAGACCATCATTGGGTCTGTTCCGGACACGGAGCGCACGGCGGCTGCCATGTCATGCTCACGGTTGGTTCCGGGAAAAACGAGGATCGCAGTTTTCATGGGTCCTGCTCCTGAAGGAAAGGGCTGACGGCTGACCGCCAGTTATAAAAGGAAAAAGACGGCAAGCGCGGAGGCTATGACGGGGATGAGAATGAAAATCGCTGCCTTGATCGCCATGAAGCGAATGGCTTTTGCCGCTTCTGTTCTCTGGTCAAGGATCTGCGCGTCGTCGATCTTGGCTGTTTCAGCGTCATCGGGCGTCTGATCTTTGTCGTTGGCGTTGAGGGTCATGCTCTTCAGTCTCTGTCGTCATCGTCTTGTCGAACGTCCCAAAAGGACAGTCCTGAGTGCTTACAGGATGTCGATCTGGTAATTCTCGATCACCGTGTTGGCGAGCAGCTTTTCGCACATGTCGGCCAGTTTGGCTTCAGCTGCAGCCTTGTCATCGCTTTGGGCAAGTTCGATGTCGATCACCTTGCCCTGACGAACCTGGTCAACACCATCAAAACCCAGCGCACCCAGAGCGCCTTCGATCGCTTTGCCCTGAGGGTCGAGAACGCCGTTTTTCAGGGTAACGGTGATACGTGCTTTCATTTTGGAGAGTTCCTTTTTGTCCTGACCGTCCATTGCGCGGCGGAAAAGAAGAGGCGGAGTAGGATGAAAGAAGGCAGGGGGGGGGCCTGCCTTTTGAAAGAGTGTGTGCTACTTGACCAGAACCGGGCCGGTGCCCTTATGTTCAGGATTGCTGTTGACCATGATGCCAAGGCGTTTGGCAACGTCCTGATAGGCTTCCAGCATGCCGCCCATATCGCGGCGGAAGCGGTCCTTGTCCAGCTTGTCGTTGGATTCAATGTCCCACAGGCGGCAGGAATCGGGCGAAATTTCATCGGCCAGAATGACCCGCATGGTGTCGCCTTCAAAATAGCGGCCACATTCGATCTTGAAATCAACAAGGCGGATGCCAACAGCGCGGAACATGCCGCACAGATAGTCGTTGATGCGGATGGCCAGTGCCATGATGTCATCAATTTCCTGCGGGCTGGCCCAGCCAAAGGCGGTGATATGTTCCTCGGACACCATCGGGTCGTCGAGGGCGTCATTCTTGTAGCAGAACTCAATGACCGAGCGCGGCAACTGGGTGCCTTCTTCAATGCCGAGACGCTTGGCAATCGAGCCAGCCGCAACGTTGCGCACGATGACTTCAAGGGGAATGATCTCGCATTCCTTGATGAGCTGTTCGCGCATGTTGAGGCGGCGAATAAAGTGGGTCTGAATGCCGATCTCATTGAGATTGGTGAAGATATATTCAGAGATGCGGTTGTTCAGAACACCCTTGCCATCAATGACTTCGTGCTTCTTGTTGTTGAAAGCGGTCGCATCGTCCTTGAAATGGGCGACCAGTGTGCCCGGCTCTGGACCTTCATAAAGAATTTTGGCTTTGCCTTCGTAGATCCTGCGACGACGATTCATGAGCGTTCTACCATGTTGTTTAGCCCGGGATCGGGCGGATTTGCTGGTATGGGACCGGACCTGATGTCAGGTGAGCTGGACCCATTGAAAATGTGGCTGCCAGCCGACGCGGCACGTCCATTGGTGGGCGAGCTGATGGTGGCAGGAGCGGTTCGGTCATTTTTCCGGTGCCAGATCTGGCGCGGGAGAATCAGACTTTGCGCTACTGAACTATAGCCTATTTACAGGCGCGGATGGCGGATGTTGAACAGTGATCTCCCACCGCGGCGTCTACACAGACCTTTTGGCTCGCTGCTTAGCGAATTCCGGGCAAAATCACAATCGTTGAATCGCCTACGCACCGGAGTTTTTGGGTCCAATGAGCGGGTTGCTCTCCGCTTAGCAGCAGATGGCAGCCTGATGGTTGGAAAATGCGTGCATTGCCTGTTGAGAAGGAGGGAAAGCCACCTTACATTGGTTCTAATAAATCGGGTCCACCGGGGGGAGATTTGCAAGTTTGTTGTGGCCATTGGGCCCAATCTCAGACCAAAGTCGGTGGGAAACAAAAAGTGCACCTGTTGTTTTTTGATCTATGCTCAGTATAGGTGAGGGCAACAAACGACGGAAATGGTCGGATCGGGGAGTAGCCATATGACGACTTTCGACAAGCGGGAAGATGCATTTGAAGCCAAATTTGCCCATGACGAGGAATTGCGCTTCAAAGCGACAGCTCGCCGAAACAAATTGCTCGGTCTTTGGGCGGCTGAAAAAATGGGCCTCGATGAAGCGGCAGCAGTGGAATATGCCAAGGAAGTGGTGCGCTCTGACTTTGAAGAACCTGGCGAGGAAGATGTCTATCGCAAAATCGTTGCCGACTTCTCGGAAGCCAAGGTGGATCAGTCCGAGCACCAAATTCGCCGTACAATGTCCGAGCTGATGGCTGTGGCGATTGAGCAAGTGAAGACCGAAGCCTGATCGGTATGTCGTTGCCCATGCGATCATGGGTCGACTGGATGGGGCGACTGGACAAAGGTCTGTATATTTGATTTTGTGACAAGGCTGGTGCTGTGTGCATCAGCCTTTTTTTGCTCTGGTTCACCGCTTTTCTCGTTGCACTGTCTGTCCTGCCTGATTGGCTGGCCCAGGCTCTGCTGTCTGACGAAGGCCCGTGACCCTTTATTTTCTCGGGGGAGGTCCATCATGGGGGACAACAACAGCTTAATGCGGCACAGGTTAATGCGCCGCACGGTCGATGCAGCGCTCAGCAAGGGCGAGCCGCTCTATTTTGGCTGGTGCGTGTTGGCCAGTCGGCAGTCGGCCGAAATTCTGGCCCAAGGGGGCTTTGAGGCGGTCTTGGTCGATATGCAGCATGGGGCGATTGGCTTCTCGGACGCGCAAGAAATGACCGGGACGATTGCACATAGCGGGACAGCACCGCTTGTCCGCATTCCGGTGGGCGATTTTGCGACCGCTTCCCGGGCATTGGACTTTGGTGCACAAGCTATCATCGCACCGATGATCAACACCAAGCAAGAGGCACAAGCTCTGGTCAAGGCCGTGAAATATACCCCGCTCGGTGAGCGTTCCTATGGGCCGCTTCAGGCCTGCCGAACCTATGGCATTGGCAATCCGTTTGACTATGTGGCCGATGGGAATGACAGCTGTTTTGCTTTGGCGATGATCGAGACCCGTGAGGCGCTTGGCAATCTCGAAGACATTCTGGCAACCGACGGTATCGATGGCGTGTTTGTCGGTCCGGCGGATTTGTCACTGACCTTGCTGGATGGCAAGGCGGTGGATTTTGATCATGATGTGACGGTGGCTGCCCTCAAGCGAGTGGTCAATGCCGCCAAGCTTCATGGCAAATTGGCCGGTATTTATGCCACCAATCCCCACTATGCAAAATTGTTTGCCAGCTATGGGTTCCAGTTGATTGCTGTGGGGTCGGAAGCAGGTTTTCTTGCGCAAGGCATCGAACAAACCATGGCTGAATTGGCACTTGACTGAGACAAATACACGCAGGAGAGACGCCAAAAGGCCGCAGGTTGCTTTGATATAGATCAGCGCGTGCAAGTAATTATGCACTCATCGTGCATATATGAATTTGGCGCGTGCAACTGTATTTCGGGGAGCTTTTGATCGGTTGCACCCAGTTGCTTGGGAGAGACTATCATGCTGAAATTGACTGTGTTGTTTTACATTATTATTGCACCGACGCTTGCGGGAATATTCGCATTGGTGCCGCTGACCATGTCTGGAACATTGGACTTTGATCCTATGTTCTTTATTGGATTTGTGGCTGCGGGCGCCATTCTGGCGCTGCCTGTATCTTGGATTGTGGCCAAGCGGGTCGATGCAGTGATTGGCAAAAAAGGACCAATGGCGACTGCCTGAGTGGGTGTTGCATGAACGAAAAAAGCCTGCTCCATGTGATGGGGCAGGCTTTTTTGTTGTATTCGATCTAATCGTCCAGTTTGCTCAGGAAACCTGCAAAGGACATCATGCCTTCGGGCCATGGTCCATGGCCGCTTTCCAGATTGATATGCCCGGCTTCGCCTGCATCCTGAAAATGGGCGCCCCAATCTCTTGCAAGTTCCTGCGAGCGCTCATGATCGCAATAGGGATCATTGCGGCTGCCGACCACATGGGTTGGAAAGGGCAGTGGATTTTTCGGGATTGGCACGAAGTCCCCGCCGTCAAACCCGTCAATCAACCCTACTCGGTCCCAATCGCTGGGCGCGACCAGATAGGCGCCGGCGATTTTGCCTTTGAGATTTTCCTCGCCATGGGCCACCAGAATGCAACCGAGTGAATGAGCCACCAGAACCACCGGGCGGGTGGATGCCTCGATTTCGGCCATCAGATTGGCCATCCAGGCGTCTCTGGATGGATTATAAACATCATCCTGTTTGACTTCGCGTGCGGTCGGCATCTTGTCGCGCCAACGCAGCAGCCAGTGGCCCGGCAACGTGTCGCCATAGCCCGGGATCAGCAAAATGTCGGTTTGGGAAATTTTCATCGTGCGGTCCTGCCGGTTTGAATGGGCGCCTGCGTCAACACCAAACAAGGCGTGCAAGGGTAAATGACAAGCCGGAGAAAAGACCGGCTTGTCGTCGTGGCTGTCTTGCTTACTCGCTGTCGCCGAAGACGCGCTTGAAAATCACGTCGACATTCTTGGTATGGTAACCAAGGTCGAAGCGGCTGCGGATTTCGTCTTCCGAAAGATAGCCGCGGACATCTTCATCGGCCAGCAGTTCGGTGAGGAAGTCAACGCCAGCGGAACCGGAAACCTGATAGCTGTCCCAGACCTTCATGGCGTTGCGCTGGACCAGACGATAGGCATCTTCGCGCGACGAGCCAGCCTGTGTCAGGGCCAGCAGGATGCGCTGGGAATGAACCAGACCACCAAGGCGATCCATGTTGCCGATCATCCGTTCCGGATAGACCATCAGCTTGTCGATGACGCTGGTCAGGCGGGCCAGGGCAAAGTCGAGGGTAATTGTGGCATCCGGGCCGATCATCCGTTCAACAGACGAGTGGGAGATGTCCCGCTCATGCCACAGGGCGACATTTTCCATGGCTGGCAGAGCAAAGCCACGCACGATGCGGGCAAGACCTGTGAGGTTTTCGGTCAGCACAGGGTTGCGCTTGTGCGGCATGGCAGAGGAGCCTTTTTGGCCCTTGGAGAAGAATTCTTCGGCTTCGAGCACTTCGGTGCGCTGCAAATGGCGCACTTCGGTGGCAACCCGCTCGATGGAGGAGGCAATGACGCCCAGCGTTGCGAAGAATTGCGCATGACGGTCGCGCGGGATGACCTGAGTGGAGACGGGCTCGGGTTTCAGGCCCATGGCATCGGCCACATGCTCTTCGACTGCCGGGTCAATGTTAGCGAAGGTGCCGACAGCACCGGAAATGGCGCAGGTGGCGATTTCTTCGCGCGCTGCCAGCAAGCGGGTCTTGCAGCGGTCAAATTCGGCATAGGCTTCGGCCATCTTGAGACCGAAGGTCACTGGCTCGGCATGGATGCCGTGGGACCGGCCGATGCAGACGGTGTCTTTATGCTCCATGGCGCGGCGCTTCAGAGCCACCAGCAGGGCGTCAATGTCAGCCAGCAGAAGGTCTGCGGCGCGGGTCAACTGGACGTTGAAGCAGGTGTCGAGCACGTCAGAGGAGGTCATGCCCTGATGCACGAACCGGGCGTCATCGCCAACGATTTCTGCCAGATGGGTCAGAAAGGCAATAACGTCATGCTTGGTTTCGCGTTCGATTTCATCGATCCGGTCGATGTCGAATGTCGCAGCACCGCCTTTTTCCCAGATGGTTTTGGCTGCTGACTGTGGGATCACACCGAGTTTCGCCAAAGCGTCACAGGCATGGGCTTCGATTTCAAACCAGATGCGGAATTTGGTTTCTGGTGACCAGATGTCGACCATTTCAGGGCGGGAATAACGAGGGATCATTAGTGAACCTGTCTTTAGCAAGTGAGAGGAAAGGGTGGCACCAAAACCGGGCCGCCCTGAAAGAGAATTACTTTTGCGCCTTTTCAGCCGCTTCGCGGATGCGGGCGATCATATCGCGATAGCCCTCAACGGAGCCGGTCTTGAAGATGGCCGATCCGGCAACAAGCACGTTGGCACCGGCTTCCACGACGAGCGGGGCTGTGTCAACCGAAACGCCGCCATCGATCTGGATGTCGATATCACGGTCGCCAATCATGGTCTTGACGCGGCGGACCTTGTCGATGACGGACGGAATGAGGCTCTGGCCACCAAAACCGGGATTGACGGTCATGAGAAGCACAAGATCCAGGCGATCCAGCACATATTCGATGACGCTTTCGGGGGTGGCTGGGTTGAGCGAGACACCGGCTTTCTTGCCCAGCGCCTTGATGGCCTGCAACGAGCGGTCAAGATGGGGGCCTGCTTCTGCATGCACGGTGATCAGGTCAGAGCCTGCCGTGGCGAAATCTTCCAAATACGGGTCGCACGGGGCGATCATCAGATGGGTGTCAATAACCTTGTCGGTATAGGGACGGATGGCCTTGACCACATGAGAGCCGAAAGTGATGTTTGGCACGAAATGACCGTCCATGACGTCAACGTGGACCCAGTCGCAGCCAGCGTCGTCGATGGCTTTGACCTCTTCGCCAAAGCGGGCGAAATCGGAGGCGAGAATGGATGGGGCGATCTGAATGGGGCGTGCCATGGCCTGCTGTCCTGTCTGTCTGACATCAAAGTAGAGTGTTGTTGATGCGCCTAGCATATGGGGCTTGGTTGAGCAAGAAGGGAAGGCCTTGTCTTTGTTGCTTATGTTGCCAAAAAGTTATCTGTATGCGCACCATATGCGATCAATCTCGCGCTTTCAAGATTTGACACTGAAATTCACAATGGCAATTTTGGATATTGGATACTTTTGATCTGGACCTGATCCAGTCCCCGTGACACACTTGCCTATATTCTTTCGTCTGGTGCGCCAGGGCGGACCCGCTAGGGAATCCGGAAGCGCGCAGACTTTCCATTTTAGATCAGCGCTGGCCAGCCGTATCAGGAGAGTAGCCATGAATCCGATGAATCATGATGTGATTGTTTTGGGTGCCGGGATTGTGGGCGTGAGTACGGCGTTGCATCTTCAGGAAGGCGGGCTGAAAGTGGCTTTGGTGGATCGTCGGGAGCCGGGCGAGGAAACCTCCCATGGCAATGCCGGGATCATCGAAAAAGACGGCATGGTGCCGCTAACCATTCCCAGCAAGCCGACCGAAATTCTGAAATTTGCCTCCAACCGGATGATCCACATGCATTATCATCCGACCTTTATGCCTCAGCTCACAGGCTGGCTTTATCGCATGTGGCTGTTGTCGAACCCGGCGGGGATTGATCGGTATGCGCGCGGTGTACAGCCCTTGCGGCAACGATCTGCCGATGAGCATGCCTATTTTGCCGGTCCGGCCGAGATTACCAACCAGTTCCGCCATACGGGCTGGATTCACCTCTATCACAGTGCCAAGAGTTTTGCGGGCACGGTTGCCGCGCGCGGCTATGCGGATGAGTTCGGTGTCGAGTATGATGTGTTGGATCAAGGTGGCCTTGAAGCTTTGGAACCGGATGTGGACTTTGGCAGCGATGACCATGGCATCTTTTGGAAAGGCTGTGTCAATGTCAGCTCTCCCATGGCCGTGACAAAGGCCTATGGGCAGTTATTCGTCAAGCGAGGCGGGGACTTTTACACTGGCGACGCCCAGACACTGGAGCAGATTGGCGATGCCTGGCAGGTGCAATGCGCCCATGGGGTACTAACCGCCCCCAAGGTGGTGGTGGCGCTGGGGCCGTGGAGCCTCGATCTGGTCAAGCCAATGGGCTACCAGTTCCCGCTGGCGGTCAAGCGTGGCTATCATCAGCATTTTGAAAGCAGCAAAGGGGCGGTGCTTAATCGGCCGATCGTCGATGAGGATGTAGGCTTTCTGATAACGCCGACCGAGCGCGGCATCCGGCTGACATCAGGGATAGAATTTGCCAATCGCGACGCGCGCAAGACGCCGACGCAGATTTACCGGGCTGCGGATCATGCGCGGCATTTGTTCCCACTTGGCAAACCGGTGGATGACGAACCCTGGATGGGATCGCGGCCCTGTTTTCCCGATTCCCTGCCGCTGATTGAAAAGGCCGACAAGCATGATGGTCTCTATTTCAACTTCGGTCATGGCCATATGGGCTTTGCGACCGGTCCGGTGACCGGCCGGATGATGGCCGATTTGGTGCTGGGCAGAAAGGATGGTCTGGATCGGACCGCTTTTTCCAGCAAGCGCTTCAAGTGAGCGGGATCACTCACTGAGCGGCAGAGACGCGGTTTCCTTGACGGTCGAGACGACGATGCGTGATTGCACGTCTGAGACGAGCTCTGAATTCAGCAGCTTGTAGCAAAGGAAATTGTCGTAAGCCTTGATGTCTTCGGTCACCACTTTGACCAGATAGTCCACTGCGCCGGTGATGCGTTCGCAGGCAACAACTTCGGGCCAGAGGGCAACGAGCTTGTCGAACTCTTCCATATTCTTGCGGCTGGGCACGGTGAGCTTGACGAAGGCATAGGATACAAAACCAAGACCGACGGATTCGCGGTCGATGATGGCGGTCACCTGCTTGAGGACGCCGGTTTCTTTCAGTTTTTTGATTCTGCGCCAGCATGGCGTCTGGGACATGCCGGCAAGCTTGGCGATTTCGGCGATGGATAGGGAGGCATCATTCTGCAAAACCTTGAGTATCCGAATATCACCAGAATCGAGTGTCAATTTTTCCATATTTCACTCTCTTGGGAAGAATTTATTCGAACGCTACAAAGAATCTAGGGGTTTGTATATATTAAATTCCGCAAAAAGTGCGTCCTTGCCGGAATTTTATGATTTCATTTGCCGGTGATTGTGAAAGAAATGAGGGTAAAGGGGCGCTAAACGGTTCATTCTTTCTCTCTCTCTCCCTCCCGATGATGCTTGGCGTGGATGCAAAGGGTGTGACTGTGATCAAGCTTCGCCATATTTGTCTTGCCAGCTGGGGAACAGGTCGCCGTCCGCGCTTGTCGCGGCATAAACCCCTCTGGCCACGGCACGGGCCATGACGGAGGCGGCGCGGGCACCCAGCGTGATAAAGGCGTTCTCGGTTGCCGGTAGCGGCTTTTTGCCATTGGAGAGGCCGAAGATCATGTCACCGTCCAGGGGCGTGTGAGAGGGCCAGAGCGCACGGGCGAACCCGTCATGGGCCATGATGGCCAGGCGCTTGGCCTGAGCCTTGGTCAGTGCCGCATCGGTGGCGATGATGCCGATGGTGGTGTTGCCGCCCGGTTGGGCCATGTTTGGCGCGTCAGAGCCATCTGGGGTGATGCCAGCGCGCATGGCGTCCCCTTTGGTGAAGGGGGCATGCATGTCTTTAGTGAGCCGTTCTGGGAGGCCTGCTCCGCCAAACTCATCGCCCTTCTCGAAGGGAGCTGCCCAAAAATGGCGACTGTCGCCCATGGTGGCGCGACCAAGGGCATTCACGGCGACGAGCGCTGCGACCCTGATGCCATGATCATCTTCGTCCGAGGCCGAGCCCAGACCGCCTTTGAGACCGGCTGTCAGTGCGCCGTTGCCAGCACCGATCGTGCCAATCTCGAAATGGTCGCTGGCGGTTTCTGCCGCTTGCCAGCCCATGTCCCAATAGGGGCTTTGGCGTCCCCAATCCTTGTCGCCGCCATTGATCAGGTCAAACAGGATGGCTGCCGGGACAATTGGCACATTAACGGGACCGACGGCAAATCCGCGGCCCTGTTGCCTTAACCAGCCTTGCATGCCACCAGCTGCATCAAGGCCGAAGGCCGAGCCGCCGGACAGAACCAATCCATCAACCGCCTCGACCGTCTGATCCGGATTGAGCAAATCGGTGTCGCGGGTGCCTGGAGCGCCGCCCATGACCGCGCAGGAGGCCACCATCGGCCATTCGCACAGCAAGGCGGTCGTGCCGGATTTCAGCTTGGTATCGGTGGCATTTCCGATCAGGATGCCTTCAATATCGGTGATCAGATTTTGCATCATGTCAGTCCTTCAAGGAGGCGGGTTTGAGGCCAATACCGAGCGAGGCCAAGACGGCCATCAGTCCGGCGATTTGCACTATAGAAAGATGTTCGCCCAGAACAAAGACGGCGATTAGCATGGCGGTGACCGGGACGAGGGCTGTGAAAAGGGCGCTGGTGGAGGCGGGAATGGTTTTGATGCCGATACACCAGAGATAGAAGGACAGGACGCTGGCGGTGAGAATGTAATAAAGGCTGATCAGCCAGAAATGCCAATCGGCATCGGGCAGAAGCCAGCCGCCGTCTTGCAGCATCACTATTGGGAGGGTGATGGGGATGGCCAGCAGATGGACGATCATGGTCAGGGTCCATGGGGGAATGCGAGCGGCATAGCGGCGGGTCAGGATGGCAAAGACGGCCTCTGACGTGACGCCAGCGAGAATGAAGCCATTGCCGATCAGGGTGGATATCCAGCTGTGGGTCGGCGTGAGACCTGTCTCATGCGCGCCGTGTGGGGTCGCGAGATTGAGGCAGGCAATACCAAACACCGCCAGAGAGACAGACACGGCTTTTTGCCGCGAGATCACTTCCTTGAGAATGAGCCAACTGAGAAGGGCAATAATCGCAGGCAAAGCCGAGGCGATGATGCCTGCATTGATGGCAGAGGTATATTGAATGCCGATCAGCATCAGGGTGGTGAAGCCGACGACACCGAACAGCGACAAAAGACAGATTTCTCCCCAAGCTCGCAGCGGCAGGGCCTTGAGGCTCTGCCAGCCATGGCGTTCTGTCATGGCCAACGGCACCAGACACAGGCTTGCCAGCACGAAGCGCAGCATCGCAAAGGAGGCTGGCGTCATTTCGGTGATGATGATTTTTCCCAGAGCCACATTGATGCCTGTCAACATCATGGCAGCCGCGAGGGCGAGATAGGCGATCATGGTGCCCCTTGGCAATTGTCTCTTGGAATGGGGAGGAGGGGATAAAAAAGGCCCCCGACGCGCAATGTCCGGGAGCCTTCGTGGCGGTCAACTAGAAAGTCGGGATATCAGCAAGGCTGATCAACCGATTATTTGTAGTCGTATTTGCCTTTGCTCCACTTGTACCAGACATAGCCTGGCAGGGTCACGTCACCTTTGTCGTCAAAGGAGAGGTTGCCCAGAACGGTGGAGAATTCACCTTTGTTCAGCTCGTCGCTGACTGCGTCATAATCGGTGGAACCAGCCGCTTCAACCGCGTCAGCCCAAGCCTGAATTGCGGCGTAGGTGTAGAGAACATAGCCTTCGGTGGTTTTACCAGCAGCCTTGAATTTCTCAACAACTGGAGCAGCTTCCGGATTGTCGGATGGGTTTGGCGAGAAGGTCATCAGGGTGCCTTCGCCAGCATCGCCGGTGATGGACCAATATTCGTCGGTTACCAGAGCGTCACCAGAGATCAGCACGGTGTCCATGCCCTGTTCACGCATCTGACGCACGATCAGGCCAGCTTCGGTGTGGTAGCCACCAACATAGAGGGCATCGATCTTGGCCTGCTTCAGCTTGGAAACCAGAGCGGTATAGTCTTTCTCACCAGCGGTGTAGGCTTCATACATCGCAGCTTTGCCGCCGAGTTTCTCAAAATTGGCAAGGGTCTGGTCAGCCAGGCCTTTACCGTAAGCGGTTTTGTCGTGGATCACAGCGACGTTTTTATCGCCGAACTCTTCAAACAGCAACTTGCCAGCCACTTCACCCTGCTGGTCATCACGACCGCAAACGCGGTAGGTGCCGCCATCGGGATTAGGGCGCTCATCGGTGAATTTCGGGTTGGTGGAAGCCGGTGAAATCTGAATGATGCCTTCTTCAGCATAGACCGAGGATGCCGGGATCGAAGAGCCGGAGCAGAAGTGGCCGGCCATGAAGACCACGCCTTTGCCTGCCATCTGGTTGGCAACGGCAACAGCCTGTTTCGGGTCGCAGGCGTCATCGCCAACTTCCAGAACGAGCTTCTCGCCATTGATGCCGCCTGCGGCGTTGATATCGGCAACAGCCTGTTCGGCGCCGATTTTCATCTGTTGACCGAAGGATGCATATTGACCGGTCATTGGGCCAGCGGTAGCAATAATAATATCTGCATATGACACGCTGGACATAACCAGCGAACCGGCGATTGCGACACCTGCCAAAAGTGCATTTTTCATGAAAATCTCCCGTGAGATGTTTGTGCGTTCCATTGCGATCTTGTCGAACGCAATATTCTGGTGTGATTTGTTTTTATTGAACCATATGGTCATTTGAATTAGGGCTGAAATTTTCGAAACTTTCAATCCCTTTTTTGCTGTCTCCGTAGCTAAGCCATTGGAATATGGTATTGTTCGGAGACGAGGAAGCGGCGGGTATCCGTCGCGTCCAATCTCGTGCGAAGGCTTAACTCCGCTTTTCCCGCCAGCTGAGCGGGCTTACCTTCTCATACAGCCAATTATACTGATCGACCATCTGGTTGGTGCGCGTGTAGCGGTGACCAAGCCAGCAGGCGGCCAGCAGGACTGCAAAGTCGACAATGTAGAAATGCACCGATAACAGGGTGCCCTCAAACAGTGAGAAATGCAGGAAGCGGACGGCGAGCGCCAGCAGCAGCATATAGATCACGATCTGATAGGTCGGTCGCCAGGATAGAGCGATGCCCCGACCAGACATCCAGGCTGCACCACCGCCGATCAGGACGGTGAGAAAGAAAAAAGCCAAGAAGGAATTTTCCCAGAGCAAAGACATGGTGTATCTCCTTCTTCTCAGTGTCTGCCGCCTTCGAGATAGGCTGCCTGAACTTCCGGATTTTCCAGCAGTTCATGGCCGCCACCCGAAAGGGTGATTTGCCCGTTGATCATGACATAGCCACGATGGGCAAGACGCAGGGCGTGAAAGGCATTCTGCTCGACGAGGAAGACGGTCAGGCCCTGTTTTTCATTCAGCTCCTTGATGACCTCGAAGATCTGCTTGACGACCAGCGGCGCAAGGCCAAGGGATGGTTCGTCGAGCATCAGCAATTTTGGACGGGACATCAGAGCGCGGGCAATGGCCAGCATTTGCTGTTCGCCACCCGATAGGGTGCCGCCGCGCTGGTTTTGCCGCTTCTCGAGAATCGGGAAGAGGTCGAACACCATGCGGAGATCTTCGTCCATATGCGCATAATTGATGACCGCAGCCCCCATCAGCAGATTTTCCATCACTGTCATGCGGCCAAAGATGCGGCGGCCTTCCGGTGACTGGGCAATGGACCGATGGGCGATTTCGTGGGTCGGCAAATGGGTGATGTCTTCGCCATCATAGGTGATGGTGCCTGCGCGCGCCTTGGTGATGCCGCAGACAGTCATCATGGTGGTGGACTTGCCAGCGCCGTTGGCCCCGATGATGGTCACAATCTCCCCTTCATTGACATCGATATCGATGCCACGAAGGGCGATGATCTTGCCATAGTAGGTTTCAATCCCTCTCAGGCTGAGGAGTGGCTCGCTCATGAGATTTTCTCCTCTTCGTGGGCAAGACGTGCTTCTGCTTCGGCAATTTCAACCTCATCGTCATCCACGCCGAGATAGGCGGCGATGACATGGGGGTCATTCTGCACGAATTTAGCGTCCCCGTCGGAGATCTTGACGCCATAGTCAAGTACGACAACGTGATCGGAAATCTGCATCACCATCGACATGTCGTGCTCGATCAAAAGAACAGCTGTATCGTCAAGTTCGCGGATCGAGAGAAGCAGCTGATTGAGTTCCAGCGTTTCTTTGGGATTGAGGCCGGCTGCAGGTTCGTCGAGGCAGAGCAGCTCGGGATTGGTGCACATGGCACGGGCAATCTCAAGGCGGCGCTGGTCGCCGTAAGGCAGGTCGGCTGCCGGATCGTCGGCCCGATCAATGAGATCAATGCGTTCGAGCCAAGCCTTGGCTTTTTCAACCGAGTCCTGTTCGGACCGCCGGAACGATTTCAGCCCCAGCACACCTGCAATTGTGAAGACGGAATCGACCATCAGTTTGTTATGCTGGGCGATCATCAGATTTTCCAGAACGGTCATGCCGCCAAACAGACGGATATTCTGAAAGGTCCTTGCCACGCGGGCATGGTGTGAGATCTGAAAGTCTGGCATCCGCTCCAACAGATATTGACTGCCGTTGGCGCGATTCATGGTGATGCGGCCCTCGGTCGGCTTGTAGAAGCCGGTGACACAGTTAAAGACCGTGGTCTTGCCTGCGCCGTTGGGACCGATCAGGGCGGTAATGTCGTTGCGACCGACCTCAAAGGAGAGGTCGTCGATCGCCACCAGACCACCGAAGCGCATGGTCAGATGCTCAACGGTGAGGATCGGGTTGTCTTGCCAGCTGGTCATCCTTCACCCTCCGCAACGAGATCGCCTGAAACGGCTTTCTTTTCTTTCAAATAGACAGAAGGTTCACGACTGGAGACGAGACCACGCGGTTTCCAAACCATGATGACAACCATCAGGAGGCCAAAGACCAGCATGCGCAGCTCTTCAAGTTCTCGGAAGACCTCAAAGCCGCCAATCATGAAGATCGAGGCGATGACGACACCCAGCTGGCTGCCCAGTCCACCCAGAACCACGATGGCGAGAATGATCGCCGATTCGATAAAGGTAAAGCTTTCCGGTGAGATAAAGCCCTGACGGGTGGCAAAGAAGGCACCGGCAAAGCCGCCAAACATGGCACCCAGCGAGAAGGCGGTCAGTTTGGTGTTGGTGGTGTTGATGCCGAGGGATCGGCAGGCAATCTCGTCTTCGCGCAGGGCTTCCCATGCACGGCCAATCGGCAGGCGACGCAGGCGCATGGTGATGAAGTTGGTCAACAAAGCCAGTGCGAGGATGAGATAGAAGAGGAAGATCACCCGGTGCAACGAGGAATAATCCAGTCCGAAGAAATCGGCAAAGCCGTTTTTGCGGGTGAATTCAAGACCAAAGAAGCTGGGGCGCGGAATGCGCGAAATGCCATCCGGGCCACCGGTGAATTCATACCAGTTCAGAAGCACGACGCGAATGATCTCACCAAAGGCCAAGGTGACGATGGCGAGATAATCGCCGCGCAAACGCAAGACCGGGAAACCAAGAATGATGCCCCAGAAAGCGGCGAGAATACCGGCCAGCGGCAGACAGATCCAGAAGGAAAGGTCGAAATTCTGTGCCAGCAACGCATAGGAATAGGCGCCCACGGCATAGAAGGCGACATAGCCAAGATCGAGCAGGCCAGCAAGGCCAACCACGATATTCAGGCCCCAACCAAGCATGATGTAGGTAAGGACCAGAATGCCAAGGTCGATCGCATAGCGGTTGCCATAGAAGGGCAGGGTGATGGCGAAGACCAGCAATGCCGGGCCAATGAAGGTGCCAATCTTGGTCAGGGTGTCGGCTTTTGGAACCAGAGACTTGGTCGCATCGGCAATGACATTGTTGCCCTGCCAGATGAACAGGCCCATCAGCAGGCGGCCGACAAAGACCACGGCGACCATGGCAGCGACCATTGGCCATTGGGACTTGAGCGTCAGGCCGCCGGGGATCGTCTCAGTCTTCAAGCCAACCATGATACAGGTCAGCGCAAGGGTGACGAGCGCGGCCAGACCTGCATCTTTCAACGCAGACTGGATGCGGCTTTGAGGTGCTGCAGACATATCAGACCTTCTCCACTTCTGGCTTGCCGAGCAGTCCGGATGGCAGGAAGATCAGCACAATTGCCAGAATCGAGAAGGCTGCGACATCCTTGTATTCGACTGAGAAATAACCAGACCAGAAGGTTTCGATCAGGCCGATCAGGAGGCCACCAAGCATGGCGCCCGGCAGGGAGCCGATGCCGCCAAGAACGGCTGCGGTGAAGGCTTTCACCCCGGCAAGGAAGCCGATGAAGAAATCGATCACGCCATAATAAAGCAGGAACATGATGCCAGCGACCGAGGCAAGCGCTGCACCCATGACGAAGGTCAACGAAATGGTGCGGTCGACATTGACGCCAAGCAGGGCAGCCATTTTCTGATCCTGCTCACAGGCGCGCTGGGCGCGGCCAAGGGAGGTCTTGTTGATCAGAAGGGTGAAGCCAGCCATCAGGCACACCGTGGTCACAATGATCAGGATCTGCATATAGGAAAGCTGAACAACAAAGCCATCCTCTTCCATCAATTGGAAGCCGCCCGTGATCTGCGGTGGCAGAGGCTTGACGCGCGCGCCCTGAACGATCTGGACGAAGTTTTGCAGCACAATGGACATGCCAATCGCTGTGATGAGCGGAGCCAGTCGGAATGAACCGCGCAACGGACGATAGGCGAGGCGTTCGACACTCCAGCCCCAGACCGAAGTCATCAGCATCGAAACGATCAGCACGATCAGCAGCACGATCGGCAGAAAGGTGACACCCATGGCAGTGACGGCCAGAAGGGTAATCAGTGCGATGAAGGCACCAACCATGAAGATGTCACCATGGGCAAAGTTAATCATGCCGATGATGCCATAAACCATGGTGTAACCAATGGCGATCAGGCCGTAGATGGACCCTAGTGTTATGCCATTGATCAGCTGTTGTATAAAATATTCCATTTGACTCGCTGTTCCTGAGCTCTTTGTGGCTTGATCACCACTTTTTTTGTTTGGAATGTGATGCTTATTTTTGTTTTGAGATCTATGTCCCGGACAACTTTTTAGCAAGAAGCGAGATCGGACACAAATGTTTCGAACCAGATTTCGATCATTATTGATATATTTCGGGATAAGTGCCCAAAATTTGACCAAATGAATTCGGGTCTACGATAAAAATGGCGAGGAAATAGCTGACTTTTGGAAGGATGGTTGCGAAATAGTCGGTTTTTGTGGAACATTTCCACCGAGGTGGTTGTTAATTGTGCAGATGTGGCGGATCTTTATGACAAAAGTCTTAGAACATCTTGCTAATACGTAGTCTTGACTCGTAAATACTGCGGTGCAGCTAACTTTGGGTGCGCTGCGAAATATTTGTCACAGTATTATTACTTATGGGTTCTTTCCGCTTTAGTTTTTGGCATTTGGGCTTTTGAAAGGCGCTGTCAGCTTTGAGCGTTGCTCAAATCAAGCCCAGGCTGCGGAAACTGGTGTGACCATTTCGGGCGACGATAATATGATCATGGAGTGAAATGCCCAAGGGCTCGGCTGCATCGGCCACCTGTTTGGTCATGTCGATATCTGCCCGCGATGGTGTGGGGTCGCCGCTGGGGTGATTATGGACCATAACGATGGCCGTCGCCGACAAGTCCAGCGCCCGTTTGACCACTTCGCGAATATAAACTGGCGTGTGGTCGACGGTGCCGGTCTGCTGCACTTCATCGGCAATCAGGGCATTCTTCTTGTCAAGAAAGAGAATGCGGAATTGTTCAATGTCATTGTAGGCCATGGCGGTGCGGCAATGGTCAAGCACGGCCTGCCATGAGGAGAGGATCGGGCGGTCCTTGACCCGATCAGACGCAAAACGGGCAGCGGCGGCCTGAACCAGCTTGAGATCGGTGACAACGGACGGGCCAATGCCATCCATTTCCAGCAACAGCTTTTCAGGGGCCGCAAGCACTTCGGCAAAGGAGCCAAAGCGCTTGATCAGCGCTTTGGCCAATGGTTTTGTATCCCGGCGCGGAATGCTGCGGAACAGAAGCAGTTCAAGCAATTCATAATCGTGCAGTGCTTCGGGGCCAGCGTCGCGAAACTTGCCGCGAAGCCTGTCCCGATGGCCCAGATAATGGGGCGTGCCTGCTGAATCCTTCAAACCGCGCATGGATGCCCTCTAGCTATTGGCTTTTATATAGGGCGGCTTGTCATAACCTGCTGGTGACAAGGTGAAGATCTCGCAGCCATCCTCGGTGATGCCGACGGAATGCTCGAACTGGGCCGAGAGGGACCGGTCACGGGTGACCGCTGTCCAGCCATCATTCAACACCTTTACATGGGGTTTGCCCAGATTGATCATCGGTTCGATAGTGAAAATCATGCCGGGCTTGAGTTCAACCCCTTCGCCCTTGCGGCCATAGTGGAGAATGTTTGGTGCATCATGGAACAGGCGGCCCAGACCATGGCCACAAAAGTCGCGCACCACGCCGCAGCGTTCCCGCTCTGCATATTCCTGAATGGCCGCGCCAATGTCGCCTGTGGTGTTGCCCGGTTTGGCGGCCGCAATGCCGATTTGCAACGATTCATAGGTGACTTCGATCAGGCGTTCGGCGGCGCGCTTGATCTGGCCGACGGTATACATGCGCGAGCTGTCCCCGTGCCAACCATCAAGGATATAGGTGACGTCGACATTGACGATGTCGCCTTCCTTCAGGGGCTTGTCATTGGGGATGCCATGGCAGACCACATGGTTGATCGAAGTGCAGCTGAATTTTTTATAGCCGCGATAATTGAGGGTCGCGGGCACGGCGTTATTTTCTGCGCAAAAGCTGCTGATATAATCATCAATGGCTTGGGTGGTGACGCCGGGGGCAATCAATTCCGCTACGCCATCGAGGGCCCGGGCCGTCAATTGTCCGGCGCGGCGCATGCCTTCAAAGGCTTCTTCGTCAAACAGCCTGATGTCTCCGGTGTTGCGCAACGGGCCATCGTCGGCCGCAATATAATTTACCATTGGGTCTGTTCCGTTCGTCTTCTTTTTGGTCTGGCTGAAACCGGCCATGGCCGCCCAGCCCTGATTGGGGTCTATGTTCCGCGTTTTGCAATCTCTGTCAATCGGCAAAGGGCAGAGAATGGGTGAGGTGGATACCCTGCGGAGATATATCGCAGCCATAGACCAGCGCTTCGACACCTCGGGCGCGGGCCTGGTCAAAGGCGGTGGCATAGGTCGGGTCAATATCGGCTGCAAGACTGAAGCGAGCGCAGTCTGTGCGGTTGACCAGATAGAGCATCACCGCGCGTTTGCCTTGCTCGACCATGTCTCCCAGCTCGACCAGATGCTTTGCGCCGCGCTTGGTGACCGAATCCGGGAATTCGGCAAGTTCAGGCTGACGCAGCAAATGGACATTCTTGACTTCCACATAGCAGTCAACCTTGTCCGGGTCTTCGAGCAACAGGTCAATGCGGCTATTCTTGCCATATTTCACTTCGCGCCGCAGTGACTGATAGCCGCTGATTTCGGGGATCTTGTCAGCCAGAATGGCTTCTTCGACAATGCGGTTGGGATGGGTGGTGTTGATGCCAATCATTGTCTCGCCAAGTTCGAGCAACTCCCAGCTATAGGCGAGCTTGCGTTTGGGATTGTTCGATTCTGACAGCCAGACCCGCGTGCCGGGGTCCTTCAGACCGAGCATCGAGCCGGGATTGGCGCAATGGGCGGTGATGATCGTGCCATCTTCGAGCTCTACATCTGCGAGGAAGCGTTTGTATCGCTGGATGAGGCGGCCGGGAATGAGGGGGCTGTCAAATATCATGATCTTTTTTCTGGTTCGCTATGATCTGGTTTTGAGCGCAATATGAGGTTACGTCTTCCGTGTCAGGCGATCGGGACTGTTCTAGCCTATCTATTTGTTGAGATTTGGGGCGGGAGAATCAACCGTGTCTTGTGGCAGAGGCGTGCATGGGTTAAAGCGAAGTGCATTCACCGCAGTGACTTTGCGTATCACGTGCGGGCAGATCATGCTTCAAAAAGGGATGTGTGGCAATGAATGCAAAAATCATGACTGCCGCTGTGTTGGTGATCGGGGATGAAATTCTGTCTGGTCGCACCAAAGACCGAAATGTCGGCTTCATTGCGGATTATCTCACCCAACTTGGTATTGATTTGAAAGAGGTCCGGATCGTCTCTGACGATATGAAGGCGATCATTGACGCTGTCAATGCATTGCGGGCGGGCTTTGATTATGTCTTTACCACCGGGGGTATCGGGCCGACCCATGACGACATTACGGCAGATGCGGTGGCCGCCGCCTTTGGTGTTGGGATCGATCATGACCCGCGGGCGATGGCGATTCTGGAAGCCCATTATGCCCAGATGCCCGATGCCGAGTTCAATGATGCCCGCAAGCGGATGGCGCGAATTCCGTTTGGCGCTGATTTGATCGAGAACAAGGTTTCAAAAGCGCCGGGCTTCAGGCTGGGCAATGTTCATGTCATGGCTGGCGTGCCCTCTGTCATGCAGGCCATGATGGATGCGATCGCGCCGACTTTGCAGGCGGGCAGCCAGATTGAAAGCGTAACCATTGATTCCGGGCTGGGAGAGGGCCTTGTTGCGGGGCGTCTGGGGGATGTGCAAAAGGCGCATCCTGGCGTGGTGATTGGCTCCTATCCCTATATTCGCGATGACTTGTTCGCGACCAATATTGTCCTGCGCAGCCGGGACAAGGCAGCTTTGGGGGCCGCAGCAGTGGCGGTCGAGGCCCTGATTGAAGAACTCAAAGATCAGCAACAAAAGCAATTCTAAGCCCTCTGGCGAGGCTCTTGCCGGGCCTGTCTATGGCTTCAACTCTCTTGTCTCTTGGAAGGATTGAAATCCGATGTCTGAAGCGTCCAACAATGCATTTCCCGTCTATTGGGAACAATTTCACCGCGATTGCCGGGCCCTTGCCTGGCGCTTGAAGGGTGTCTCCGAATGGAAGGCGATTGTCTGCATCACCCGTGGTGGCTTGGTGCCTGCTGCGATTATTGCCCGTGAGCTGGGCGTGCGGATGATCGATACGGTCTGTGTGGCCTCCTATCACGATTATGAGAGTCAGGGCGATATGACTGTTCTCAAGCCCATCGATCCGTCCGTGGTGGATGTTCATGGTGGCGAAGGCGAGGGTGTTTTGATCATCGACGATCTGGTCGATACGGGCAAAACCGCCAAGGTTGTACGCGCCATGCTGCCCAAAGCGCACTTTGCCACTGTCTATGCCAAGCCCATGGGGCGGCCGCTGGTTGATACATTTGTGACCGAGGTTTCGCAGGACACGTGGATCTATTTTCCATGGGATATGGGCCTGCAATTTCAAGCGCCAATCGCCAAAGGTCACGAAGGTTAAACTGAGTCGTTTGGTGAATTTGGAACGTTAAACCAGCTTTTTACGCGTCTTTCATGGGCGTCCGGAGGGTCTCCGGGCGCTCATTTTCTTGTGTATTTATAACGTTTGACCCTGTCTAGGCTTGTGGATCGCGGTAATCCACTTGCTTGCAATTGCCCAAACTACGCATTAGCAATGAGTTGACTCGTATAGACGAGCTTATAAGCGGGCATGGCGGAATTGGTAGACGCAAGGGACTTAAAATCCCTCGATCCTAGATCGTCCGGGTTCGATTCCCGGTGCCCGCACCAGACTGATTTCCTGATCTTTTCAGTATTCGGCATTTCTCCTCACCAAGCGAAAGATGCAATCGTTGTAGCAACGGCCAAAGTGGGCGATTGTTGAAGTTGATATGCGCCTTTTTACGGAGGTTCCAACGTGGGATCTCAGCGCAACAGGGCCTTTAAGCTAGTGGCAGCTATGTTGTGGCTGGACTATTCTGTGGTTGTCTAAATTCCGCCTAATTTCTACTCACATGCAAATGGGCCTGCCATGGAACCGAACACAATCTACGTATTTGCTGTGTTGGCGCTAGCCATCATTATGTTCGTCAGCGATAAAGTCCGTCTCGACCTTGTCGCTATTCTCGTAATCTTCGCACTGGTACTTGGTCACAAGATCACCGGTGGCGATCCAATCATTTCCGCCAAACAGGGCGTGGCCGGCTTCGGGGCAACCGTTGTTCTGCTTATCGGTGGCTTGTTCCTGGTTGGTGAAGGTCTTGCTCAGACCGGCGTTTCCTACGCCATGGGCGACAAGATCGTTGAATGGGCCGGTACAGGACGCGTCAAACTGATCGCGCTTCTGATGACCGCCGTTGCGATCATCTCCGCATTCATGAGCTCCACGGGCGCCGTGGCCATCTTTATTCCTGTTGCTATCCGTCTTGCACAGCGTGCAGGCATGAAACGCCAGGAAGTTCTGATGCCTCTGTCCTTCGGTGCTCTGATCGGTGGTATGCTTACCCTGATCGGTACCCCTCCAAACATCGTTGTTGCTGACCAGCTGGGTCGTGCAGGTCTGAAGCCTTTCGAGTTCTTCACCTTCACCCCAATCGGCGTGATCATTCTGGCTCTCGGCATTGCTTACTTTGCTCTTTTCGGCGCCAAACTGCTTTCCAAATGTGGCCGCAAAGACGTTAGTGAAGAAGTTGAAGAAGTCAAAGCTGGCTCGATTCTTTCCTTCCTGCAGCGCTATGAAATCGAACAACGCGCTGTTCGTCTGAAAATCAACGATAATTCTCCTATTGTTGGTAAAACCGCTGTTGACGCTCTGCTGCGTACCCAGCTCGGTGTTTCCGTCTTTGGCCTGCAACAGGCTAAAAATGGCAGCAAACTGGTTTCCGCACACTCCGCCATTCCATTCTCTGCTGGCGACGTGATTTATGGTGTGAAAGCTGCTGATCTGGACGAAGGCAAGCTGAAAGAACTCGGCCTGACCTTGATGCCTAAGAGCGAAGATGACTTCCATCTGTCCGCTCGTGAACTCGGCCTGGCTGACCTTATCGTCACCCAGAATAGCCAGTTGGTTGGTCAGAATCTGAAAGAAAGCAACTTCCGTAAGCGTCACAACCTTGGTGCCGTTGGCGTCATGCGTCGTGGTCAGCCACTGGAAGGCAACTTTGCTGAAACCAAACTCGAGTTCGGTGATCAGCTTTTGGTTGCTGGCGATTGGGCCAACATCAAGACCCTCAACAAACGCTCCAAAGACTTCCTGGTTGCTTCTCTGCCAGAAGAAATCGAAGACGTCGTTGCCAAGCCACATCTGGCATGGGTATCGGTCGCTGTTGTCTGCTTCATGCTGGCACTGCTGGTCTTCAAACTGGTGCCTTCCGTTATCGCCATCCTGATGGCTTCCGTGCTCATGGTTCTTACCAAGTGCGTGGACGGCAAAGACACCTACCGCGTTATCAACTGGCAGTCGCTGGTTCTCATCGCCGGTATGTTGCCGATGGCAACCGCACTGAAGTCTTCTGGTGGTCTGGAATTCGTTGTGAATACCCTGCTGGCAGCTGTTGGTGATAGTGGTCCATATGTCCTTCTGGCAGCGATCTTTATCATCACCTCCCTGTTCTCACAGGTTATCTCCAACACCGCGACCTCGGTTCTGCTGGCTCCAATTGCAATTGGTTCTGCACAGGCCATGGGCGTGTCTCCATACCCAATCATGATGGGTGTTGCGATTGCTGCTTCTACCGCGTTTGCAACCCCGGTTGCTTCCCCAGTGAACATGCTGGTTCTGGAACCAGGCAACTATCGCTTCGTTGACTTTGCGATTGTTGGTCTGCCACTGCAGGTTCTGGCGTTCCTTGTAGCGCTGGTCGCAATCCCAATGTTCCTGCCATTCTAATCGAACGGCTGACAAGGGACCGATGCACAGCATCGGTCCTGAACAGAATGAATATAAAAAACCAGGGCATCTTGCGGTGCCCTGGTTTTTTCATGTCTGATCTGGTGTCGCGTGCTTTTGGGTTGCTCATTTAAGGCAGGCTATTTTTTTGCCCGAATGGTTTTCTCACCGATGGTGAAGGCCAAATGGGAGGTGACCATCATGGCGATCACGGCAAGAACCGCCATCAGGCTGTAGTTGGCGACCGCCTGTTTGGCAAACCAGGCCTGATTGAGAAACATGAACCCGCTGGCCGCCACCACTGCAGCTATGCTTGCATGGAGCCGATTGCGCAGGATTGTGCAGATGACGAAATTGGCGATACCAGGCGGGCTGAACATGACAGTGAGGATGAAACTGAAATAGGCGGATGCGTCCATGGGTCTTTCCTTGCGGCTCTAATATGCTCTTGAAGACAGACTTCCAGACAGGTGGCCCACTTTGGCACGTCATCTGGAGCTGGTCTGATCTGGTTTGGATGATGCATGCTCTTTGGCAGAAAGAAAAGGCGATTGTCATGCAAATCTGCTGGCAGCTTTTGCCGCTCATTTCTTGAAGCTCGCCATCCAGATGGACACGGAATGAGAAAACCCCCTTGTGCTGGGCACAAGGGGGGTTCAGAATGTCGGCTTATCCACGCTTTTGCTTAACGGCAGAACCGCTTGCGACCACTGTAAGTGGTGTAATAGCCAGTGCGTGAATTGAACGACCGATACTTGTTCGAACAATAGCGATACCATGACCGCGTCCAGGGTTTCGGGCGCCCGGAATAGGTCCGCGATGGACGATATTTGCGGGCACCGTGGCAATGGCGCACGCCGTTATGTGTGTGGCATCCCCTTCGGAAGTTGCGATGATAGTGGTTGGGGACACGCTTCCAACGCTTGTTGCTGTGGTGATACAGAGCGGCAGCGCCAGCTGCGCCGATTACAAGCCCGGTAACAAAGGCGCCGGTGCGGCTTCTGGCCTGCGCATCCGAGGCTGGAATGGTAACCATCAGCGCTGGGAGAATCGCTGCAACTAACAGATAAATGGAGAATTTTCTTCTGATCATTGATGCTCCTTGATGTTTTGATGTCGACCAGTGCGATAACCCATGATTTCAGGATAAGGATTTAAGTGGCAGAAATTGGGTGTAGCGATCACAATTTGTTTATTCTGGCCTCACGCGGCTGTGCCACCAAGCGTAAAAACGCTTGGTGGCACAATGCCTTGGGAAGGAATGGCGGGTTTAACGGCAGAAACGTTTGTGGCCGCCATAGGTGGTGAAGTAACCGGTGCGCGGGTTGAATGACCGGTATTTGTTCGAGCAATAACGGTACCAAGCGCGAGTCCAAGGGGCCGGGCGGCCATAATGGCGGGCGCGATATGGACGGTAGTGCGGGCGAGCATGACGAGGACCATAGTAACGGTGGCCATAACGACGGGGTTTGTAATGACGGTGGCCATGATAGGCGACGGCTCCAACTGCAAGGCCGGTGATGGCTCCTGCTACAAACACTCCGGCACGCGATCCTGCCTGGGCTTGCGAGGTTGGGGCGCCAAAGGTGGCGGCGGTTGCGAGCGTTGCGACAAGGGCGAAGGTGGTGATGGCTTTCTTAAACATTGTCTCTCTCTCCATTTAGGTTAAGTAATTGCTTTTGTTCTAATTCGGTGATTGGCACCCTCTGTTGCGCCCCTCACATTTGTAGGACGCTGATGGGGTGGGATTGGTTCAAACTTTTTTCGTTTTTTTTAAAAAAGGTTATTTGTGCTTGAAGCAAAGGCTGTTGGTTCATGGATTTGTTGGCCGCAGTGTTGCTGCGCTCAACAATGATCCCGGTGGCTTCTGCCAGTTTGCGACCGCCAGATATTTTGCAGGCCTGAGTGGGCAGGGAGAAAATCAGGGCTCCGACGATTGCCGTCATAAAAGCTATGAAGGTGGTGCGACGGGTCATGAGAGCTGACTTTCCTGGTAAGGGGTGGCTGGAATGGCGGCTCCCTTGGGAGATGCCCTTTCTTATTGGTCGCCTTGGAGCGCCAATTGGTTCAATCATTTGAGAGACGTTGTAATGGGCGCGCCGGTTGCCTCCAGATAAAAAAAAGGGCTGCCGGATGGCAGCCCGAAGGGGAGGTCATAGGGAGGATGTCGCGTGGTCTTTGTTGCTCAGCGGCAGAAATGACGGCGGCCATCATAGCCGATATAGTAGCCGGTGTGCGGGTTGAAGGAGCGGTAACGTGCGGAGCAGTTATCATACCAAGCTGCACTCCAGGGAGCCGGGCGACCATAATAAACTCGGGTCGGTCCTGGCACATAGTGATGATGACGGTGGCTGTGGCGATTGGCGGCAATGGCTCCCACTGTCAGGCCGGCAATGGCGCCGATGGCAAAGGCTGCGGTGCGGCGACCGCCAGCGGCTTCGGCTTCTGTGGTCGGCATTGCAAAAGTAGCGCCTGCGGTTACGGTTGCGATGGTGGCGATGGTGAGGATGGTTTTCTTGAACATGGTTTTTCTCCGAAAGGGTGTGTGATCTGAAGGTCTTTTGTGTCGCTTTTTGAAACTGTTTGGCGGTGTTTTCCGCCGCCTATACTCATCAGTCGCGGTCAGTCGGGAAAGGGTTCAAAAAAGTTGGAACTTTTATTGCGATTTTTTTGACGCCTTTGATTTTGTTGGCTTTTTCTCCGGTTTTATGACGTTCTTTTTGTATGGATGCGCGTCTCGAAGCATATGAAACGCCAATGACTGGCCTCTTTTTCGGCTTTTACGTCCGCCCGATGCTTGAGCTGCCCTAGCGCATACGCGCGCGCCTTCTGTTCCACATGGGCGCTTAAGGGGGCCGTTGGTCTTTTGGAAAAGCTGTGCCATTAATATAGAAGGTGCAGGGACAAAGAGTTTTTATTTCTTTGAACCAAACTGCGCTGTAACGCGACACAGGTATGACAGTGAAATCGAGGATCGTATGTCTGGATCGGAAAATGCCCGCGACTTGGAGCTTCTTGCCGGGGTCGCGCGCAATGATCGCAAAGCCATAACGCTCTTGTATCAGAGGCATCATCTTCGGCTTTATCGTTATTTGCTGCGGTTCGTGAAAAGCGATGCGGTGGCAGAGGAACTTGTGAACGAGACCTTCATCGATGTCTGGCGCTCTGCTGGCAAGTTTGAAGGACGCAGTCAGGTTTCGTCCTGGATCATTTCCATCGGGCGCAACAAGGCCATCTCGCTCCTGCGCAAGCGTTCGGATGCCGAGCTGGATGATGATTATGCATCAGGCTTGGAAGATGACAGCGACACGCCGGAGGTCACGACCCTGAAGCAGGACAAAGCCGCAGCGTTGCGGGTCTGCATCAACAAGCTCAGCAATGAGCATCGGGAAGTGATTGATCTCGTTTATTATCAGGAAAAGGCGATCAAGGAGATTGCCGTGATCCTGGAGGTTCCGGAAAATACGGTAAAGACACGGGTGTTCCACGCTCGAAAGAAACTGTCCGAACTTATGAGCAAAGCCGGTCTCGACCGGGGCTGGCCATGAGGGGCAATGCGTGACCAATGGATACCAGTGTTGAGGACAAAGACATGACTTATGATCCGGAAATTGAAAAGCTCCTGCCTTGGTATGCCAAAGGTTTGTTGGAGCCGCATGAAACCGAGCAGGTGGAAGCCTATTTGGCGGCGAATCCGGAGATGCGAATGCAGCTGGCTTTGATCGCTGATGAAGACATGGCCATTGCCGAGCAGCATGCCGCTCTTGGAGCGCCCAAGCCCGGCGGGCTTGATCGTCTGATGGCCGGGATTGATGCGCTGGAAGCAAAGGAAGCGCCGGTTCAGGCTGTAGCCAAAGGCGTGTGGCAGCGTATTCAGGACGTTCTGGGGAGTTTCGCCAGCCCGGGCATGCAATTCGCGGCGGCAGCCGCTGCCGTGGTGATTGTCGCCCAAGGGGTCATTATTGGTGGTCTGGTGCAGGATAATCCTAAAACGCAGATGTCTCCATCGGTGTCCGGTCAGTTCAAGACGGCCTCCGGGCCAGAACAGATGGTGGCCGAGGATGGGGCGCGGTTTCTCGTTGCCTTCAACGGCGAGGCAAGCATGGCCGCTGTAGCCAAGTTTTTGAAATCCAATCATGCGGCGATTGTGACTGGGCCGAAGGCTGGCGGCTTTTTCGAGCTGTTGGTGCCGAGTGCCAAGTTGCCAGAAGGCGGCGCGGAAGCGGTGCTTGAAAGCCTCAAGGGCAACAAGGATCTCGTTAAATTTGCTTCCCTTAGTCGCTGAGCGGATCACGTTTGCTTGATGGTGCGCAGTTTTGCGCACCAAACTGTGGTATAGTTACGCGAAAATACTGAGAAGGAGTCGGGCCGCGGCCTTCCAAAGAAGATCTGCCGGGGTGCTGAACTCGCTATATTTTATGGTTTATTGTCCAGTTATCGGGGAGAGACAATGAAACGAACGGCTTTTCAAACACTGAGCTGTCTGGGTCTTGGATGTCTGTTGCTGCTCAGCCCGGACTTCGTCGCGCCCTCTCAGGCCAATGATTATTACAGTGACACCGCACCCAAGCCACGGTATCCGGAGCGAGACCGGGGCAGGGACCGTGGTGGCAGCAATCTTATTGGCCCGGCCATCGGGCTTGGTCTTGCGATTATCCATGGGGTGCGCGAACGCGAACGCCAAAGACAGCGTCAGGCACCGGTTTATGATGCGCCTCCACGACAGGCCAATCCGCCCGTGCGCACCCAGCGCCCGAGAGCGACACAAAAGCCCGCTTGGAAAAAACGCCCCGTACGGCAGGCGCGCAAACCAAAGCCGCCGCGTTACAATCCGCGTATTGTGTTGCCGGAGGTGTTGCGTGTGGCACGGGCCAAACCGCGCATCTATTCCATTGGCGACAAACCTTGGGCAAGCAACAAGGATTTCATTGTCACTCTGCGCCCCGGTTTGACACAGGCCGAAGTGGAGGCCTTTCTGGAGCAATATGGTTTGACGTCGCTTGAGCAGACAAAGATCGATCTGCTGGATCAAGTGGTTTTGAAGGTTTCCTATCCTGACACGATGTCACCGCAGCAAACCTTGCGGATGGCGACGGATGAGCGGGTTATTCGTGCCCAGCCCAATTACTATTATTATCCAACTGCCGAAAATCAGGCTGAAAGTGTCGAGCCGTTTGCCGAACTGCAATATGCCTTTGCGAAAATGGGACTGAGCCGCCTGACGAACGAGTCTAATGGTGTGGGCGTCCGGCTGGCGGTGATCGATAGCGGAGTTCGTGCTGACCATCCAGCGATTAGCGGCCATGTGACCGCAACCTTTTCCGCCTTTCCTGACGTGGATAGTGCAGCATTGAACACGGAGCACGGCACGGCGGTGGCGTCAATCATTGCTGCGCAGTCGGGCATGAAAGGGGTTGCGCGCGATGTCGCACTGATGTCTGCGCAAGTGTTCCGCGTCAATGAGGCGGGGCATTTGGTGGGCGACAGCTTTGACATTGTGCGCGGCATGGATTGGGCGGTGGACAATGGCGCCAAGATCCTCAATCTCAGTTTTGCCGGGCGTCATGACGCCATGCTGCAGGCGACAGTGGAGGCCGCAGATGCCAAAGGGGTCATCATGGTGGCTGCGACGGGCAATGAAGGGGCAGAGGCGCCGGTTGCCTATCCGGCGGCCTATGACAATGTGATTGCCGTGACGGCCACCGACGAGGATGATGCGCTATATGGTTTTGCAAATCGCGGACCGCATGTAGAGCTGGCCGCTCCCGGTGTCGATGTGCTGGTGGCCGCTGGTCCCGATGGCTTTGGTCTGCAAACCGGCACTTCGATGGCAACAGCTTATATTTCCGGCTCGATTGCCTTGATGCTGGGGCGCGAGCCTGATCTGGCGGTGCGCACCATCAAGGAACGGTTGGCGCGCTCGGCGTTCGATCTGGGCGAAACCGGCCGCGACCGGGAGTTCGGCTTTGGTCGTCTTGATGCCTTCAAGGCGGTGACCAATGTCACTCAATCGGCGCAGGCGAACTGACGGACTTGCCTGTTTGCCCGAACGGCAGACCTTGAACGGAATGCTGGGAAAAGTACATGTCATGAAAAGGCTGCTGACACCATGCTGTCAGCAGCCTTTCTTTATGGTGGTTCTCAAGCGGCGATGAGGCCGCAACATTTCAGCAATACAAGGAGAATCCGACATGTCCAAATTGCCTAAAAATGCTGCCACGTGGTTTTTTATTCCGGCCACCGACTTTGCCAAATCCGTCAAGTTTTTCGAGGACTTGCTAGAGATTTCGCTGATCGAAGAGACGGAAGGCGAAGGTGAACAGGCACTGACCTATGCGATGTTTCCCAAACAGGGGAAGGATGGCATGACAGGGGCTGTCGCTCCTGCTGTCATTACACAACCAGCCAATGGTGGTGTTTTTCTCTATTTGCATTGTGCCGACATTGATGGCGCCCTGTCACGGGTAGACCGGCTTGGAGGATCAATCCTTTCACCAAAGCGGCCTTTGCCGGGGGAAATGGGGTTGGTTGCAACCGTTGCTGACCTTGATGGCACACCGATTGGCCTGCATCAGCCATGATCTTGTCTGGCGATCTGCGTGGGCTTAGGGTTATCCCCAGACTGAAGGGAGACTGACATGCGTCGGGCGGATCGTTTGTTTGAAATTGTGCAAGCTTTGCGCGGGGGGCGATTGCTCACCGCGCAGGCCATTGCCGAGCAGCTGGAAGTCTCCAAGCGGACGATTTATCGCGACCTTGCGCATTTGCAGGCTTGCGGTGTGCCAATCGAGGGGGAGGCCGGGGTCGGCTATCTGCTTTCAAGCGACTATCACATGCCGCCGCTGACCTTCACGGCGGATGAAATCACCGCTCTGGTGTTGGGGGCGCGGATGGTCCAGACCTGGGCCAGCGAGGATCTGGCCAAGGGGGCAGCGGAAGCTCTGGTCAAGATTGACGCGGTCATTCCCGCAGGTATGCGCAGCCTGATCAATGAAACCCAGCTCTATGCCCTGTCGTTTCGAACGGGTGAACGGGAGCGCGCCTTGCTTGACGAGTTGCGACTGGCAAGCCGGGACCGTCACTATCTCGATCTGGATTATCTCAGCCTTGAGGGCAAAAGCTCAACTCGCCGGGTGCGGCCATTGGGGCTTTATTTCTGGGGGCAGGTCTGGACCTTGCTGGCCTGGTGTGAACTGCGCGAGGGCTTCCGGTCTTTCAGGGTCGATCATATCGAAGCCTTGCGCATGAGCGAAGCACATTTTCCCCATGAAGCTGGCAAGGAATTGAAGGACTTTATCGCTCTGCGCAAGCAGCAGCCGGAGGCGGATGCAAATTTGCGCGGAGGCCATTGACGGAGCTGGCGGGACACGGCGTCAGGTGTCGAGTTTGACGCTTTCCGGCGTCCAGCGATAGATCCAGTCAAACTGGCTGAGCAAGCGCTGCTTTGGCATCATGCGCATGGTCATGTTGCGCGCTGTCGCCATCAGGCCATCGAGATGATAGATGTCACCGTTGCGGCGGGCCTTGGCCACAACCTTGCAAACGCGTGCCTTGCGCGCCTTTTCATAGGCTTTGAGGCGGACATCCATGGGACCGTCTAGCTCGTCGATGGCGCGCGCCAGGATGGCCGCATCTTCAAGGGCCATGGCGGCACCCTGTGCCATGAAGGGCAACATAGCATGGGCGGCGTCGCCGATCAGGGCCACCTTGCCCTTGGTCCATGATTGATCAGGATTTTGGCCGCAAAGCGCCCATTTGAGCCAGTCTTCACGCTCGGCCAAAAGATCGCGGATTTCCCGTGGCCAGCGGGCAAAGCGCTGATTGAGCCAGCGGGAATCGCCGGGCACATTCCAGCCCTCTTCCTTCCAGTCATCCTTGACGATGGCGACGATATTCATCATGTGGCCGCCAACAATCGGATAATGGACCAGATGGGCATTGGGCGCGAGCCAGAGACCAACATTGGAACAATCGATGTTGGGCGGAGCCATCTGGATGGGCAGGGTGGTGCGCCATGCGGTCTTGCCGCTATAGGACGCCGTGCCAGAACCGACATAATCACTGCGGATGCGTGACCAGACGCCATCTGCGCCAATCAGGGCAGATCCACGAAAGAAGCGCTGTTCGCCATTGGCAAGTTTGCAGCGCAGCTCGACATAGTCTTCGGTTTCGCTGACTTCGCGCATTTCGCAGCCATCGAGGATTTCGATCAGGTCCATCTGGCTGGCGCGATGATAGAGCGTTGTTTGAAGATCGGCCCGGTGCACAACCATGTAAGGGGCGCCATAGCGATTGGAAATCTCGCGGGTCGAGATCTCGGTCAGTTGATTGCCCGAAGTGCCTGACTGGATGCGGATAAGGTCCGGGGTAACAGCCTGCTCGGCAAGCATCGGCCAGACACCCCAGCTTTCAAGCAAGCCTGAGGCGTTGGGAGACATTTGCAGGCCTGCGCCAACTTCATTGGGAAGGGTGCTGCGCTCCAGCAACAAGGTCGGGATGTTTTTGTGGGCCAGGGCAATGGCTGTGGCAAGACCACC
Source organism: uncultured Cohaesibacter sp. (assembly GCF_963677725.1). NCBI lineage: Bacteria > Pseudomonadati > Pseudomonadota > Alphaproteobacteria > Hyphomicrobiales > Cohaesibacteraceae > Cohaesibacter > uncultured Cohaesibacter sp. The sequence continues at coordinate 4,263,962 of NZ_OY782507.1, forward strand.
CGGGCCGGCTCCTACAACGATGACTGGCAAGCGCTCGCTCATGGTCTTCTTTCCTCGCTGTCGATCCACAGGATGGTGCTGCGACGCGCTGTCATTGGCGCGGGTCTGTCTTCTGAGGATGACATCATCTTTTGAGGCGCATGGTAAGGCCAGAATGGTCCATGCAAATTGATCGAAGGCAAAAGGCTGCTGCCCGTCCTCTATATTCTTCTGGCTCTATTTTTTGGCACGGTGGCTCATTCTTCCGGACGCTTTTGCAAACATGGTGGCCCGGAGAGAAGGGGCTATTTGTGCAAGCAGCCATCCGGCACGGTCTTTTCCGGTGCCAGTTTGGCGTTGTATTTGTATAGGGTCGAGCAATAAGGGCAGACAATTTCATCCGCTTCGCCCATATCGAGATAGACATGGGGGTGATCTTGTGGCGGGGTCGCGCCCATACACTGGAATTCGCGTACACCGATTTCGATGCTGGATACGCCTTCGTCATTCTTGAAATGGGGAATAGTATGACCGGCCATTGCGTTGCCTCTCTTCTTACCACTGAGTGGCAGGACCATAGCGCTCCTTGGCGACAAATCCTAGTGTTGCTTCTGTCATCCTTCGGACTATCCCTGATTCCCTTGATCATGATAAGGGGGAGGCGAGGGAGCGAAGCTACGGGTCCTTTGGGTGGTTGCTCTTTCGCCTCAACCTGCTAAGAACGGGTCATGCGCCAATTGCGTTACTCCTTGATATCAACAGAATGAATGCAAGCCTACCATGCCAGAGTTCAAGTCAGACGGATATACACTTTCCTATCTTGATGAAGGGGCCGGAGAACCGGTTCTGCTCATCCACGGCTTCGGGTCGAACAAGATGGTCAACTGGGTCAATCCCGGTTGGGTCAAGGCCCTGACAGAGGCCGGATATCGCGTCATCGCGATTGACAATCGCGGCCATGGAGAGAGCGAAAAGCTCTATGATCCAGAGCTTTATACCTCGCCGATCATGGCAGAGGATGCAAAAGCTTTGCTGGATCATCTCGAACTGGAAAGCGCCTATGTCATTGGCTATTCGATGGGCGCGCGGATTTCGGCCTTTTTGAGCCTTAAATATCCCGAGCGGGTGCGCAAGGTGGTGTTTGGTGGTCTTGGTGGTGCCATGATTCATGGCACTGGCGATCCCGCTCCGATCATCAAGGCCTTGCGCGAGGAACCCGGCGTGCCGATCAAGCATGTGGTTGGCAAGGCGTTTCGCGATTTTGCCGAACAAACCGGTAGCGACCGGTTGGCGCTGGCGGCCTGCATGGCCTCGGCTCGGCAGAAAATCGCGGTTGAGGAGCTGTCTGGCTTGTCTGTGCCAGCGCTGGTTGCGGTCGGTACAAGAGACGTGATTGCTGGTTCGGCGCAGGAGCTTGCCGACATTTTGCCTGACGCGCGGGCGGTCGATATTCCCGGCCGTGACCATATGGTGGCGGTCGGGGACAAGGTATTCAAGCAGGCCGCTCTCAGTTTCTTTGCCGAGGATTGATCCTCAACGACGTATCAAGTGACCGGCCTGCCTGATGAGCCGGTTACTTGCCGACAAAGACGGGTTTGCGCTTTTCAGCAAAGGCCCGCAAGCCTTCAGCATAATCCTCGCTGTCAAGGCAGGCGGTTGCCATGGCACGCAAGGCTTCCATCGAGAGATGGTCGAGCTGACCAAAGGCTGCATTGATGGCGGCCTTGTGATACTGGGCGCTCAAAGGGGCGAGGCGGGCGATATTGATGCAATATTTCTCGCTTTTTTCTGCAAATTCCTCATCCGAATAGATTTCATTGAGCAATCCCATGGCATCGGCTTGAGCAGCGTCGAGCACCTTGGCGGTGAGATAAAGCTCCTTGGCTTTGGCTGGGCCGACAATGTTGACGATGTCCGCAATTGCCTTGGCGGGATAGCCAACGCCAAGACGGCCCGCGGGAATGCCGAATTTGCCGCTTTCGTTGGACAGGCGTAAATCACAGGCCGCTGCAAGCCCAAGGCCTGCACCCATGCAAAAACCCTTGATCAGCGCGATGGTCGGCTTTTTGGCATTGCGCACAGAACCGTAACAGTCGGCGGTGATGTCGTCATAGCGGGTGGCGGAAGCTGTATCCTTGCGCACCACGTCGAATTCGGTGACGTCAGCACCGGAAATGAAGGCCACATCCCCAGCCCCGATGATCACAATCACATGTATCTCGGCATCGTCGTCCAACGCCTTGACCGCATCGGGAATGGCCTGCCACATGTCCAGCGACATGGCGTTGCGTTTGGCCTCGTTGTTGATGACGATACGTCCGACGGGGCCGGAGCGCTCAAGTAGGATCTTGTCGTGAATTGTGATGTCGCTCATGAATATGGTATCTTTGCTGAAAAGGAGTTGGCGGGCATCCCACAAGAGCGCGGTCAAAGTCGGGCCGCAGGACTTGCAGGTCATCTCATTGTTCATTATGTCTAGCGACTATGTAAAGTGTTTGAAAGTCTTCCATAGGCTTAGAAGAGGCTCATGAAGCATGGCTGAAGCAACGTTGAAGCGAAGTGAAGACCGCCTGGAAGTGGTCGATCCTGTCTGGCACCGTGTGAGAGCCGAGGCTGAAGACCTGGTGCGGGCCGAGCCTGTGCTGAGTAGTTTCATTTATTCGACCATTCTCAGCCATCGAAAACTGGAAAATGCGGTCATTCACCGGCTGGTGGATCGCCTGCATAGTCCGGCCATGGATTCGGAAGTGATCCGACAGGCCTATCGCGAGGCCTATGCCTCTGATCCGTCGATCAGCGAAGCGATGCGAGCCGACATCGTGGCGGTGGCGGATCGCGATCCTGCATGCGACCGGTTCATCGATCCTCTGCTCTATTTCAAGGGCTTTCAGGCCATTCAGACCCACCGTCTCGCTCATTGGCTCTGGTCCAGTGGACGTGAGGACTTTGCCCTCTATCTGCAGAGTGTTGCCTCTGCAATGTTTCAGGTGGATATTCACCCGCGGGTCCGCTTCGGCAAGGGGATCTTTTTCGATCATGCCTCCGGGGTTGTGGTTGGCGGCACTGCTGTCATTGAGGACGATGTGTCCATATTGCAGGGCGTTACCCTTGGGGGGACTGGCAAGGAAGATGGTGATCGTCACCCGAAAATCCGTCATGGCGTGCTGATCGGGGCAGGGGCCAAGGTGCTCGGCAACATCGAAGTTGGCCATTGTTCACGGATTGCAGCCGGTTCGGTGGTGCTCAAGGATGTGCCAGCCAATACCACCGTTGCCGGTGTTCCTGCTCGTGTGGTTGGTCAGGCCGGATGCGCAGAGCCATCGCGCAGCATGAACCAGTTGCTCAAAGATGCCCCATAATCCATAGTTGATCTTGTCTCTGCTGCGGCCATTGGGTGCAATGGGGGCGAAAAGGCAAGATTGATGTGGAAAGCGGCTTTACTCTGTCCGGACGCTGTGCGAGATCAGCGGTCAACCAAAATCACTCTTCGGGTCTTCCCTTCCTCCGGTTGGGTCCCCTTGACTATGGACATGGCCTTGCCCGGCGGGGCCAACAATTGCAGGAGGCAAATTTGGATAAGACCGAATTGGCAAAAGTTCAGAACTTCATGCGTAAGACCTTGCAGTCTCCCAAACTCGAGGTTCGGGTGCGACCGCGCAAAGAAGATTCTGCTGAAGTTTATGTAGAAGACGAGTTTGTCGGTGTCCTCTTCCGCGATGAAGAAGATGGCGATTTGTCCTACAATTTCTCGATGGCTATTTTGGAATTTGATCTCGAAGAAAACTAAGAAAGCCAACAAGACAATTTGGCTTCACGTCGATGCAAGGCCGCTTGAGACTGTCTCAGGCGGCTTTTCTTTTGCCTCTCTTTTGGATGCAGAGGCAGATGCTATGGTAGATCATTTTTGGATGAAGGACGTGACCCGTTCCTTGATCTTAGCGTCCAGCGTGCGCCACTCGGCAAGCAGGGAGCGGCGGAAGCGATAGGACAGCTGGGTCGTTTCGTTGAGCTTGATGTCACGCAGGCAAAAGGCGGGGCTTTTCTTGACGGGTGTCACACAGCGGGCTGCGAAGGGCGTGTGGTGATCGGGTTTGAAATAAACGGTTTCCCCGGCGAAGCTTGAGTCCGGTGCCATGGCAAAGCCGATCAAATCTCCTTCTGCCTTGATGGGCTCGCCAACAAAATATTGGCTATAGACCGCATAGAGGCGGTCCGAGCTAGACAGCACTTCATCCTGTAGGCTGAGCGATACAAAAATCAGCTTTGACTTTTCCGTTACATCGAGAAAGTCCACTTGTTTTTCGAGGCTGAAGCCTTCCAGGCTAGGCCACAACATGATCAGATCAAGCTTGTTCACCCGCTGGCCGTTGCTTTGTTCGGGATGGCGGATGGTATTTTCCGGGACATAGAAATGGGTTGATCCCAATTCGAAGGCCAGCAAGCGATCATTGGTGCTGTAGGGGGAATTGACCAGAGCCGGGCCGGAATATTGAAAGACCCGGCTGATGACAAACAGAATGGTGATACCGATCAGCCCAAATACCAGAAGGAAGAATATCCAGCGTTGAGGGGAGCCATGCTCTTCCAGGGGCTGTATCATTTGCTAAGGTTGCCTTTGGTTTCTCTGATCAGCGTTGCGTGGGTGAATCACTCTGCACCGATTTGGCGAGCATACCTATTCCCATTCCGGCCATCAATCAGTCTGTGCATATACGCTTATCCTTTGAAAGGTGCGCTCCGGCACGGCCTTTGCACCTTTTACCCAAAGACTGATCGGTTGTCCCAACATGAAACGGGATGATGCGATTGGAAGGGTTACGGGCGGTCTTTCGCCCTTTGTTGCCTGCAACTGTTTCAAAAAGGGCCTCTTGAATGCGGATCGGTTGGCATTCCCTAATGGCTCTGTGAGGATTTGGGTCATGAATTTGGTCGGTGGACTGGAAGTGTTTGCGTTGGTCTATGTGACATGTGTGGGCTTTGTCTGTGCGGGGATTCTCTCCACGCTCTATCAAATGATTGCCCATCGTCCGGCGGGCTTTCGTGTCTCAGCACATAGTTTCCCCGGTGTGTTGTCGTCGGTGATGATGTGCACCTTTGCCGGGCCTTTCATCATTATGCGCAACGCCTTGCGGGGGCGTCGGCTTGAGAATCGCCCGATTGGCTGGCTCTTTGGTTCGTCCGCCATTGCGGGCGTGTGGAGTGCCTGTTCCGGTGTTTTGCTGATGAATACATTTCTGGGGGCCGCTTCGGTCGTCAGCTAAAGGCTGATGATGGGTCGTCCTTTGCCGGGATATCTATCTATTTGTCCAAAGAGCACGGTTTCGACGATGCGCACGAGGTTGTATCCTGATCGCCAATGACGACAAGTTCCAGAAATGAAAGGCAACGATCGTGGCACTGTATCAATTGGGAGAATTTCAGCCGGAGCTGCCCGAAGAGGGCGCTTATTGGGTGGCACCGTCGGCCGATTTGATCGGCAAGGTCATCATGAAGCGCGATGCGAGCGTCTGGTTCGGGGCGATGTTGCGCGGCGACAACGAACCCCTGATCATCGGCGAGCGCAGCAATGTTCAGGAAAATTGCACTTTGCACACAGATCCCGGATGTCCGGTCGAGATCGGCGCTGACTGCACGATTGGCCACAATGTGATTCTGCATGGCTGCACAATTGGCGACAACAGTCTGATCGGCATGGGGTCAACCATCCTCAATCGCGTCAAGATCGGCAAAAATTGTCTGATCGGGGCCAATTGCCTGATCACCGAAGACAAGGTGATCCCGGACAATTCCCTTGTCATGGGGGCGCCGGGCAAGGTGGTGCGGGTGCTGGATGAAGAAGCTGTCGCCTCGCTGACAGCGTCGGCCGCCCGCTATGTGGCGAACTGGAAGGCTTTCGCGAAGACCTTGAAACCGCTTTGATAAGGCATCACAGCAAAAAAAAGTGGGCCAGCCGTGGGGACGACTGGCCCAGAAAACCTGGTCAATTTGGACGGGTATGGGGATTTTGACCAGGCTTCTTAGAGGTGTCCTTCCTTGCTTGAAACAGATGTTTTTCGCAAAGTTGGTTATCTAGGATCGTCAATCGCGATCCACGCTGAAGGCTGAAGAGCTGCCTGACGTTTGATATAGTGGTATGGGGTCTTGTCCCAGGGCAGGATGCGTGGGTCCTGATTGTCCAGAATGAGATCACCGCGATCGGTGCGCACAGTCAGAACTGCATGACCATCGCCATTGATTTGCTTTACCACTGTGATGAGAAGAGCGGTTTCCGGCCATCCTGCATTGATCAGCATGCGGCGTTTGAGCAGCGCATAATCTTCGCAGTCTCCGGCACCCGCCGGATAGGTCCACAATTCTTCTTCTCGATATTGTTCGCTATCGGTTATCGGGCGGACAGTCTGGTTGACGTGCCCATTGATATTGATGAGTTGTGCCCAGTTGGACTGAGTCAGTTTCACCGCACGATCAACCCGAAATTTCTTGTTACATTCGCTCGGGTTGGAGCGGCAGAAATTGACGTGGCCAATTGGTGCAGAGGTTTTGCCCTTGATGGACATGAATGGTGAGTAGCGTGCCGCCTGTACTGGCAGGGTGAGGCTGATGATTGCTACGCTCAGAAATGCAAATCCCCAGATGCTTTTCTTCATGGTAATCTCCCGTCGTTGTAGGGAGATTTATAGAATATTCGATTTTATATACTTGAAATTTCGCCCGTTCTATTTGAGTAAAAATCTGAATTCATTTAAATAAAAGATAGTATTCATTTAATTTTACTTTTTATATATTTTGATCTTGTTTTGAATTGAATTTGATCTTGTTTTGCTTCTCTTTTGTCGAAAATCCGATTCAGCTTTTTTTAAAATTGTATTGATCGGGAAAAGATCATGTAATTCAATTGCTTGTGCTTTGGTCATGGAGCATTTGGAAGTCAGTTGTCTGATGTTTCGCCTGCCAAAACTGCAAAACAAGGCTGGGTTTTTGGTCATGGATTTGGGAGGAGGAAACTGGCGTTGCAATTTTGAACAGCAAAATCTGATCGCAATCCGCCCCGATTTGAGGCGCGATACAAAGAAAAAAATTTGAAATTTTTTTGAAAAAAAATGTGTACCGCTGCATTCGGCGGTTGGTAGCCCTGAGGAGAATAGGTGCTTGAAAATGGGCCTTGCTGCAAACAGTCAAGATATGGGGCTGTGGGGATGGCAGGCGCGAGCGTCTAGAGCGCTTTGAAGATAAAGCGGGTCACTGGTTTAGATTTAAACGCCATTTCTCAGTATGATATTGCATTCTCGTGAACGGGTGTTGCCGAGAATTGCCCTAATCCATCAGATCATGCGCGATGGATGCGGGGTGACGCTCACCGGCCGGGCGGCCGGTGCCAAGATGTTTGTAGTCTCTGGTAGGATTAGCGCAGATTGTCGTCGATTTTTTTGCTGTCCTGAACAGCGGCGAATTCGACAGCAAGACCATCTTCGAGATGACGAACGACGCGGGCGCGGATCTTGCCGATATTCACACTTTTACCGACGGCTGGACGGACCTTGGTCTTGAGGGCAGCCCCGGACAGGGACAGATCAAGCACACGGCAAATATGTTCTTCGCCATCCTCGGTTGTCAATTTGGTGATCGGCGTTTTTGGTGTGCGGCGCTCATGGCGGCGATCTTCTGGCAGATCCAGCATGTGCCGGTTGGCAAGCCAGGTCAATTGGGACGCCAGTTTGTCGCGCTTGCGCGAGGTGGCTTCGACGGTGATCGCAAAACCACCTTCGATCTTGCGAACAATTTTCCCTTCAATCCGACCAATGTGATCGATATAGGCAATCACTCTTTCCCCGATCTCTCCACGAATAGGGGTAATCAGAGCCACGCCACCGGGTGACATATTGATCACCTGACAGGGATATTCCGTCTTATTCTCCAGCATGAAGCGACCAAGCAGGTTCACCTTAACACGCTGATGACGGCGGCGCTCGATCACTCGAGGCAATGCGGATTTTTGGAGAATGGCCGACATGAAGGCTGCTTTCTCGCCATAAACTAAACAAGATGGACGTTCTGGCCCTATCCTAGTCCGCTTATAGTTAACAAAGCCCTAGTCTTGACGTCCTGATTGGTGCAGCGTTGCAATTTGTACAAGCAATTAAAAAAAGGACCAACAATCCGTGTGTTGGCCCTTTTTAAAGGTTGTTATTGCCTGTTGGTAACGGCGATATTTCGCCCTTGTTACTCTGTGCGCCCGCCTTCAATCACCCGCAAATGTCCAAATTGTTGGCCGGGCTGGCTTGTTGGCCGAGGGACTGGCCGGGCGATCGGTTGTTTGAACGACGGGGTCGGGAATGCAGCGGTCGAAGGTGCCAGACCTGTCCGACCTTTTGACCCATGGTCTTTTGAGGGCTGACGCATGAAGGAGGGGCGTTCATCAGGCCAAATCAACCGCATTGAAGAAATGCTGAGCTCTGCCAGTGGCCAGATCCCGATCCAGTATGGCATTTCAACCGGGCTGGCTGCGCCCAAAATGCGGCTCTTTGGTTGGCCAAAATGGCGCAGCGGCAGCAGGACCGTTTCAAAGTCGAGGGTCTGGCCGCGCTCGGTTGTGCCCTGGAAGCCAATCACAGCGGCCGCTTCATCTTCAGCCACAGCGGTCAACAGCAATTTGATGCTGGACATATCTTCCTGGCTCCAGATGTCGAGAAAACTCCGCCCCTTGAGTTCTCTACAGAAGGAGCCGCATAGACGCGTTCCGGCCAGACGGAAGGTCAGCTGGTCTTCATTCTCATATTCCAGAATGAAGGTGTCACCGAGAATCTGATGGATTTCGGCCGGGTCAATGTCGCTGCGCTCCGGTGCGGGTCGACCGCCTCGCAGGCTGTCCCAATAGGTGAAAAGATCTCGCGTTACCTGATGTTTCATCTTTTTTCTCTTTTTGGGGCGGGTCGTGATCAGGGTTGTGTCAAGCTGATACAGACTCTGCTTGGTTGTTCGTCATTGGTGTTTACTAAGCAGAGGGCGTGCCAAACGGGCAGGTTCCTGCGCGATTCATAGGGGCATGGACCAAGATTTGGCTAAGAATTAAGGTTAATAAAAGCTTGCGGTTGCGTGGGGATGGCGTGGAGTGTAAACACAGTCTTAACAGCTTCCACGATGCTGAGAACGGACTCCTGATTGTCCTTGGCATCGCGGCTCTTCAAACTTTCCTGACGGAGTTCAGGAGGCGTCAAGCCATCCGGATTGGTCCAAAGAGGCCGGCGGGTGGCTTTCTTTTTGCCTTTGCCTTGCTGTTAACGCTTTTCTGACTAAGGTATGGCCGAACCTTATGAACATGACGGATTGGCTATGCTTCTGCTTGAAGAGCAGGAAGACCGGCTCCAAATGCTATAGATTATGATGTGAGTTATGGCCCGGTTTCACTGGTCCGGGCACTGCAAGACAAGGAACGACCATGGCACTCAATCCCAGAGGCAATTGGCATATGCCAAATGGCATGCCACCGCCACGCGAACCGATGATCAATCTTCCGATGCCCATCATGGTGTTGGGTGGGATCATGATCGCGTTGCAAGGCTTGCAGGAATTTGTATTGTCACCAGTGCAGCGCCAGGAATTGCTGCTTGGTTTCTCTTTCTTGCCGATCCGTTATAGCGCCGCAGGGCAGGCCTTCGATTTTCCCGGCGGGTTTCTGGGGGATGTGTGGACCTTTGTCACCTATGCTTTCCTGCATGGCGGCTGGATGCATCTGATCCTCAATCTGGTATGGATGGCGGCCTTTGCCACGGTGGTGTTGCGGCGCATCGGGACAATCAATTTTGCGCTCTTTTTCATTATTACGGCGGCATCTGGTGCCTTGGTGCATCTGGTGTTGCATCTGGGCAGTTCATCGCCGCTGGTCGGTGTTTCTGCGGTTTTGTCGGGGGCGATGGCAGCTTCGGCCCGGTTTGCTTTCAATCGCGGGTATGGTGGCTTTGCGGCTTTGCAGTCCCGACATACCTCGCCATGTCTGACCCTGCATCAGTTGCGCCATAATGAGCAGGCGATGATGTTTCTTGGTATCTGGCTGGTGCTCAATCTGCTCTTTGGTTTGATGGGCGGCGGCGGAACGATTGCTTGGGAGGCCCATCTGGGGGGCTTTTTCTCCGGCCTGCTGGTCTTTCCTTATCTTGATCCTTATTCGCGGCCGCCCAGACCGCCCAAAAAGGATCCGCCGAAGAAGAAACGGCCAGATCATCTCAAGATGATCAAGTAGAGTTTCAGATTTTCAAATGAGACAAGACAGGCGAGGGCTGCTTTCAGTCCTCGCTTTTCTTTTGTTCACGCGCTTGTAATAGCTGAATCGCGTCCAGACACTTGCCTTCTGGATCATTTCATCGCAGACTTTCAGAAAAGCCAACTTAGATACCGCATAGAAGTGAAAAGCTCGTAGCGGGACACATGACAAATCATGAGGGGAAAGAGCATGACCATTTCACAAATTCTGAACCAGAAAGGGCGCGATATTTTCACCAAGTTGCCCTCATGTCCCTTATCCGACGTCGTCAAGCTGTTGCGTGATGAGAAGATCGGTGTTGTTCTGATCGTGGAGGGGGGAATACTGAAGGGCATTCTGTCCGAGCGCGACATCGTGCGGGCTCTTGGTGAATATGGGGCCAGCATTCTGTCCGATCCGGCAAGTGCGCATATGACCGCAAAGGTCATGACTTGCGGTGAGGGAGACACGATTGCAACCGTCATGTCTCATATGACAACGGGACGTTTCCGCCACATGCCAGTGATAGACGAGGACAAGATTGTTGGTCTTGTCTCCATCGGCGATGTGGTCAAGCAACGCATTCTCGAAGCAGAAAGGGAAGCGGAGGATATGCGCGCCTATATTGCCAGCGCCTGACATTTGCTTCTCATTTGTCTCAAACGCAAAAAGGCAGGGTTTCCTGCCTTTTTTTGTTGCCTGATTGAGCTGACAAGGTGCTGGTTAGGCCTTCAGATCGTCTGACAAGTCAGAGAGTTCGCGAATGGCGCGCAGGGTCGCATCATAGCCAGCCTGAATGGATTCGTCAGCACGATGGAAATCAAACATGCCGATTTCGTGCAGTCGCGGATTGATCGTCAGATCAGGTGGATCGCCTGCCAGACGGGAACGGCTGATGCGGTCCTGAATGATGGTATAGGCGTCAAACATGATCGAGGAAATGCTCTGGCTGTCTGAATCCCGACCGTAGAGCATGTTGCGGAAGCTGACAAACGGACCGCCGACCGCAACGGACGGGTCATTGTCCGGATGGGGCTGGATGCGATCATCATTTTCATGGGCGTTGGGAATGACAGTGCCGCGCCCGAAGCTGTCGGAACTGAGATTGACGGCAATGACCACACGGGCGCCCATGGCACGGGTGAGGGATACCGGCACCGGATTGACCAGGGCGCCATCGACCAGATGGCGACCATTGACATTGACCGGATTGAAGATGCCGGGCAGGGCGTAGGAAGCCTGCATGGCGGTGACCAGATGGCCCTTGCGCAGCCAGATTTCGTGGCCAGTGGACAATTCAGTTGCAACTGCCATGAAGGGGCGATCGAGATCCTCGATCTGGATGTCTTCAAGATAACGGCGGAGCAGTTTGGTCAGGCGCGCGCCGCTGATCAGGCTCTTGCCTGAAAAGGAAACGTCAAGCAAGCCGAGCAGGCGGCGCTTGGTCAGACTGCGGGCAAAGTCTTCCAGACGATCCAACTCGCCAGCCAGATAACAGCCGCCGACGACCGCGCCAATCGACGTGCCCGCGATAATGTCTGGCCGGATGCCAAATTCGTCCAGTGCGCGCAGGACACCGATATGCGACCAGCCTTTGGCTGCACCGCCACCCAGCGCCAAGCCAAGGGGGGCAGGGAAATGCATGGGGGGCGTCGGGTCGACGTCCTTTTCCTGAAGTTCTGAGCCATTGCGGCCGAATATGTCCAGCACCTGTGCCAGCATGGGCGGTATCCTCCGTCCATATAGTTTAGGAGGCAGGGGTTCAAAAAACCACTAACAATTAGGCGGTTTATCGGTAAGTCGCGGTGATTTGGGTGTGATCGTCGCGCGGAAAGCTGGACGTCCTTGCGTCACTTATAGACTTTTTCAGGGTCAAAAAGGGGTTTGTCTTCCTTAAAAGAGAGGCTTGGCTCGCCCTTTTCAAAGGATGCAGCGCGATAAAAACAGGATTTATAACCCTGATGGCAATTGGCCGTAGCCCCACGGGTGCGGACCTTGATCCAGATTGCATCCTGATCGCAATCGGTGCGCAGCTCGATCACATCCTGAATGTTGCCGCTGGTCGCTCCCTTGTGCCAAAGCTCCTGCCGCGACCGGCTCCAATAATGGGCCTCGGCGGTTTTAAGAGTGAGTTGCAGGCTTTGGGCATTCATATAGGCAAACATCACCACATCACCGCTGTCGGCATCGGTGACGATGCAGGCAATCAGGCCATCTTTGTCAAATTTTGGCAGGAAGTCATGGCCCAGTTCGATCTGTTGCTTGTCTTTGCCTTGTTGGGAGGAAAATGGCTGGCACATGGGAGGCTTCCTAATGTTGTTGCGGTCTTGTCTTGCTTTGCTTTTGGAACGTGTGGGCAAGGTCGGGACTGAGTTTGGGCAAAGCTTGGACAAAAGAAAAGGGGCGATGGGGCCCCTTTGTCCTATATCTGCGCTTTGGGCCGGATCCTAGCGATCAGTCACCAGTTTCATGAAGCGGTTCTGCTTTGCGATATCTTCATCGAACACGCCGGTAAAGCGGGTGGTGACCGTCGAGACGCCCTTTTTCTGGACGCCACGCATCGACATGCACATATGTTCTGCTTCAATCATCAGAGCGATGCCAAGCGGGTTGAGTGTGGTCTGGATGGTGTCGAAGATCTGAGCGGTCAGATTTTCCTGCGTCTGCAAACGACGGGCATAGCCGTCAATCACGCGGGCCAGTTTGGACAGGCCAACAACGCCATTGCGTGGATAATAAGCGATATGCGCCTTGCCAACAAAGGGAACCATGTGATGCTCGCAGGCGGAGTAGAATTCTACGTCGCGCAGCAAAACCATGTCCTGATAGCCATTGACCTCTTCAAAGACACGCGATAGCGGGGCGGCTGGGTCCAGACGATAGCCGCTATACAGATCCTCATAGGCCTTGACCACGCGGGCCGGGGTGTCAATCAGTCCTTCACGCTCGGGATTGTCGCCAATCCAGCGGATCAGGGTACGGACAGCTGCTTCTGCTTCTTCCCTGCTGGGGCGTTCGCACAAGGCCCAATCTTCTCTGCGCTCAGCACCGGGGAAGGTATGCAGATTTTCCTGGTTTATATTCTTTTTCAAGATCGTTCCGTGCCCCGAATTCGAGATCTGCTCTTTGTCCTTGGTATCGACAATCATATCCATATCAGATCCGCATGCCTCTTCTGTCCGGGCATGATGTTTGTCTACCTGCTATCATACCACATCAATATCCCTTAAAGTGTCTGAAATAGCTGCGCCATCATGCACTTTTTTCCACTTTTGTCAGCAGCAATTTAGTGATGCGCACATGATATGTTATAACATAACATGCATTTGGCTGCCACTATGAACAAAGTTGCGTGACTTTCTTGTCTCGCTTCCCATATAGGCGTTATAGGAAGGAAGACCAGTTCTGGATCCATTGACCACTGAAAAAACGTGAAAATTTGCTATGCTTGATGCGATTTACAATAAGAAAATCCTAGAATTTGCCGGGAATATTCCGCGACTGGAGCGGTTGAAGGCACCGCAGGCTTCCGCCAAGGCGCATAGCAAGCTGTGCGGCTCGACTGTAGAAGTCGATCTGGTGATGGACGAGGGCAGAATCGTTGACTATGGCCAGACGGTAAATGCCTGCGCGCTGGGACAGGCGGCTGCCTCTGTGGTCGGGCGACAGATTATCGGGTCGGATGGCGATGAAATGCGTGCGCTGCGCCGGACCATGCAGGCAATGCTGAAGGAAAAGGGCTCGCCGCCGGATGGCAAGTGGGACGATATGAAATATCTCGAACCCGTGCGTGATTATCCTGCCCGCCATGCGTCCATGTTGTTGGTGTTTGATGCGGTGGAAGAGGCAATCAACAAGATCGAAGCCGCAGGTGAGGCATCTTGACCCACCAGTGTGTGGTTGGCCTGTGTCTGGTTGGGCGGGCATCATGAAATATCTCGCCATCGGGCTGATCAAGCTTTACCAGATTTTTCTCTCGCCCTTCATGGGACGGCACTGCCGCTATGGGCCGACTTGCAGTCACTATACAGAAGAGGCAATCAGCAGGTTTGGCTTGTGGGCCGGCGGTTGGATGGGGCTGGCACGGATCATGCGATGTCATCCCTGGGGACATAGCGGCTTTGATCCGGTGCCTGAGCTGTTGCCTGACGGCGCATGCTGGTATAAACCTTGGCGTTACGGCCTTTGGGGTGGGGATCATATCGACCCGGCGACCAAGCTGGGTGGCTCTGATTGACGATCGGAGACTGATATCCGGGTTCCCGTCCTGACCAGGGCCTCAAACTGATCGAATACGATAAATAGCAACGCTTACCTGCATTGTAGGCAGGAGTTGAGCAGGAGACACTTATGGTCAATCTGACTTTCCCCGATGGATCTGTACGCGAATTTGAAGCCGGAATTTCCGGTGTGGATGTCGCTGCGGGTATTTCCAAATCTCTGGCCAAGAAGGCCGTCGCGATGAAACTGAACGGCGAATTGACGGATCTTGCCGATCCGATCAATGCCGATGCGGCCATTGAGATTGTGACCCGAACTGATGACGCTGCGCTTGAGCTGATCCGACATGATGCCGCCCATGTGATGGCTGAAGCCGTACAGGAATTGTTCCCCGGTACGCAGGTCACCATCGGCCCGGTTATTGCCAATGGTTTTTATTACGACTTTGCGCGCGATGAGCCGTTCACGCCCGAAGATCTGGTCGCTATTGAACTCAAAATGGCCGAGATCATCAAACGCAACGCCCCCTTCACCAAGGAAGTGTGGAGCCGAGATGTCGCCAAGAAGCATTTCTCCGATATGGGTGAAAGCTACAAGGTGGAGCTGGTTGATGCGATTCCCGAAGGCGAAGATCTGAAAATCTATCGTCAGGGCGATTGGCTTGATCTGTGCCGTGGTCCACATATGACGTCAACCGGCCAGATTGGTTCCGCCTTCAAGCTGATGAAGGTTGCCGGTGCCTATTGGCGTGGCGATTCCAACAATGCCATGCTGAGCCGTATCTATGGCACCGCATGGGCATCGGACAAGGATCTCAAGCAGCATCTGCATCGCCTTGAGGAAGCCGAGAAGCGCGACCACCGCAAGCTGGGCCGTGAGATGGACCTGTTCCACTTCCAGGAAGAAGCGCCCGGTTCGGTCTTCTGGCACGAGAAGGGCTGGACCCTGTTCCAGAATCTCATCGCCTATATGCGTCGCCGCCAGAAGGATTGGGGCTACAAGGAAGTCAACAGCCCGGACATGATGGAAAAGTCCCTGTGGGAGACCTCCGGTCACTGGGAGAAGTTCGGTGAGAATATGTTCACCACCCAGACCCCGGATGAACGCGTCTATTGCTGCAAGCCGATGAACTGTCCCGGTCATGTGCAGATCTTCAAGAATGGTCTCAAATCCTATCGTGACTTGCCGCTGAAGATTGCCGAATTTGGCAAGGTGCATCGCTACGAGCCGTCAGGCGCGTTGCATGGCATGATGCGCGTGCGTCACTTCACGCAGGATGACGCCCATATCTTTTCTGCCGAAGATCAGATCACTGAGGTCTGCGTTGATCTGCACGAGCAGATCATGTCGATCTACAGGGATTTCGGCTTTGAGGACATTCACGTCAAATTCTCCGACCGCCCTGAAAAGCGTGTTGGCTCGGATGCCGTGTGGGATGCCGCCGAGGCTGCGCTTAAGCACGCTATCGACGCCGCCGGTCAGCCGTGGACGCTGAATCCGGGTGAGGGGGCTTTCTATGGTCCCAAGCTCGAATATGTTCTGCGTGACGCCATCGGTCGTGACTGGCAGTGCGGCACCGTTCAGGTTGACCTCAACCTGCCGGGTCGTCTGGGTGCCTTCTACATCGATACCGAAGGCAACAAGGTCTCGCCGGTGATGATCCACCGTGCCCTGTTCGGATCACTCGAACGCTTCTGCGGAATTCTGATCGAGCATTATGCCGGTCACTTCCCGCTCTGGCTGGCACCGCTTCAGGTGGTGGTAGCGACCATTACGTCGGATGCCGATGCCTATGCGCGTGAGGTGAAAGAAAAGCTCACGGCAGCGGGGCTGAATGTCGAGCTGGATCTGCGCAACGAGAAGATCAACTACAAGGTTCGCGAACATTCTCTGGCGAAGGTTCCGGCTTTGTTGGTCTGTGGCAAGAAAGAAGCCGAAGAGCAGACCGTGTCGATCCGCCGTCTTGGCTCCAAATACCAGACGTCCATGTCGCTTGATGAAGCGATTGTGTCGCTGGTGGAAGAAGTCATTGCACCGGACTTGCGTCGCGCCCGCGATGCCGCGGCAAGTGAAGCGGCTGAATAAGCTTTTCGGCCATCAGAAACTGATTCAAGTCCTTGCGACATTGATTCAACAAGGGCGGCATCTGCGGATGCTGCCCTTTTTTGTTGGTCTTCAATGGGTTGTGCGGGCTCTCTGAAAGATTGAATCGGATTGTTGAGATGCTGATTCAATTGGCACCTGTCGCTTTAAAGCAGGGTGCAGGGGTGGCGCTCGCCCAATTCAGGGATCATCACGCAATCACAATCGCGCGCATCAGACTGCCATTGGGCGCGGGGATGAAGACCGGCCACCGGGATTATAATGTCGGCTTTTTGGCAGGCGTTGAAGAGCGCTTGGAAGGCATGTTTGAGGCTATAGGCACGGTGCTCAAAGGCGAAAAGATGATAGCCCTCTTCGGTGTCCATCAACAAAGACAGGGTGCAGGCCGGGTCGAAGTGATAGGCAATATGGCAGGTGACATCGAGATCGTCGAATGTGGCGTCAAAGGCGATGCTGACTGTGTGCGTCTGCGGACCTGTTGCCGCTTCCGGCTGCGGTCCCTCGGGAAATCTGGTCGGTTGCTCGCCCCAGAGAAGGGCCTTTAACCAGTCTCGCACGGACTGTGGGGACGGGCCTTCGGACTTGTCGATCCGGATGACGGGAAGACTTTGTCCGGATGGCCCATCGCTCATTGGGCTTCGGCCAACACCTCGATGTCGCGATTAAGGCCGGGGTCGACGGAGAAATCGCGGTTATAGATGGCGTCATTCTGTTTGGCGATGGCTGTATAGTCGCCAGCAGACAAGGCAAGGGTGGGGAAAGCGCCAATGGCTTGTTTGACGACATCGCCCCCCGGCGTCAGGACGGTCCAGATGGTGTTGGCCAAGGCTTCGCCGCCGGGTTCTGACACCAGCCGCAAGGTGACCTTGGCGGCGTTGTGGATCATGGTGACATTGACCAGCTTGCCTGCCTCGATCTCGATATCGCCACGCACAATGGCGTTTGAGGAGCCATAGCTGGAGACAACGTGATAGGTGCCTTCAGTCAACTTGACCACATGGCCGGGTTTGACATTCTTGGCGATCAATTGCTGGCTGCTGCCATCGCCTTCATTGCGGGTATAGACGTCGAAGGTCAGGATGCTGTCATCAAGCGGAATGTCACCTGAGGCCACCGCATTCAGGCGCACGGCACCTGCATGCAGAATGAAGCTCTCCGAATAGGTGCCGCTGCGATCCAGAATGATGCGTTTGGTCAGATTGGCATATCCATAGCCTGCATAGACAACGTAACTACCGGTTTTCAGGTCCACAGTCACAGGGCCGCCATCGACTGTCTCGACCGTTTGCATCGTGCCGTTTTCATTGCGTTTCTCAGCAAAGATGCGCCAATTGACGCCCCGTTGCAGCACTTCGCCCTGTTCGGACAGAAGGGCGGTCAATTGCAATGTCGCTGTGCCGTTTTCATCAATCGCTGGCGCTGCAGGTTTGGCTGGGGTCGGGTTTGCAGGCGCTGCGAGATCAACTGGTGCTGCGGGTTGAGCCTCAGGTTGGCCGGAGGCAGGATTGGTTTCGGTTTGGCTTTGGGCAGGTTGGTTTGCCTGCTCTGGTGCTTTGCCATTGATTGGGCCGGGGACAATCTGGCCCGGTGCTGCGCCTTGCTGGTTTTTCATTGGATTGTTGGCGGGCACAGGAACGGTTTCGGGCAGCTTGAGGTAGGAGCGTGGGGCGCTGTTGCCCGGAGTCTTCTTCTGGATGATCTCGCCGAGATTGAGTGGCTGGGAAGCGGATTGCGCATAGGAAGCAGATGGATTCGCTATGGTCATTAGGGCGATGACGAGAACCCATTGCAGCAGAGCGGCAATCTGTCCGATACGAGAAGAATGGTATCGATTGTTCACTTGTTTGTCCTAGCCTTCAAAATTCTGTTTCGCCAAACTGTTTTCCTTGGACCAGACATATGGCCCAGACACATGGTTCTAGCGCTTGGTCCTAACACTTGGTCTGGGCACATGACTCAGGCCGGGTGTCAGGCAGCGGGTCCGACTCGCATCATCGATTGGTTTTTGTTTAGCATTTGCGCGATAGTCAGAGCAATTGCTGCCTCAGTAGAATCATGCTTGTGTTTCACAGAGATTAGCCCGATTTGCCTCTTTTGTGCCCGGGGGACGCTCAAGCAGGCCGCCATGCTGCTATGAAGGGGAAAGGTGGTCATTTCTGGGCAAAAGGACAATTGGCACTGGTTTCGGTCTCGTACGCTTCTTAGGTATGAGAAAGAGCCGTAAAAGGAGAAATGCATATGACCAATCCATTGCTCGATCATCTGCTAACGCGTCGCAGTGCGCTGGCAGCTTTTCTGAAAGCGCCGGCACCGAGCGAAGAGCAAGTTGAGACAATGCTGACAGCTGCTGCGCGCGTGCCTGATCACAAGAAACTGGTGCCCTGGCGTTTTATCCGATTTGACCGAAAAGCCTGTGAAACATTGGGCGAGTTTCTGGTCACGCGCAAGCAGGAAGTCGAGCCGGATGCCGATGAAGAACGACTGGCTGCGGAGCGGGATCGATTCCTCAGGGCTCCGATGGTCATCGCTGTTGTTTCAAATGCGCGAGATGATGCGCCGGTGCCGCAGATCGAGCAGGTTTTGTCGGCCGGTGCGGTCTGTATGAACCTTGTTCATGCAGCCCATGCGCTGGGGTATAACGCCCAATGGCTGACGGAATGGTATGCCTTTGATGAAAAGATGCGCGAAAAGCTGGGTCTGACGGGGGAAGAGCAGATTGCTGGCTTCATTCATATTGGCACCTATGACGGTGAATTGGCAGATCGGCCACGGCCGGATCTTGATGCCATCGTGACCCATTGGGAGGCGTAATGTTTTACGACGCAAGAGACAATGATCATGGCTTGCCTCATGATCCTTTCAAGGCTCTGGTGGGGCCACGACCGATTGGCTGGATCAGCACGAAGAGCAAGGCGGGTATTTCCAATCTGGCTCCTTACAGCTTTTTCAATGCCATTGCAGCTCAGCCCAATCTGGTGATGTTTTCCTCGCAAGGGCATAAGGACTCGGTGACCAATATCGAGGAGACGGGTGTCTTTGCCTGCTCAATGGTTAGTCATGATTTGCGTGATGTGATGAACAAAAGCTCCGCTCCGGTCGCGCCTGATGTGAGCGAGTTCGAGCTGGCGGGCCTCAATGAAGCGCCTTGCCAATTGATCGATGCGCCCTACGTGGCCGAGGCTCCGGCGGCGCTTGAATGTCGATTGCTGGAAGTGGTCCGGCTCAACAAATATGAGGGCATCGACAGCAGCTATGAGATGGTGATCGGTGAAGTGATCGGGATCCATATCAAGGACGAAATGCTCATCGATGGCAAGGTGGATGCGGTGTCAATGCAGTTGCTCAGCCGTCTTGGCTATATGGATTATTCGACGGTGAATGAGGTCTTTTCCCTCTCAAGACCGAAGGGCTGAGAAAGCCTGTTTGCAGGACACAAGAAAAGCGCCGGACTTTGTTTCTTGCGAAACTGAGTCCGGCGCTTTGTTTTTTGATTCAAGTTTCTGTCAGTTTGATTTAACTGGTTCGGAGTTTGATTCAACTGCCTGTAAATCTGATTCCGGAAAATGGAATAAGACATTGATTTATTTTAGTAATCCTGCGCGTCTTAAAGTGGTTTCAGCGCGTCTTAAATGCGGTCTGTCGATCATTTCTCCATCGATGCCAACGACTCCGACATCGCCTGCTTGAGAAAATGATTCAACGATCCGGCTGGCCTTTTCTATCGCCGCTTCATCTGGGGTGAAGACCTCATTGATGATTGCCACCTGTGCCGGATGGATGGCCATCTTGCCGACGAATCCATCACGTCTGGCTTCCAGACATTCCTGTCGCAATCCGTCCGTATCACGGTAGTTGATGAAGACCCCATCGACGGGTGCGACCTCGGCAGCGACGGCTCCCATCAGACAGAGATCCCGGACCAGTCGGAAGGGGGAGGTGAAGGCACCGTCCTCATCGCGATTGCGTTCAGCACCGAGATCAGCGGAGAGGTCTTCTGCGCCCCATGTCAAGGCGGTGAGGCGCGGGCTCGATCCTCCATAGGTGCCGAGGTTGAAAATCGCGCTGGCAGTTTCGGTGGCCACCGCCATGATCTTGATCTGGTCTAGCGGAATGCCAGCCACAGCTTCAGCTGTTCGTATTTTGACATCGAGGGCCGTGATGGATTTCCCCGATTGGCTCTTGGGTAACATGATGCCATCGGGCCGATGGGGGACCACGGCATCAAGGTCATTGTCAGTCAGTTCGGTGTCGAGGGCGTTGACCCTTACATAGATCCGGGGACGGTCCCGGGTCGGGATCTGCTCTTTCAAAAAGGTGGCGGTGAGGTCGCGGGCGGTTTGCTTCTGGCTGAGGCTGACGGAGTCTTCCAGATCGATCAGAATCACATCGGCCCCGGCGCTCAGGGCCTTTTCCATTTTCCGCGGGCTGTCTCCGGGCACGAACAGATAGGAGCGCATGGATCCCTCCTTTTGTGAATCATTGTTGCTCGGTCGGGCGCTTCAGCATGAAGGCCTGTCGGGTGCATTTGGCCACCAGTTTGTCATGCTGATTGAAGGCGCGATGCTCAAAGGTGACGATGCCAGCTTTTGGGCGCGATTGCGATTCCCGGCGATCCTTGACTTCGGTTTCCACCCTGACCGTATCACCATGAAAGAGCGGGTGCGGGAAGATGACATCGGTCATGCCAAGATTGCCAATGGTTGTCCCCAGTGTTGTTTCCTGCACCGAGATGCCGATCATCAGGCCAAGGGTGAAGAGACTGTTCACCAAGGGTTGGCCCCACTCGGTCTGTGTTTCACAGAAATGGCGGTCAATATGCAGCGGTTGAGTGTTCAACGTCATGTTGGAAAAGAGCATATTGTCCATCTCGGTGACGGTGCGCCTGACTTCGTGTTGAAAGCATCTGCCAATTTCCAATTCTTCATAATAGCACCCTGCCATGGAACTCCTCCTTCGATCCTTGTGAAGATCTGTATCTGGATCATTTATTAGCAGTTTACGTAAAAGGCTATCGATGGCCACCTTATTCTTTCGTTAAACATTCATTAACCATGTCAGGTCAGACTGGTTAATGAATTGTAACCAGAGTGAGTCTCGATGTCCTTGTGACGGATCGTAACGGTCAAAAAGAGCGCATTTGTTCAGATGCTGGAGAGGAAAGTGACCAGTTCGGTTTCACTCAATATGCCAACAAGATTTCGGGCGGCCTTTGAAGAGGCCAGTCGCACCACAGGTGCGAAATTTGAATTTCTTGTGCAAACTGCAAAACGAGAGAGCGGCTTGAATGCGACCGCCAAAGCTCCGACCTCTTCGGCATCGGGGCTGTTTCAGTTTGTCGAGCAGACCTGGTTGCAGACCATGAAGGAAGACGGGCCATCTCTCGGCTATGGCAATGTTGCGCGCCATATCACCAAATCCGGCTCCTCCTACGCAGTCAGTGATCCAAACATCCGGCAGCAAATTTTGAATATGCGCAATGATCCGAAAGCCTCGGCCCTGATGGCGGGAGCGTTGGCGCGCAAGAATGAGGCATCCCTTTCGGATCGTCTCAACCGTACTCCTAGCTCCGGTGAGCTTTATGCAGCGCATTTTCTCGGGGCGCAGGGCAGTGGCCGTCTGATCGAGTTGGCCCATCACAAGCCCGATCTCGAAGCCTATAAGATCTTCCCGCAGCAGGCAGCCGCCAATCGCAACATTTTCTTCGAGCGCAGTGGCGAAGCCAAGACGGTCTCAGAGGTCTATCAAAATCTGACCAGTACTGTACCGGGCAACGCGGTGCCGGAGAAAAGGAGCGCTCTGTCGCGCTTCTTCAATTTGGGCAACTGGTTCAAACCGAAAGCCTCGATGCAGGAAAGCCGTTTTGCCCACGCTGAGGCGACAAAGAGTGGCATGGTCCAGTCTGCTGAGAAGCCCGTTCAGCAGGTCGCCTATCAGGCCGGGGTGATTGATCTGGCAGGGGACGGCCCCACAGCGCACGAAACAGCCTCACCTGCACGGACGGTCGCTTCCAATACGGATATGGCCAAGCCTGACGCCTTTTTCCAAGATCCGGGCCAAGCGCGCAGTGATGTGATGCCAAGTCGCTTTGGCATGGCCTATCGCCCGTCCGTGGATGATGGATCGCTTGATCCGCGTTCGCGTTTCGCGCCAGAAAGTGGCCGCAAGGACTCATCTGCCATCAATGAACGGGTCAGTCGCGTCTTTGCCGATTATGCGACAGAAACGGATGACAAGCTCAAGAACAAAGCGCACAAAGCAGCAGAAGCCATCGAAAACCAGCCAATTTCCCAAATGGTTTCTGCAGCGATGCCTTTGCCAAAGCGCAAGCCGATTTCTGCGGATGCGTATGTTGACGCATTGGCCGGGGCTTTGCCTCGGCCCAAGCCATCGCAGGCACCGTCCAGCCGGGACAACCAGCCCCTTGATTTGTCCAATGGGCAACAGGACAAGTCGAACGACGCCGTGAGCCAAGACTTGGTGCGGCGGCGCTTTGGAGCGCTTGATCTTACGGCCTTCCTCGACCAGAGCGTCGTTACTCCACGCAAGTCCAGCTAAACCGAACGAGCCCTTGGAGGCCTTCGAGGTCTTCATTTGGGAGGCTTGTCACTTAGCTGGTTTCTTTTCCATTTATGGTGAACCGATCGTTAAGAGTTGCTGGGTCACAATGATCCCGAGTAAGGCTCGGGATTGCCTGTGCTCTCTGTCGCGTCGGCTGCACAGAGCGGTTTCCCGATCCGGACGATCCTGCGCTATTGGCTTGAGAGCCCGCGCGAGGATTGTTCCTTTAAAGTGATGCGTTGGCCTTTGGCCGGGAACTAGTCGGGATGATTGTAGCCAAGTTTCTCTCCTGGATTGACACTGCTCCTGTGGAACGGCGTGCAGAGGCGACGAGTGCGCTGGCGCGGGCCTATCTTTATTCTCCACTTGAAGCGTCCGAGAAAGAAGCCGCCGATACGGCTCTGACCATTTTGCTGGATGATCCGGCTCCCATGGTACGGGAAGCCTTGAGCCAAGCGCTGGCAACGTCGCCGTATGCGCCGCGTCAGGTCATTCTCTCGCTCATTCAGGATATCGATTCCGTCGCCCTGCCTGTTGTAGCCTGTTCCCCCGTTTTGCTGGATGGGGAGCTGGTGGATCTGGTGGCTGAGCGTAGTGTTGCTATCCAGCTTGCAATTGCATCGCGTCCGTCGATCAGTCCCTCCCTGTCGGCTGCCATGGCCGAAGTGGCCGGGCCTCAGGCCTGCCGGGCCATGTTGGAAAATCCCGGTGCGCAGCTGGCGATCTTCAGTTTGCGGCGGCTTGCAGAGCGCTTTGGCCAGATGCCGGAGCTGCGCAATGCCTTGCTGGCTCTTCCGGGTTTGCCTGTCGATATACGCCAGACGCTGATCGTGCAGCTGGGGGATGCTCTGGAGCAGCTGGGGCTGGTGAAAAGCTTTGTAAGCAGTGAGCGTCGGGAAAGTTTGGTCAAGGATGCTTGCGACAAGGCGACGGTTGATCTGGCCTTCTGTTGTGTTGATCGGTCCGAGATGTTGGCACTGGTGGAGCATTTGCGTCTCTCAGGCCAGTTGACCGCCGATATTCTGATCCGCGGTCTGTGCATGGGCAATGTGGAGCTGTTTATCGCCGCGATGGTCAGTCTGACTGATCTTGACCAGAAGCGGGTTCTGGCAAGTGTCGAAGATCCAAGTGAAGGGGTCGTTCGGGCATTGTGCCGCAAGGCCGGGCTGGCTGATCGGATCGTGCCGGCGGTGCATTCGGCTCTGGCTGCCTATGGGGATTTGTCGCGTGTGATGGATCCGCTCGCTTCACGCGCACGC
This sequence comes from uncultured Cohaesibacter sp., assembly GCF_963677725.1. Classification (NCBI taxonomy): domain Bacteria; kingdom Pseudomonadati; phylum Pseudomonadota; class Alphaproteobacteria; order Hyphomicrobiales; family Cohaesibacteraceae; genus Cohaesibacter; species uncultured Cohaesibacter sp. The sequence goes on from NZ_OY782507.1 coordinate 4,288,319, forward strand.
TTTGCCCGCCTGATGGTTGATCGCATCCTCAGTGACTATAACGGTCTCGTTGATGATGAGATGGATGATTTGCATGCCTTGCTGCGCCGGTTTGCGACCCAGATTGCGCGCGATGAAGCTCGGGAAAAGCGGTTTGCTTTCCAACAGATCAGTGCCGCGTGATTGGCGTGTGATGTTGTGGCAAAGCCCTGAAAAGAAAAAGGCTGCTTGCCTCAGGGGAGCAGCCTTTCTGATTCTGAAACCGGGATTGCGTGGCGCTTAGTCGTCCAGCTTGTCAGGGGCGACTTCGGCAATCCAGTCGTGGGTAATGTTGGCCAGTTCTTGTGCCAGAGCCTTGCCCACCGCATTGTCCTCTGCGCGCGCATTTTCCTTGACCACCGCCTTGATGGCCTGCACATGCTTGCGCAGCATATCCTTGGGCAACTGATCCCGGTCTTCGATTTTGTCGATCAACTCACACATTGAGCCTGCAATGGTGCCAGCGATCGGAAAGCCCATCGTGTGGGCCTGGCCTTTTAAATCGTGGCCTGAGCGGAAGAGGGTGGTCAAACGGTCTTCTGAAAAGCCATTATCCTCAATTTCCTGCCAGGCAGCTTGAAGCTTGTCGACTTCATCCTGCATCCATGTGCCGAAATTCACCGACAGGCGCTGCAGGGCCTGCTCTGCCTTGGCGACAGGGTCATAGTCGCTGGAATTCGGCAAAATCTTGATCTTTCTGCGTAGATCGACTTTGGGCTTGATGATCTCATAGTCCGCCATCAGGTCTGTCCTCTGCTTGCCCCTGTTGTGATCGTTTGTCATGTAGGGCTTGCTCATTTTTAGCGCTGCGAGTGCGCGGCATGTCATGCCGCATTTGCGTCGCTTTTCCGTCTTTCGTTGCCCTTATAGAGCGGGTTGGCAAATCGCCGGCGGTCTGGTCCATAGAAACCTGCGGCTTTGATGAAAGGGCGATTATTGACCAGACACGAGGCCACGCGAACATAAAGAGCGTTGGCCGAAATCGGTTTGCACAAAAATTCTGTTACGCCCGCATCGCGGGCTTCTGTAACGCGCTTCTTTTCGGAGTGTCCCGTCAACATGATAATCGGCACGGTGGAATTGGAGGACGATACCGGATTGCGCATCATCCGTGTCAGCTCGATGCCTGAAAATATAGGCATGAACCAATCCGTGATTACGATGTCGGGCTGGTTGGTCTGAAACAATTCCAAACCAGTCGCTCCATCTTCTGCTTCGGTTACTTCACGTGCTCCGAAGCCATGGATCAAGGTTCTGACGACGCGCCGCATGTGGGTGTTGTCGTCAATGATCAGGAATCGAAGCAGTGACAGATCTACATTGATCATAGTCTTACTGATGGTTGTTGAACAGCTCTGAATTTATGGTACGCCGACCTTTACTCAAGGCAAGCGCGCAGTATCAGCGGAGTTTAACCTAGTGTCTATTAAGGAAGCCTTAGGTTGAGCTGCCTTTCAACGCGGTGTCGGTCGCAGTCACTTCAGTAGCGGAATTGTTCTGCCAGAATGCGCTCTGCCCACCCTTGCTCGGGATCGAGCATGATGATGCAGGTGTTGGAAGCGTCTTCGCGGATGTTTACTTCGACGACGGAGCGAAACTCCACATGATCTGCAACGGCGCTGAGGGGGCGTTTGGCAGGCTCGCGGACAACGATTTTCACTTCAGCCGAATTGGGTAACAGAGCACCGCGCCAGTGGCGGGGGCGGAACGGGCTGATTGGGGTGAGGGCCAGCAAAGGCGAATCGATGGGCAAAATCGGGCCATGAGCTGACAGATTATAGGCTGTGCTGCCGGTTGGCGTGGCGATCAGAATTCCATCGCAAATCAATTCCTCCATCCGCACCTTGCCATCGATTTGAATTTCGAGCTTGGCGGCCTGAGCGGTCTGGCGGAAGACGGAAATCTCGTTGATGGCGAGGCCTTCGTGCGCCTTGCCGTAGGAATCCATTGCCGTCATGGCCAATGGGTGGACCTCATTGGGCTCGGCCTTCTGGAGGTGGTTCAGCAGGTCATCTTCGCGGAATTCATTCATCAGGAAGCCGACGGAGCCGAAATTCATTCCATAGATGGGAATGCCGGAATTCATATGGCGATGAAGGGTTTGCAGCATCAATCCATCCCCCCCAAGTGCCACGATCACATCTGCGTCGCTGGGGGGCACCGAGCCATACCGATGGGCCAGTCGCATGCGCGCCCGTTCGGCTTCTTCCGTTGGGATGGAGAGAAAGGCGATCTTTTCAAAGGGCCGTGACATTGGATTGGTCCGTTTTTAAACTGCCGGGTTGGTAGGCTCCGCTCTGTGGAGTAGCATGGTTACAGGCAATTTCCAATCAGGAGGCGTGGAATGGGGGAGAAAAACAGCGATGTCGTGGTGATTTATGGCACTTGCCCATCGATGGACGTCGCCAAGGAGCTGGCGAGGGCGATGCTGGAAGCGCGTCTTGTGGCCTGCGTCAATTTGCTTCCGGGTATGGTCTCGCTCTATCGCTGGGGTGGAGAGATGGAGGAGGCGAGCGAGATTCTGCTGCTGGCCAAAACGCAAAATGCCTGTCTGGAACCGCTCAAAGCCTTGTTTCTTGAGCTGCATCCCTATGAAGAACCTGCCTTGGTGGTGCTACCGGTCACTGACGGGTTGGATGGGTTTCTTGGCTGGGTGACCGGTGAAACCCGCCCATAGATGCAAAGGACTTTGGCAGCGCTTCTGACGGGCTTCGGGAAAGTGCTGAACAGGGACCCTTTGACACTTTGCAGGCGCGTGCAAATATGTTTATATCGACGTCAGGTATATTGTATCCAAAAAATCAGATGAAAATGCAGAGGGCGCGATGACGGATAAAGTGTTCGAAAATCTAATTGGAGGACGCTGGGTTGGCGGCGCTGATTTCAACGAAAATCGGAATCCGTCCAATCTTGCAGATGTGATTGGTCTTTATGCACGGGCCGGAGAGGCCGAGGTCGACATGGCGGTTGCTGCTGCCAGACAGGCGCTGCCGGGCTGGGCCATGGCATCTCCACAGGTTCGGGCTGATCTGCTCGAGCAGGTTGGCGCAACCATTCTGGCGCGCAAGGAAGAGCTTGGTGCACTGTTGTCACGCGAAGAAGGCAAAACGCTGGCTGAGGGCATTGGCGAAACGGTGCGCGCAGCTCAGATCTTCAAATTCTTTGCCGGAGAAGCCCTGCGCAATGCTGGCGATTTGCTGGCTTCCGTGCGTCCAGATATCGATGTGGAAGTGACCCGTGAACCGGTTGGTGTTGTTGGTTTGATCACACCTTGGAACTTCCCTGTTGCCATTCCGGCGTGGAAAATTGCCCCCGCTCTTTGCTATGGCAACACGGTCGTGTTGAAGCCTGCGGATCTGACGCCGGGTTGTGCGCATGCCTTGGTTGAAATCCTCGCAGAGGCAGGATGTCCGGCCGGGGTGATCAACCTTGTCATGGGGTCCGGCTCTGTGGTTGGCAATGCGATGCTGGCCCATCCGGATATCGATGCCATTTCCTTCACTGGGTCCGTGCCCGTTGGTCGCTCGATTGCCGTTGAGGCAGCGCGCGGGCTCAAAAAAGTTCAGCTGGAAATGGGTGGCAAAAACCCGATGGTGGTGATGAATGATGCCGATCTCGATATCGCGGTTGGCTCTTGTCTCAACAGTGCCTTCTTCTCGACCGGTCAGCGCTGCACCGCGTCGTCTCGGTTGATCGTGCAGGCGGGCATTCATGATGCGTTTGTCGACAAGTTGCAGGCGGCCATGTCGGCGCTCGTGGTGGGCGATGCTCTTGACCCGACGACCCAGATTGGACCGGTTGCGTCATCGTCTCAGCTCAACAGTAATCTTGATTATGTCTCTGTTGCAGCCAGCGAAGGGGCCGAGGTGATTGGCGGTGAGCAGGTCAATGGCAAGACGGAAGGTTATTATCAGCGTCCGGCCTTGTTCGTGAATGCCACCAACCAGATGCGCGTCAGCCGTGAGGAAATCTTTGGTCCATGCGCCAGTGTCATCAAGTTTGACGATTTCGACGAGGGGCTGGCGCTGGCCAATGACACCGAGTTCGGACTGTCATCGGGCATTTGCACCCAAAATCTGAAAATGGCACGCGACTTCAAGCGTTTGTCACAGGCGGGCATGGTGATGGTCAATCTGCCAACTGCCGGCGTTGATTATCACGTTCCGTTCGGTGGCCGCAAAGGCTCGTCCTATGGTTCGCGGGAGCAGGGGCGTTATGCCGCTGAATTCTACACAACGGTCAAAACCGCCTACAATTTTGCAGGCTGATCCTTTAAGTCCCCCATTCAGGCGGGTGCCCTTGCTGGCATTCTGTCTGGGTGGGGGATTTTTTCTTTTGATTCGGGAGATATCACGTCATGCAAAACGCAATCGGTGATGAGGCTGGAGTTGCTGAGCGGCTGGCCGGACTACGGCAAGTGATGCAGGCGCGTCAGCTAGACGCCTATATCGTGCCGCGTTTCGACGCCCATCAGGGGGAATATTGCGCCCCGCATGATGAACGCCTGGCTTGGCTGACCGGTTTTACCGGGTCGGCCGGTCTGGCTTTGGTGACTGCGGATCAGGCCTTGCTATTTGTTGATGGCCGCTACAGCGTGCAGGTGCGTGAGCAAACCTCAGCCGAGCTGTTTGGCTATGAGCATTTGATTGATGCGCCGCTTGAACAATGGCTCGCCAAACATGCCGCCAAGGGGTGGGCTATTGGCTATGATGCGATGTTGTTGCCGCCCAGTTGGGTGGAGCGGTTCAGTGCCGGGGCCGAGGCGGCAGGCGCTGCGCTTGCCATCTGCGATGATAATCTTGTCGATTTGATCTGGCGCGATCAACCGGCCAAGCCAAATGCGGCCATCGCTCGCCTGTCTGAGCAGCTTGCCGGGGAATCCTCGTCTGACAAACGCGCCAGACTTGGCCGTATTCTCGCCGACAAGGGTATGGACTGGCTGGTGGAGACCCAGCCAGACGGCATTGCCTGGCTGCTGAATGTGCGGGGCGGCGATGTGGCTTATAATCCCGTGCCCCATTCTTTCGCGATTGTCGGGTCGGACGGCGCCGTAGTTTGGTTTGTCGATCAGCAGAAATTCCCTCAAGGGATTGAAGGGCAGGGCTTTGATGGCATTCAGTTTGCGCCGCCAGAGGCGTTTCTGACCAAGCTTGAAGAACAGGTTTCTGCGGGTCAGAAGGTGCTGATTGACCCCGATTTTGCGCCCTATGCAGCGGTGCGGGCGGTGGAAGCTGGCGGAGGCCTCGTTCAGTTTGAGCGCGGGCCAGTGGCAATTGCCAAGGCAGTGAAGAACGAAATCGAACTGGCGGGCATGGCGCAAGCCTGCAAGAAGGATTCTGTCGCCTGGATCCATACCCTTGCATGGCTTGCCGACTCGGTGGTGGCACGCGCCAAGGCGGGGGATCCGATCACCGAGCTGGATGTGGTCGATTATATTCTTGCCGAGCGGCAGAAGCTGGATGGCTTTCGTGAGCCGAGCTTTCGCACCATTGCTGCCTCGGATTCAAATGGGGCGATGTGTCATTACAGCGTTGACGAGGCCAGCAACAAGCCTTTGCTAGAAAGCTCGATCTTTCTGCTTGATAGTGGTGGGCAGTTTGATTGCGGCACCACGGATGCGACCCGCACCACGGCTTTTGCGCCGGTCAGTGACGCAGTGCGTAAGGCTTACAGTCTGGTGCTCAAGGGGCATATCCGTCTGGCGATGCTGCGCTTCCCTGATGGCACGCGCGGTCATCACATTGATGCCATTGCCCGTCAGCCTCTCTGGCAATATGGGATGGACTATGACCATGGCACCGGGCATGGTGTCGGGCATGTGCTCTGCGTCCATGAAGGACCACAGCGCATCGCCAAACCTGTCAGCCCTTTTGACCTTGTGCCGGGGATGATTGTCAGCAACGAGCCGGGCTATTATGAGGCTGGCCATTATGGCATCCGGATTGAAAATCTTGTTTCAATTGTCAGGTCGGACGATGGCTTCATGGGATTTGAGGATTTGACTCTTGTGCCGATTGCCCGCGAGCTGATTGACGGAAATCTGCTTGACGCAGAGGAAGTCAAATGGCTTGACGCTTATCATGCGCGGGTGTGGACGGAGATGGAAGATTTGGTTGACCCATCGTCACGTGAGTGGCTTCGGAAAAATACTGAGCCTTTCAGCCGCTAAGTGCGCGGATTTTTTGCCTCTTTTGCCAAAAAGTACAAAATTTTTCCTGTTGCAAAACTTTTGCAAAGATTATTTGTCAAATTGGGCAAAAAATTTTGAATAAAAGCGTTGCATTTCTGGTGAGTTTGTAATCGACTTCAGAGTACCGTTTTCGGGTGCCCGAAGCTTGGCTGCTGCTTGGCTCTTTGGCATCCAATCGAGCGGCTGGCAGAATGTGGTCTTGGCAAAATGAACCCGGAACGCATCGCCAGCAGCAACATCACAATGATAATGATTTGAGAGGGATCAAACAATGAAGTTGCTTACCAAAGCTCTGGCTGCGACTGCTCTGGCTGCTGTTATGGCAACCACCGTGCAGGCGAAAACCCTGGTTTACTGTTCCGAGGGCAGCCCTGAGGGCTTTACCCCGGCGCTGTATACGTCAGGCACCACCTTCGATGCGTCTTCCAAAAACGTCTTTAACCGTCTGGTTGAATTCGAACGTGGCGCGACCAACATTGTTCCGGGTCTGGCTGAAAGCTGGGACGTTTCCGAGGATGGACTGGAATATACCTTCCATCTGCGTAAAGGCGTAAAGTTCCACACGACCAAAGACTTTACCCCATCTCGCGACTTCAATGCTGATGACGTGATTTTCTCCTTCATGCGTCAGAAAGATCCCAACCATCCTTACAACAAGGTTTCTGGCGGGACTTACGAATATTTCGGTGGCATGTCCATGGACAGCCTGATCAAGGAGATCGTCAAGGTTGACGATCACACCGTGAAATTCGTGCTCTCCAAGGTTGAAGCTCCTTTCATCGCCAACATGGCTATGGATTTTGCGTCCATCCAGTCTGCAGAATATGCCGATCAGATCGCCAAAACCGGCAACCTTGAAACATTTGATCAGAACCCAGTTGGCACCGGTCCTTTCCAGCTGGTTGCTTATCAGAAAGACGCTGTGATCCGCTACAAAGCCCATCCTGATTACTGGGCCGGCAAAGCACCGATCGACAATCTGATCTTCTCCATCACGCCAGATGCATCCGTTCGCTATCAGAAAATGAAAGCTGGCGAGTGCCATGTCATGCCATATCCTAACCCGGCTGACATCGAAGCGATGAAGTCTGATGACAGCATCAACCTGATGCAGCAGCCTGGTCTGAATGTGGGCTATCTGGCTTACAACAACCAGAAAGAAAAATTCCAGGACGTTCGTGTTCGCAAGGCACTGAACATGGCCATCAACAAACAGGCCATTCTTGACGCCGTCTTCCAGGGCGCTGGTGAAGCTGCGAAAAACCCGATCCCGCCAACCATGTGGTCTTACAACGACAAGGTTGTCGATGATCCATATGATCCGGAAGCTGCGAAGAAACTGCTTAAAGAAGCTGGTGTTTCCGGCATGAAAACCAACATCTGGGCCATGCCTGTCCAGCGTCCATACAACCCGAATGCGCGCCGTATGGCCGAACTCATTCAGGCTGACTGGAAAGCGATTGGTGTTGATGCGGAAATCGTTTCCTACGAGTGGGGCGAATATCTGAAGCGTTCTTCTGCTGGCGAACATGATACCGTTCTGCTCGGCTGGACCGGTGACAATGGTGACCCGGACAACTTCATGTATGTTCTGCTTGGCTGCGATGCCGTTGAATCCGGTGCGAACCGTGCAAAATGGTGCAACAAAGAATTCAACGATCTGCTGATCAAGGCAAAAGAGACTTCGAACATGGAAGAGCGTACCAAGCTCTATGAAGAAGCTCAGGTTGTCTTCAAACGCGAAGCGCCTTGGGCAACCATTGCTCACTCTGTTGTCTTCAAGCCGGTCAGCAAGAAAGTGGTCGACTTCAAGATCGATCCATTTGGTGGCCACATCTTCTACGGTGTGGATATCAAGTAATCTGATGACAAAGGTGAAGGCGGATTTGTCCGCCTTTTCCTTTTTTTGTATCGGACCTATGGATTGCGCAGATCGCATCCGCTAAGGGTGGTCCGAATTTCCCGCCGCTCAAGAATGGATAACCGAAAAGTCGGGTTGCCCGATAAAACAAGAGCGGGTGGCGGGTTGGCTGCTGAAATGACTGAAAGAGCTACAGGCTCTTTCCGCAAACGGACTGGCATCTTTCATGTTAGGTTTTCTCTTGCGTCGAGTCGGGATGCTGATACCGACTTTTATCGGCGTGACACTGGTTTCATTCTTCTTCATCCGGCTATTGCCCGGTGATCCAATCCTGCTATTGGCGGGCGAACGGGGCATCTCGCCTGAGCGCTACGCACAACTGCAGACCGCTTTCGGATTCGATCAACCGGTGATCATGCAATATTTCGACTATGTAACCGGCCTGTTCCAAGGCGATTTCGGGATGTCGATGTCGACACGACGCCCGGTTTGGGATGAATTTTTCGCCCTGTTCCCCGCAACATTGGAACTGTCTTTCGTCGCGATCATCATTGCGGTTTCCATCGGCATTCCTGCCGGGGTGATTGCTGCGGTGAAGCGTGGCTCCTTCTTTGATCATTCCGTCATGACGACTGCACTGGTGGGCTATTCGATGCCGATCTTCTGGTGGGCGCTGCTGATGATCATTCTGTTTTCCGGCATTCTGCAATGGACCCCGGTTTCGGGTCGGATATCGGTGATGTTCTACTTTGAACCGGTCACCGGCTTCATGCTGATTGACTCGTTGTTGTCTGGCGAAGAGGGGGCGTTTCAGTCCGCAGTATCGCATCTGATCCTGCCATCCTTTGTGCTGGCGACGATCCCGATGGCGGTGATTGCGCGTCAGACCCGCTCGGCGATGCTGGAAGTGCTGGGCGAAGATTATGTCCGCACCGCACGTGCCAAGGGTTTGACCAAGTTTCGTGTAATCGGCCTGCATGCCTTGCGAAATGCGCTCATTCCGGTGGTCACGACCATTGGTTTGCAGGTTGGCGTGCTGTTGGCTGGTGCCATTTTGACCGAGACCATTTTCTCCTGGCCGGGTATCGGCAAGTGGATGGTCGATTCCATTTCCCGCCGCGACTATCAGGTCGTGCAGGGTGGCTTGCTGATGATCGCCGTGCTGGTGATGAGCGTTAACCTGATCGTTGATCTGCTGTATGGCCTGATCAACCCGCGCATCAGACATCACTAGGTGGGAGTGTGAGATATGACTGATATTGCAAAAGTAGAAGACATTTCCCGCCAGTCGACCAAGGCGGTGCTGAAAGAATTCTGGTATTATTTCAGCGAAAACCGGGGTGCGGTCATTGGGCTTTGCGTCTTCATTTTTCTGGCGCTGGTTGCGATTTTTGCACCTTTTCTGGTGTTGCACGATCCCAACTTCCAGTTTCGTGAGGCCTTTCTGATGCCGCCAGTCTGGCAGGAGGGGGGCTCCAGCCAGTTCCTTCTGGGCACCGATGCGGTGGGGCGTGATATCCTGTCGCGGCTGATCATGGGCTCGCGTTTCTCGCTTTTTGTTGGTGTGGTGGTCGTCTTTATCGCGCTGACGGGGGGTATTTTCGTTGGCGTGATTGCCGGTTATTATGGTGGCAAGGTTGATACCGTCATCATGCGCATCATGGATATCATCCTTGCCTTTCCGAGCCTGTTGCTGGCTCTGGTGATGGTGGCGGTGCTTGGGCCGGGCCTTTTGAATGCCATGATCGCTATCGCGATCGTTTTCCAGCCTCACTTTGTCCGCCTCACTCGTGCTGCGGTGATGGCCGAGCGGGAGCGGGAATATGTGGTGGCCGCGCGCGTGGCCGGTGCCAGCGATCTGCGGCTGATGTTCCTGACCATTTTGCCAAACTGTACCGCACCGTTGATCGTGCAGGGCACTCTGTCCTTCTCGAACGCCATTCTTGACATTGCCGCTCTTGGCTTCCTTGGGCTTGGTGCTCAGCCGCCGACCCCGGAATGGGGCACGATGCTGGCCGAAGCACGCGAATTCATTCTGCGTGCCTGGTGGGTCGTGACCTTCCCCGGCGTTGCCATTTTGGTGACGGTTCTGGCGATCAACCTCATCGGTGACGGCCTGCGCGATGCGCTTGACCCGAAACTGAAGCGTTCATAGGAGGATTTGCACATGAGCTTGTTGGAAATCCGCAATCTGACAGTCGAGTTCGATACCGCCATGGGGCCTTTCCGGGCCTTGAAGGGCGTGGACTACACAGTCAGCAAGGGTGAAGTTTTGGCGATTGTCGGCGAGTCTGGTTCGGGCAAGTCGGTCGCCATGCTTGCCACCATGGGCCTGTTGCCTGACAGCGCCACCGTCAATGCCGACCTCATGTCCTTTGATGGCCGAGATCTGAAGACCCTGACGCCAAAGGAGCGGCGGCAGGTGATAGGCAAAGACATTTCGATGATCTTTCAGGAGCCGATTGCCAGCCTCAATCCGTGTTTTACGGTTGGCTTTCAGATTGGCGAAGTGCTGAAAACCCATTTGGGCATGGATGGCAAAGAGGCAAAGAAGCGCACCATTGAGCTGTTCGAATCGGTGGGCATCCCGACGCCTGAAAAGCGCCTGACCAGCTTTCCGCATCAAATGTCCGGGGGCCAGTGCCAACGTATCATGATCGCCATGGCGATTGCCTGCAATCCGAAGCTTCTGATTGCTGACGAGCCGACAACGGCGCTGGATGTGACGATTCAAAAACAGATCCTCGATCTGCTGATGGACATTCAGACCCAGAGCGATATGGGCCTGATCATGATCACCCACGATATGGGTGTGGTGGCCGAAACCGCTGACCGGGTTGTGGTGCAGTATAATGGCGAACAGATGGAAGAGGCCAATGTGCTCGATCTGTTTGAAAGCCCGAAACATCCTTACACCAAGGCGCTGCTGTCTGCCCTGCCGGAGCGTGCCGATGGCGACCGTCTGCCGACGGTGAGCGATTTTGCCAGTGGCTTTAGCAAAGAGGATACGCTTGCATCATGAATGACAAGACCAATCCCATTCTGCATGTGCGCAACATCACCCGCGACTATGTTTCAAAAAGCGGGATGTTCGGCAAGACCGAGACCGTTCGGGCGCTCAAGGGCATCGACTTTGATCTGTATGAAGGCGAAACTCTGGCGCTGGTCGGGGAATCGGGGTGCGGCAAGTCTACACTGGCCCGTATTCTGACCCTGATTGATGTTCAGACGTCGGGCGAGCTCAATATTCAGGGTAAGCCCTACAATATCGAGACGAAACGTGTGACATCCGATATGCGCCGGACCATTCAGATCGTGTTCCAGAATCCTTATGGCTCGCTCAATCCGCGCCAGAAGGTCGGGGCCGTGCTGGAAGAGCCGCTGTTGATCAATCATCCGGAAATGTCGGCAGATGAACGGCGTGAAAAGGCGATGGCAATGCTGCTCAAGGTGGGGCTGCTGCCAGAGCATTTTGGACGCTATCCGCATATGTTTTCCGGTGGTCAGCGCCAGCGCATCGCCATTGGCCGCGCGTTGATGCTCAATCCGAAAATTCTGGTGCTTGACGAGCCGGTATCGGCGCTCGATTTGTCGATTCAGGCGCAGATCCTCAATCTGCTGAAAGATTTGCAGGACGAGTTCAAATTGTCCTATCTGTTCATTTCGCACGATCTGTCGGTGGTCAAATATCTGGCCGACCGGGTGATGGTTATGTATTTCGGCGAGATTGTCGAACATGGCACGCGGGATCAGGTCTTCAATGATCCGCAGCATGACTATACCAAGACCTTGCTGGCGGCTACGCCACAGACCAGCATCGAAAAGATCCGCGCGCGCGTGCTAAAGCAGGCAAGCGCTTGATTGAAGCGAATGGTTCAAGAGATGAAAAGCCCGCCCGGTTGATCCCCGGGCGGGTTTTTTGTTTGCCTCATGGCAGGGTCTTAAAGACCGAGATAGCGTTTTAGTGCATCGGATGGGGCTTTGAAGACATCAACGGTCGGCCCGCATTGGGCTATATGGCCTTCATCGACCAAAGCGGTGACGTCGGATGCGATTTTGGCATCCTCGGGATGGTGGGTGACCATGATCACCGTCTGACCATTCTGTCGGGCTAGATCAGCCACCAAAGCCAGCATTTCTTTCCTCAGGGCTGGCCCCAGCGCGGCGAAGGGTTCGTCAAGCAGCAACACTTCCTTTTTGCGCAGCATGGCACGGGCAAGGCTGGCGCGCTGGCGTTGGCCGCCGGAAAGCGCGCGAGGCGGACGGTTGCCCATGCCAGCAAGGCCAACCTGATCAAGCGCTTGGTTGACCGCCTCTTGTTCGGTCAAGGTCAGTTTGAGCGATGGATTGATGCCAAGGGCCACATTGTCGGCGATGGACATATGGGCAAAAAGATTATGCTCCTGAAACAGCATGGCAACAGGACGCGCTGCCGGGGGCAGAGGGGCAAGATCCTGTCCATTGATGCGGATATGGCCCGATGCAACGGGCAGGAAGCCGGCAATGGCATTCAGGATAGTGCTTTTGCCCGCACCGGATGGGCCGATCAGGGCGCAGAATTGGCCTTTCTTGAGCGACAGGTCGGCGGTCAGGTGCCAGTCATCCAGCGCGATATGTAATTTTTCAATCTCGATCACGACCACCAAGTCCCTTGTCAAAGAGGAGAAAGACAGCAAAGGCAAACAGGGTCAGAAGCAGACCGGTGCCATAGGCCTGATCCATGCGATAGGCCCCCATTTGCTGATAAAGATAAAGCGGCAGGGTTGGCTCTGCAGGGGAGCCGAACAGGGCGATGACCCCAAGGTCACCCATCGACAAGGCCGCCGCGATGCCAAGGCTGAGGCCCAGCGGGCGGCGCATCAGCGGCCAATGGACCAGCCGGATGGCTGCCCTGCGATCCATGCCGAGGTGAAGGATCTGGCGGCCATAGTCGCGCTCGATCCGGGCCATGGCAGGCGACAGGAGGATCAGCGCGAAAGGCACCGCTTGCAAACCATTGAGCAGGCTGGCAAGGGGGAGGGCCAGATCATCGACAGACACATGCTGATGCAGCATGACGAACAGCCCCGCACCCAAGGCTATGGGTGGGGCAACGAGAATGGCAAAGCCCGGCAACTCGCCAATGCGCCGCCATTTGCCCTTTAAATGAAGAGACATTTGCGCCAACGGCAGGCTGATCAGCAACATCACGGTGCAAGCCCCAAGGGAAACCAGAATCGAGCGCAGGGTTGCCATCAGGATGGCGCCTTTATTCATCTCATGCAGGCCCAGACTGATCGCGCCGCGTGTGAAGGCGGCAATGAGGGGAGAGGCAAGAAAAAGCAAAGCCAGCGCAATCACCCCACCATCAAGCAGGCGGAGCCATGGGCTGGTGCGGTCCTGACGAATGATCAGGCCGCCAAGGCTCTGGCCGGTGTCATGGTCCTTGGTGATGGTGCGAAAGAGCAGGGCCAAACCGGCGCAGAGCAGAATCTGGATGCAGGCAAGGATCGCGGCGCGTTCGAGATCGAATTCAAAGCGGATGGCTTGATAGATGGCCAGCTCGATGGTTGTCGCCTTGGGGCCGCCGCCGAGCGCCAGCACGACCGTGAAGCTGGTGGCGCAGAGCAGAAAGACCAGCGCGAAGATACCGGGCAGGCGCTCTCGGAGCATCGGCCTTTCGATATGGCGAGCGACCTGACTGTGCTTCATACCCAATTGGGCTGCCAAGCGCCAGTGCTCTGCGGGAATCGAAAGCCAACCTTGCAGCAGGATTCGGGTGGCAAGTGGCAAATTGAAAAAGACATGGGCGAGCAGTATGCCGAACAGGCCGTAAAAGGGCAGCTCTGAGACGCCCAAAGCCGCGGTTGCCTTCGCCATCAGGCCATTGCGCCCCCAAATGGCGATCAAACCGAGAATGGCGGCAATCACCGGCAGAATGAAGGGCGCACCAAAGAGTGACAGGATTGCACCGCGACCGGGAAAATTGCGACTGGCCAGCGCTCTGGCCAATGGGATGGCCAGAAGGGTCGAGAGAACGGCGGAGAGCGTGGCTTGCAACAAGGTGAAGAAGATCGCGCGACGCATATAGCGCTCTGACACCAACTCTTTAAGGGCCGTAAGCGGCGAGCCATCAGAGAGGCTGTCACTGGCGACCGACCAAAGGGCGATCAGGCTGGCGACGACCAGTGCAATTGGGGCCGTAAAGGCAAGAATTGCGGGGATGCCATAGCCAAAAATGCCGCTTCTTGCCGTCTGTTGCACGCCATTGCCTTTCGCTGGGGCTGCACTGCCCGGTTGGTCGGGCAGTGCATTGTTGGAGACCTGATTTATTGGCTGAGCGCTGAGAGCCATTCATCCAGCGCTTCGCGACGGATGGCCGGGACGTCCTTTGGTGCGATCAGGCGGGCTTTTTCCGGCTGGATCAATGTGTCAAAGGCCTCTGGCAAGTCGGCTTTGTTGAGAGCTACCGGATACATCCAGTTGGTGGTCGGGATCACCTTTTGGGCGGCTGGACCCGTCAGATAGGCCAGAAAGTCCTTGGCAAGATCTTTGTGCTGGCTCGATTTTGTAATGGCGGCCAGTTCGATCTGCATATAGTGGCCTTCGTCAAAGGCAGCGGCGAGATAATTGGTCTTGTCCTCTGTCACGATATGATAGGCAGGCGACGTGGTGTAGCTCAGCACCATCTGGGCCTGACCTTCAAGGAACATGCCATAGGCTTCCGACCAGCCTTTGGTGACGGTGAGGATGCGTGGGGCGAGTTTGGACCAGACTTCTCCGGCCTTGTCGCCATAGATATCCTTGATCCAGAGCATCAGGCCCAATCCCGGCGTGGAAGAGCGCGGATCCTGAATGAGGATCTTGAAATCCTCCGGGGCATTGAGCAGCGCATCAAAGCTTTTGGGCGGATTTTTCACCTTGTCGCTGTCATAGACAAAGGCAAAATAGCCCCAGTCAAAGGGCATGTAGGTTGAGGCATCCCATTCGATAGGCAGGGAGAGGTGATCTGTCTTCAAGCCATGGGCCTCGAACAGACCGCTTTTCTCAGCATCGGCGACGAGGTTGGAATCAAGCCCCAGCAGAATGTCTGCCTTGCTGTTCTTGCCTTCAAGGCGCAGGCGGTTAAAGCCTTCGGTGGCGTCACCCGGTGCAATGAAACTGACCGTGCAGCCGCAGGTCTCCTCAAAGCCCTTTTTGATGGCCGGACCGGGGCCCCAATCAGCCACAAAGGAATCATAGGTATAGACGGTGAGGGTTGGTTTGTCTGCTGCGCTGGCGGACAGGGTCGTGGACACCAAAAGGGTGGCGCTGATAAGCGAAAGGGTCAATGCCTTCATTCGTTTTGTCTCCAATGGGCGTGACGGCATTGCTGTCGCATGGCCAGTCACGATTGGTGAGGCGTCTTGAGCATCAATGATGCGCAAGGCACACAAGCGATTGACCGGACTGGAGGAGCGGGGAGGGAGGCTTTGTGAAAAGCTTCGTCTCTTCCTACGCCGGTGTGATCCGGATCAGGTTCTACGGGTTCGCGCATTCGCATCTCAGCTCGGTCTGACCAGTTTCATGGCCTGGCGAGCACCCCGGGACAGGTGACATTCTAGTGACTATTGTTCGCGATGACAATCAAGGAAAGGGGCTTTCCCCGTCATCGATTGGAGGCTGATTTTTCCTCTTCGACGAGGGCGGACATTTTATCGGCGATGTCGAGGACATCCTGAAATTTCTGCTCGCGAGCGCGGCGGATTTCTTCCTTGGTTAGCACTCTTGGCGTTGGAGCCTCTTGTGGTGCCTCTTCGATGATGTCCTCTTCGGGCTGGTTTGGATGGACCAGATAGGTGATGTCGGCTTCCTGTTGGAAAGCCGGATCGGCACATGGAGTGCTGGCAGCGCGTTTTTCGTCGACCTCCGCAAGGAAAGCAGCGACCCGATCATTGAGGTCGTCTTTGACAAACAGCGGGGCGTGGCCCTGCCCTGGCACTTCGTGATATTGGCAATCAGGGTGGCGGGCGACCATTTCGCGGGCGGTTTCGGCCTTGAGAATGTCGGAATGTTCACCCCGCAGCACCAAAACGGGCGCGTGCGACATGGCCATGAATTGCGGCCAAGCGTCGGGCAAAGGGATCGAGAGATCCACATCGTCCATGGCCTTGGCAATGGCGACGTCATAATCCTTGGCCGGCTTGCCATTTTCATCCCGGAAGGTCATTTGGGCCATTTGTTGCCAGTTTTCTTCGCTCAGCGCGTCAAACTGGCCCGAATTGGCAATCTTGGCGAAGCTGACGGCATCTTTCCAGTCGTTGATTGGCGTGGCGCGGTTGAGATAGGTCTTGATGCGTGACAGGCCTGTCACGTCGATGACAGGACCGATGTCATTCATGACCGCTCCTGCGATGACATTGGGGCGCAAGGCCGCAATGACCAAAGCCAACAAACCGCCACGCGAGGTGCCAATGATGATCGCTTCGTGCAGTCCAGCAGCGGCAAGGGCATGCAGGGCGTCATTGGCTTCGACCATGATATTGTAATTTTCGGGATTCTTGTCATAGTCCGATGGACCACGCCCGCGGCTGTTGAGGATCATCACGAAACGTGGATTGTCCGGATCGCAAGCAAGGCGTTCTGCCAGTGGGTGAAAATCCCGGCTGTTGCGGGTGAGGCCGGGCAGGCAAAGCACCGGCGTGCCTTTGGCAATGCGGTCGCCAAAAACCTCGCCGCGCAGGATCAGTCCATCGCTGGTGGTGATTTCAAACCGTCTTACCATCGGTTCCACTGGATCGCTCATCCTTGCAACTCCCATAAAAGGAGGCAGGTCATGACCAAAACCTGCCTCTTATTTCGTCTTACCCTGTCTGATGTCCGCTGCCAAGAGGCGGGTATGGGTTAGACGGCCTCATGCGGGTTTATGCGGTGTTGCAAGGGTGCGCAGTCGCGACGCTGGCTTATGTTACGGATGTCCGCGTTTCAGATCCTTGGATATTGAAAGTGGCCGGTTATAGATGCGTGCCTCATAGACCTGCAAATTCTCCATCAGCTTCATGACATAATCGCGGGTTTCGGTGAAGGGGATCCGCTCCACCCAGTCAATGGCGCTGACGCGCGCTGTTCGCGGGTCGCCAAAGCGTTCGATCCATTGCGGTGGACGACCCGGCCCCGCATTGTAAGCCGCGAAGGTGAGAATGTAGGAGCCGCCGAACCGGTCCAGATTTTCCTTGAGAAAATGGCTGCCCAGCCGCACCGCATATTTGGGGTCGCTTGTCAGCTTGGCGCGTGAATAGCGTAAGCCGAGTTTGCGCGCCGTGCGTTTGGCGGTGGCTGGCAGCATTTGCATCAGGCCACGTGCGTTGGCGTGGCTGACGGCCTGAATGTTGAACACGCTTTCCTGTTTGGTCAGCGCGTAAATCAGGGCCTTGTCAACGCCATTGGTCTTTGCCGATCGTGGGATGACATTCAACGGGAAGGCCATCTTGTGGGCTGGCATGTTGCGACTGAGGGCAATCTTGCCGATTTGCACTGCGTATTGGTGCAGCCCGTAGCTTTGGGCCAGACTGTGCGCTAGCGCGATTTCGGACGGGTCATCAAGGCTGCGGGCCAGATGACGGAAAATCGGACCGGAGCGCTTGCCATGGCCGACGGCTTTCAACCGTTTGATGGCCCGCACCAGTTCGCGCCGCTCAAACCGCGCCTTGACCGCAGCACTGGCGGCAGGTGGATGGGACAGGTTTAGCCTCGTCTGGCCAAGCTCTTCGAGCGCCAGCTGGCCATAATAATAAACCGGGTTGGCGGCTGCCTTATAGAATTTCTCCGCCACCTGTCGATTGCCCGCCGCTTCCCATGCGCGGCCCTGCCAATAAAGGCCGCGGGATTTGTCACGGTCACGGCTCGCCTGTTTCCAACTCTTTTCGAAATGGATGGCGGCAGTCTTGTGGTCTTTCAGATAGCGCAGGGCAAAGAAGCCCGCATGGAATTCCGCCTCGGAAATATACTTGCCGGACTGGGCGGTGTGCCTAGCCGCGATTTTGTAGGCGCGCCGGGCATCGCCTTTGTTGAGCATAATGCGCGACAGCAAGCGGCGCTCGATCCACCATTCCCGGTGGTTGATCAGCTTTTTGGGGTCGCGGGGGGCCTTGATCAACATATCGGCGGCCTTGGTGACTTTGCCACTGCGGCGCAGATATTGAATATAGGAAAAGATGTAGCCGGGATCGGACCGCAGAGAGCGCGGCACGGCGCTGAGCTTTTTGCCTGCGTTGCGCTTCTTGCGGATGACCGCGACACGGGCATCGACCAGACGCTTTTGCCCACTGGTCAGCAGCTTTTTCAACCGGATTGCACCATTTGCACGCTCGCGGTAGAGCAAATAGCTTGCGCGATGGAAGTGATCTTCGCGGCGCAGGACTTTGCGCAGGTTGGACAGGATGCGGCTCTCAAGCTTGGCGGAGAGGCCTTCCTCTCGCCAGATTGGGCGGATGATACGCGCTGCCTGTTTCGCTTTGCCTGCACGGGCATGGGCAATGGCGACCTCGATGGCCGCGCTGGTGGATTTCGGCATCTGATTGCCAAAGGCACGGGACAATGCTGGCCCCGGCGGCGTCTCGCGGGCGAGGGCTTCCTCAATGCGGCGGACCGTCAGGCTGCGGCTTGGCCAGTTGGTCTTGCGATCATAAAAGGACTTGATCTCATAGGCCGGAAAATTGCGATAGGCTCCGACGGTCAAAATATAAGTCAGGATTGTCCGATCAAGTGAGGGCTTCATACCCTTGTGAATTGCCAGTGCGGTTTTGGACTTGCGTTTGGAGAGTGCATCAAGAGCCTGCTCAAGCGAGCCGCGCTGTGCGGCAATGTCTGTGCGATGGCGCTCCACTTTTGGCAAGGCAGCTCTTCCTGGGTCACCCGCCTTGACTGGCAGGGCTGCCGCGGCAGTGCTTGACACATTGATCGGTGCCAGCCCCGGTTTGGTTTTTGGCAAGGCCGTCAGCTTCTTGGGGTGATGGCTTGTCTCGATGCCGTGGGTATCAATCAAATGCTCAACGGTCTGATGGGTCAGATTGACCGGAGCAGGCGTGACTGTCCCGGCAGGGGCAGGCGCTGGCACGGGTGTGGGAACGGTGGCCGCCAGAGGGGGGGCATCCGGTTTGGCCTGTGGCAAAGGCTGGCTGCTACCTGCACTTTGGGCGAGGCCGGGGGCGGACAATACGAACAGCATTAAGGCCGTTAGCGCAATTCTGTGCATAGATAAGACCATACCTGCTTGAAAATTTACATAATTATCGGTTTATCTTTCTTTGGGACATCAATCTTGCAAAATTATGATGAACAAATCCCTTCGGTAGATGACAGATTCGATTTTGTTGCATCACAAGCCAAATCATGGTGTTATGCGCGTATGAAATCGGCAATTTGCCGGAAATGACGGACTATTCGGCAAAATGCCGTAAAATTTCGCCAAAATGACAATAAGCGTACTGAAAAAACAAGATCAGGCCGCGAAAAATGAGGAAATACAGCATGTTCAAAGGATCTTGCACCGCTCTTATCACCCCTTTTCGTGACGGCGCTGTGGACTACAAGGCCTTTGAGGCTTTTGTGGATTGGCAAATCAGCGAAGGCACCCATGGTCTCGTGCCCGTTGGCACCACCGGAGAATCTCCAACGCTGAGCCATGACGAGCATAAAAAGGTCGTTGAGACCTGCGTCAAAGTGGCCGCCGGTCGTGTGCCTGTGATCGCGGGTGCGGGGTCCAACTCGACCAGCGAAGCGGTCGATCTTGCCAAACATGCCGAGAAAGCCGGCGCTGATGGTGTGCTGGTGGTGACCCCCTATTACAACAAGCCTTGTCAGGATGGTCTCTATTTGCATTTCAAGGCAGTGGCTGATGCGATTTCCCTGCCGATCATCATGTATAACATTCCGCCACGCTCGGTGATCGACATGAGTGTGGAGACCATGGCGCGGCTGTTTGAAGATTGCGAGAATATTGTTGGTGTGAAGGACGCAACCGCGGATTTGACCCGAGTGACCCGCCAGCGTCTGGCGATGGGTCCTGAATTTATTCAGCTGTCCGGTGAAGATCCAACCGCACTTGGCTATAATGTGCAGGGCGGTGTGGGCTGTATTTCAGTCTCTTCCAATGTGGCTCCACGCTTGTGTAGCCGGTTCCAAGAAGCCTGCATGGAAGGCGACTGGACGACCGCGCTCGAGTTGCACGATCTTTTGTATCCGCTGCATCGCGCCATGTTCCTGCAGCCCAGCCCGGCTGGTGCCAAATATGCGTTGTCCTTGCTAGGAAAAATCGAAAATGAGATTCGTCTGCCGCTGATCTCTGCCAAGGAAGAGGTGAAAGCCGAAATTGAAGATGCAATGAAGGTTGCAGGTCTGATCTAAAGGGCTTATCTGTGTTCCCATGGCACAGAAAAAGAAAAAAAGCGATCCGAACAACCGTGTAGTCGCGGAGAATCGGAAAGCGCGACACAATTATGAGATCGGCGATGTGGTCGAGGCGGGGCTGCAGCTCAAGGGCACGGAAGTGAAGTCCTTGCGGCTGGGGGTCGCGAACATTGCCGAATCCTATGCGTCGGACGAGAACGGTGAAATTGTCCTGATCAATTCCAACATTCCCGAATATGATCAGGGCAACCGGTTCAATCACGAACCGCGCCGTCCACGCAAATTGCTGCTTCATAAGCGGGAAATCGCCAAATTGCTGCAAGGGGTGCAACGGGACGGGATGACCATCGTGCCGCTGAAACTCTATTTCAACGACAAGGGCATTGCCAAGCTGGCCATTGCGTTGGCGAAGGGCAAAAAGGACTATGACAAGCGGCAGGATGCGAAAAAACGCGACTGGCAGCGCGACAAGGCTCGCCTGATGCGTGAGCGGGGCTAGAAGCCTATCGCCCTTGATGGGCAGGCATTCTTTGCGGGGAGGGCTGTGTCAGCTTTCCTGCTTGATTGCCTCATGAAGGGCAAGACGCGGATTCTCTTATTTTTTGCACGGCTATGCAAGCAGAACAAATCAGCCCTTCAAGGAAAGAAGGGGAAAACCGGATTTGGGGGTTTCATATTCTGCTAAGGCCTCTATAAAGATGACACTTCCATGACGCGGGGTGGAGCAGCCCGGTAGCTCGTCAGGCTCATAACCTGAAGGTCGCAGGTTCAAATCCTGCCCCCGCAACCAACTTCAAGAATTCCGGTTTCTTGACTTGTCTTTTGACAAGCGGTTCGTTATGGATTGCGCGAAGCACTTAAGTGCTGTCTTGGCGCGGGGTGGAGCAGCCCGGTAGCTCGTCAGGCTCATAACCTGAAGGTCGCAGGTTCAAATCCTGCCCCCGCAACCAACACTCCCCTTCATTCAGCGTGATGAGGGTCTGTGTCCCAAGAAAAGCCGCCATCCGACGGTGGCGCTCAGCAATTTTTCTCTATTTCCCGATCAAAATCTGTCGCTGACGGTTTTAAGTCAAAATGGACCGGATTTAGCTTGGATCACATTGGTGCTTATCTGGCGTTGCTTGTTTTTGTTTGGGTTTGGTTGTCTTTGTTGGCTGAGAAGAGGCGTACGAAGTCTTCATATTGCTCTTGTGGCATGGGGCGGGCGAAGAGGTAGCCTTGGAATTCGTTGCAGCCGATCGACTGCAGGAAGTCGCGCTGCTGTTCATTCTCAACCCCTTCTGCAATCACGGAAAGCTCAAGCGTTTGGCTGAGGGCGACAATGGTCTTGGCGATTGCCACATCATTGGGTTCATGCGGCAGGGCCTGAACGAAGCTCTGATCGATCTTGAGCTGATCAAGGGGCAGCTTCTTGAGATAGAACAGGGACGAGTAGCCGGTGCCGAAGTCATCAAGCGAGAAGCACACACCGCGTTTGCGCAGCAGCTCCATTTTTCCAATGACTTCCTCGGCCTTGTCAACCAACAGGCTTTCGGTGATTTCCAGTTTGAGTTTGCGTGCCGGGGCACCCGAACGCTCCAGAGCGCCCAAAACCCCATCGACAAAGTCAAACCGATGCAACTGAATGGCACTGACATTCACCGACAAGGTTAGAGCTTCCATGGCAGGATGGTCTTGCCAGGCGGCCAGCTGGTCACATGCGGTTTCCAGGATCCAGTTGCCCAGTCTGGTGATCAGCCCACAGCTTTCCGCGATTGGAATAAAGACCGAAGGGGGCACAAATCCCAGTTCGGGATGGGGCCATCTCACAAGAGCTTCTGCTCCGGTCACCGCGCCTTTGCTGGAGATTTGGGGCTGATAGAAGAGTTTCAGGTCCTCATTGTTGATCGCCAGATGCAGGTCCTGTTCCAGCTTCATCCGGTCAGCCAGATCCTCCTGAAGTTCGGGATCAAAGAAGCGGACAATATTGCGTCCGTCCTTTTTAGCCTGATACATGGCGATGTCGGCATGTTTGAGGATCTCTTCATAAGAGCTGTCATCCGGCCCGAAGGTGGCAATGCCTATGCTCGTTGTGCAGCGATGCTCGATCCCGCATAGCTGGAAGGATTGTTCGAAGGCATCAAGCACACTGAATGAGAATATCTCTGCATCAAGGGCCGCTTCACTGGCTGTTTCCCCCGCAAGGGAGGGCATCAGGATGACAAATTCATCGCCCCCAAAGCGGGCGACCGTTTGCTCCGCCCCAACGCTTGCCTGAAGGCGCTGTGCTGCCGCCATGAGCAGCTCGTCGCCCGCATCATGGCCCAGGGTGTCATTGAGGGATTTGAAGTTGTCCAAATCCAAAAACATGATCGCGGAAAAGGTGCCTTTTTTGGCATTCACCTTGAGGGCGTTCTGCAGCCGGTCGATCAGGAGCGAGCGATTGGGCAGGCCCGTCAGCTGATCGAAGAAGGCGAGCTGACGCACCCTTTCTTCGGCCCGCTTCTGGACCGACAAATCGTAGAATGTCAGAATGTGATGGGTTGTGGTGCCCGTCTCGTCCAGAACGGGGGAGACGGCCAACCAGCGCTCGACCAACATGCCGGACTTGTTTCTGAACCGCACTTCGCCCTGCCATCCCTGACCGGTTTCAATGGACAGCCAGAATTCGCTATAGGCATCCTCAATCTCCAGCTGGCGTTCCAGAAGGTCATTCAGAGATGTCTTTAAAAGCCGATATTTGTCATATTGCAGCAAGTTGAGAAGAGCGGAATTGACTTTCAGGATCATCCGGTCTGAATCAATCACCGCCATTGCTTCAATGCTGTCAAATGCGGTGGCCGCAATCTGGAGATCAATGTTCATGGCTTCAAGCTCAAGCGTCTTTGTCTTGATTTCGTTTTCGGCCAGTTTGCGGCGGTCAATTTCCTGCTTCAGCTCGTCATTTTTGTCTGCAAGCAAGGCCCGGTGCTTGTTGATGATGCCGAACTCTTCTTTCAGACGCAGATTTTTGCGTCTGAGTTGATTGAAGCCGATGGTCAGGATGAACATGAATATGGAAATGCCGAACAATGGCACGGCGTAATTATCGTTCACCGCGCCCCCGGCGAGGTTTCCCTTGGGCTGAAGGGCAAAGATTGATGCGGGCACGTTTCTCAAGGGTATCGACACGCCGACCATTTGGCCTTGCTCGGCAGTGGCTTGGATGTCATGGCGCACGTGCCGGGCGGTTTTTGTTGTTTGCCGATAGGCTGTCAGATAGGGGCTATTGGTGTCGGCCATCCCGTCCGGGCCAAGAAACAGCTTGCCGTCCTGGAAGACCAGATGGACCAGAATATCGCGCTTGGTAACACGAAAGCGCAACAGGTCCTGGATTTCGTTGAAGGCACTGATGGTGACAACGCGCCCTTCATAGATGTCGTTGTGATAGACGGGGGCAAAGGAAACGACATGTTTGCGGTCGATGTCGATGATCGATTGTGCGGCGAATTTTGACGAAGGATCAACCGCCTCGTTGAATTGCGTTTTCTCGCCGACGCTTGCGATCAGATTTTGCTGGCGATCAAAATAGGCCACATAGCTATAGACGTTGTTTTCCAGCGAATTGGATTTGCGAAGGAAATTGTAGAAGCGTTGTTCGACTTTCTCGACGCTCTTGGCTATCGCCGCCTCGTCGACCGGCTCCTTGTCTTTGCGCGCAATATAGTGGCTGAGGGCATGGGAGGCGGCGATGCGCTCTGCGGTTTGCTGCAAGCGATCAAAATGCAACTCGACATCTTCCACCTTGATCTGGGTGGCATTGAGGAAATTCTGATTGGCGAGCGAGAGCATCGATTTGTGCGTCTCATTCATGTGGAATGCGACAAACGAGGAGATGGCCAAAAACAGGGCTGCGCCGAACAGAGGCCAAAATTCCTGCACTGATCTATACTGAAAGGGGTTCATTGTGGTTTCCGCTTTGGTTCACAAGATCCACAGCGCCGAGAAGGCGTCTTGATCAGATCCAGGTCGCGCGAACCCATGACAGGATACCGCCCCAAAGGCGAAGCAGTCCCCATCGAAAAGCAGAGCATGCCCAATGCCCCAAAGGCATTGCCCGCAGCCCCCTTGCTTCCCTCAGCATCAAATTCAAGCCGTTCCATCCATACCGTCTCACGCGTATATTCCCGTTAAACGGATTAGAACACCCATTGGTAAATAAAGGTTGTGGTCGCGTGCTACTTCCAGATCCCTTTGTCTGCGCGGCCTGATATGATCAATGTTACGTCTTTGAGTGCTGAGACTGGCGATATTCCCGGAGGCACGGCGACAAAGCGAGGGCGCCAGTCTGGCTGAAACTTCTGTTTGAAGGCACGCAGTCCCTCAAAGTTGTAAAAGGACCGACCGTGGCGGAACATGATGGCTCCGAACCGGTTCCAAAGCCGTGCTCTTTTGCGTATTTCGATCCCGGTGAGGGGAGCAAGACTGAGACTGAATTCTTCTGCGCCTGTTTTGCGCGAATATTCGATCAGTTCAACAAAGAGAAATTCCATCATGTCGCTTGCAAAATCCGGAGGATAGCGCATCACGTCAATGGATACGCGTGTGCCGTCTCCCGGTCGCAGGATGTTGGCAAAGGCCAAAGTCTTGCCGTTCCGTTTGATTGTGGCGATTGCGAAATGCTGCAAATAGTCAGGATCGAACCGGCCGAGTGAAAAGCCTTTCTCGCCTCCCACCTTATCCGCCATCCATGCATTCGAAATGGCTCTGAGGTCTTCCATGAAAGCTTGATCATGGGGCGGGGCACAAATTGTCATTTCAAGTCCGTCTGTCAGCACCTTGTCGTGTGCTGCTTGCATGGACTTGAAATCATTACCCGATAGCGAAAAATCCTTGAGATTGAGCACGGCTTCTTCGCCGATCTTATGAAGCGAAAATCCCATCTCGATCCAGAGCGACATATATGCCTCGCTGACTTCGAACATGACCGGATGGGCTCCGTTGTCATAAGCCTCTTCCCAGAAGGACCAAACGAGAGGTTCTATGGCCTCCCTTGGACCCACCGGATCGGAATAGGCGATCCACTTGTTGCCTTGCACCGCATACATGAGGAATGCGTCTGCTCTGTCGTTAAAGAACAGTTCCTTGTCACCGCTCAGGGCCAGACAGCTTTGGGGATCATTCTGCTGATGAATGATGGCTTCTACTTTTTGCAAGGCCTGTTTGCCGGGCGATCGCGTGTGGAAGGTCGTGGGCTGTATTGCCAGCCAAACCGTTGTGAACAGAAAGACTGAAGATCCCGCCAAACCGGCGCGCAAAGCGCGGGGTGTATTGGCGATGCTTGAAAACTCGGTCCACAATTCCGCGCTATATGGGGTCGCTTGGTGCACAAAGAAGAAGAGGGTCGCAGCGCTCACCGCGATTCCTCCTGCCAACGCGAACCAGCCGGGACTGAGGACACTGCGGGTCAGTTTGGCAGTCCGGTTGAACAGGCCTTTAAAGGGCCAGAGAATGGTGGCCATTGCCAAGAGCAGGAGTATGCTGTCCAGATCGAACTTGTTCATCACTGCTGCGACTGCTGCGACTGCAAGGGCGGCAAGGGTCAGCCAGTAGGCACCCGATATTCTGCGCACAAGGCCCTGACTGAGTATCACAAGCAACGCACCCAAAATGGCGGACAGGAGCGCCCCTCCTTCCAGAATGACAGTCGCCAGAAAATCGTCAGAATCGATTTCGTCGGGGCGTACGGACGGCATGAGCGCAATCAGAACCAAATAGGCCCCAATTCCGAATACCGCCAGGCCGATCAGGGTTGGCGCAACACCGCTGGCGGCTTTCATGATTGGTCGCAGCGGTTCGGATACATCGCCGAGCAGTCGCGCGATCAGACCGCCAGCCTGACGCGCTTCGTTGATGGCAACAACGCCAAGCGCCAGTGCGAAGGGGATGAGATAATAGATCAACCGATAGAGCAGCAAAGCTGCCGCGATCTGATCAAGCGGCACACCGGTCGGCAAGGCTGCGATGATGATCGTTTCAAACACGCCCACGCCACCGGGTACATGACTGAGAACCCCGGCCATGGAGGCGGCTGCAAAGACGGGCAGGAAGGTCAGAAAATCGGGACGACCCTCTGGCAACAGCACATAGAGCGTGAGCGCTGCCATGGTCGTGTCAACAAAGGTGAAGGCAAGTTGCGAAAAAAGGACCCCTGGTGTTGGCGCGGAGAGTTCGAATTTGCCAAGGCGCAAGGTCTTGCCGTTCAAGGACATCAACAGCAGGAAGATCGTCAAACCGACGGCGGCAATGCCCGCCACGATCCGCAAGG
Organism: uncultured Cohaesibacter sp.; assembly: GCF_963677725.1. Classification (NCBI taxonomy): domain Bacteria; kingdom Pseudomonadati; phylum Pseudomonadota; class Alphaproteobacteria; order Hyphomicrobiales; family Cohaesibacteraceae; genus Cohaesibacter; species uncultured Cohaesibacter sp. Next base: position 4,315,040 of record NZ_OY782507.1, read on the forward strand.
TGTCCGGTGCAATCGGCACGATATTGGCCAGAGCATGCGGATGGAGCGTCAGGGAGGCAAGGCCGATGACTGTTATGCCAAAGCCGAAGGCAAGCGCGGCAAATGTCGAGACGCTGGCAATTTCAAACAAACTGAGGCCAAAAGCGGAATAGACCCGATAGCGCACGGCGCCGCCGGAAATGACGCTGACGCCGACCGTGTTGCCGAAACTATAGCCAAGGAAACCGCCGACGGCGATTGCTTTTGCCGGGACCTTCTTGCCAAGGGAGCGCAGAGCAGACCAGTCATATCCGATCAGGGCGATATAGCCTGCTGCTGTTGCCGAAAGAGCGGCGATCAATGTCATCCATGGTGTCGTGCGCACCTGAGCGATCACATCGGCGGCCTTGACCGGGCGCAGCAAATGATAAAGCGCGTAGATGCCCAGAACAAACAAGGCGAGGGTCAGCACGATCGGAGCGGCTTTCTTTGCAAAGGAAACCCAGTCAGACGGGGCGATGGTCTTGGGATGGTTCAACTTGGTCTCCCGTCTTGTAAACTTGCAAAGGCAGAACCGATTGCAGACAGAAAAAGAATGTGGTCCGTTGTCAATGGGTTCCATTGCCGCTTATCGAATGGGCGTCGCCGGCAGATTACTCCGAAGCTTCTTACATATTTGTAAGAATTGCTCAAGACAGTCAGGTATCTATGCGACGAATACACAATGCGGATTTGATGAATATCGGCACTTGAGTGCGTAAATACAATTGAAGGGTGCCAATGCGCTGAGCGTTTCCATGGTAAGGAGCTGGCTGAATCCACATGAGCGGCTGCGTCTTGCTGCCTCTACACCTTCATTCCAATGGAACGACCTCCTTCAATGGATTAACCTGTGAAGCGCCCCTCGGCTGAGGGAGGCAAGGCAAAATGGAAGGCTTTGTCGGCGAAACTTGATTGATGTTCTTCTGTCTGACGTCCCCGTGGATGTTCCCAAGTGTTTTGTTTTAGGAGGCCGGCATGGGTCGACAGATTATAAAAGATGGCGTGGTGGCTGCGCCGCATGCTTTGGCCGCTGAAGCTGGGGCGGAAGTTCTTCGTGCAGGGGGCAATGCGGTGGAAGCGATGGTCGCGGCGGCGGCCACCATCGCGGTGGTTTATCCGCATATGAATTCCATCGGCGGTGACGGGTTTTGGCTGATTTCCGAACCCGGCAAGACGCCAGTGGGGATCGATGCGTGCGGACCGGCGGCGACCGCTGCGACGGGTGAGAGCTATCGCGAGCGCGGGCACGATGTCATACCGTCGCGCGGGCCGCTTGCGGCGCTGACGGTGCCCGGCACGGTGGGTGGCTGGAAGGCCGCGTTGGAGCTAGCCCAGAGCTGGGATGATGAGACAGGGCGCAAGGGGCTGGACCTTGCCACGATCCTTGAGCGGGCCATAATCTTTGCACGCGATGGCTATCCGGTCACCGCGGGGCAACAGGCGCTCACGGTGGACAAATGCAGCGCATTGGAAGCTGTGCCGGGCTTTGCCGATTGCTTTTTGCCGGGCGGTGTCGCGTCGCCTGCGGGCAGTATTTTTCGGCAACCGGACTTGGCGGCGACCCTTGAACAGCTGGCCAAAGCAGGCCTTGATGACTTTTATCGCGGCGACCTTGCCCGCGCCTTGGCCAATGGTTTGGAAGCTGCGGACAGCCCGCTGCGTTTGAGGGATCTTGAAGCGTTCGCCCCGATCTTCGTAGAGCCTTTATGCACGGCGCTTTCTGTTGGTGCGGTTTATAATATGCCACCTCCGACGCAGGGTATCTCCTCACTGATGATCTTGTCCTTGTTTGATCGACTTGGCGTGACGGAGGCGGAAGGCTTTGCTCATATCCATGGTTTGGTCGAAGCAACCAAGCAGGCGTTTCTTTTGCGCAATGCCCATGTGACCGATCCCGCTCACATGGCGGTGGATGTTCGGCAATGGCTGGAGCCAGCCTACCTTGATGCATTGGCAGGCAAGATTGACCGGACCTGCGCGATGCCATGGCCCCATGATCCATCTCCGGGCGATACGATCTGGATGGGCGCGGCAGACAAAGAGGGGCGGGTGGTGAGCTTCATTCAAAGCACCTATTGGGAATTTGGCTCTGGCCTTGTGCCGCGTGGTACCGGGGTGGTGATGCAAAATCGCGGCACCAGTTTTGTGCTTGATCGCGGCCATCCCAATGTGCTGATGCCGGGTAAGCGACCATTTCACACGCTCAATCCCGCCTTGGCGCGATTGTCGGACGGGCGGGTGATGGCCTATGGCACGATGGGTGGGGAAGGGCAACCGCAAACCCAGTCGGCCTTTTTCTCGCGCCATGCCCTGTTTGGCCAGCCATTGCAGGCCGCCCTTGATGCACCACGCTGGTTGCTTGGCAAGACGTGGGGGGAGGAGACTAGCAGTCTGAAACTGGAGAACCGGTTTGATCCGGCTCTGGTTGAGCAGCTCAAAGAGGCCGGGCATCACGTTGAAATGCTTGAGCCGATGACGTCCACCATGGGACATGCCGGGGCGGTCAGTGTCGCACCGGATGGCAGTATGGACGGCGGCCATGACCCTCGCTCTGATGGTAAGGCAGTCTTTGCCTGATCATTCTTTCCCAATGCTAGCGTGATGGACAGTTAGGGTCTTTGTGGAGCGATGGTGACCCCTGCGGCCTTTATTTGCTTGGTATCACCCTGAATTTCGACCGGTAAAAAACAATTAAAGAACAATGCCTGCTTGTTAAACGAAAAATTTACCCGGCAAGTTGTTATATTATAATAACACAAACCTAAGGGGAAGTTTCGGTCATCATTCTGAGTGTTGGTGGGGCAGAAACTGGCAGTTCGGGATATCTGTTTCAAGTGGGGCAACATATGCATTCGATTTCGCTCATCAAGGGGATGAGGCGGCAATTGCTGTCATCTCCATCGCTTGCGGCCAAGACAACATTCTTTGTTGGCGCTGGCGGTATGATAATTGCGATCTTGCTATGCATTTTCTACTACGACTATACACGCAAGATCGTACTGGATACCGAGGCTCGAAACCTGCGCGAAGAGACCAGAATGGTCGTGCAGAAATATGCAGGCATCTATTTCGAACTGCGCAATGAAGCCTTTGTCATTTCCCAATTGCCGCCAATTGACGGTCTGATCGCTTCCACGACCAACAATGGTGTTGATCCCCGTGACGGATCCACCACCGAACATTGGCGGTCTCGTCTTGAGACCATCTTTGTTTCCTTGCTCAAAGCGAGACGTCATTATACGCAGCTGCGCTATATCGGTGTTGCCGATGGCGGGCGTGAATTGGTGCGGGTCAACCAAACAAGCGATGGTATTGCTGTGGTTTCGCCGGAAGACTTGCAGCAAAAGCAGAATGAGCCTTACTTTCAAAGTGGTCTCAAGCTCAAGGCTGGGCAGATTTTTTACTCCAATGTCAGTTATAATCGCGAACATGGGCATGTGGATGAGACCCGAACGCCGACCATTAGAACTGTCATGCCGGTCTTTGACGAAGGGGAAAAGCTGTTCGGCTTCGTCGTCATCAATGTCAATTATGAAATGATGATGCGGCACGGCTTTGAAAATAATGTCCCCCCCAATATTGCCTATGTGATCAACAATCACGGGGATTATCTGAAAATCGATGCTGGCAAGAAGCTCAAAGACTTCGAATTTCACGAAGATGAAAACTACTCTCCCAATGAAATAGTCTCTTATTTCAAAGGTTTGCAACAGAATGAGGGGAAGTTTGAAACCAAGGATTTTCTGTCCTATTTCGTAAAGCTGAATGTAAACCCGATGAATTCCCATGTGTTTGTCGGCGTTGCGCAGATTAGCAACAAGGCGGATGTCCTGGCGCCGGTCAAGGATTCACTGCGGTCATTCCTGTTCATATCGGTCTTTCTGGTGGTTGTTCTGACGCTGTTGACCTTGCCTCTGGCAAGACGGATGACAAGTGTCCTTCGAATGCTTGCCTTGGCTATCCAGAGCGAGGATTCCTCCCGGTTCGGGGACGATTTTTCAGACTGTTCCAATAATGAAATTGGAGAATTGGCGCGGGTTTCCAAGCGTATGGCGATGAATCTTTTAGAGAGTCGCGCTCAGGCGGAGACCGTTCTGGAAAATGTTGCCGACGGGATTCTGACATTTGACGAAGCCTATAAAGTGATTGGCAGCAATCGGGCAGCGGAGCATATTTTTGGCTATAGACGGGAAGAATTGATCGGCAAAAGCGCAGAAGAGATTCTTCTTAATCTTGCGGGTGATCCGATCTGCTTTATGGAATTGCGCCATGAACGCTTCTGGAGCGGGCCGAGCGATCAGGCAGAACATGAAGTTGTTGGCCTGCATCAGGATGGGCTACGCTTCCCTGCCACGCTGTCCATGCGTCGTGTCGACATCACGGAACGGTTCCTGCTAACCGTGGTGGTGCGAGACATCACCGAACGCAAGCGGCAGGAAGAAGAGCGCGAAGACCTGATTGCCCGTCTGGTGCGGTCCAACCAGGAGCTTGACAGTTTTGCCCATATTGCTGCCCATGATCTTCGTGAACCCTTGAGAGCCATTCACAATCACTCCAGCTTCCTGCTTGAGGATTATGACGAGATATTGGACTCAGGTGGCAAGAAAAGGCTTGGCAGATTGCAGTTTCTGGCGAGACGGATGGAAAAACTGGTGGCGGATCTGTTGCATTTCTCGCGGTTGGGCGGAGGGGACTCCGCGATGGAGCTGACCGACGTGGCGTTGATCCTCGCAGATATCGAGATGACCTCGCGAGATCTGTTCGAGACAAACAATGTCCAACTGACCCTCTCAACATCGTTGCCGCAAATCCAGTGTGATCGGGTGCGGGTGACCGAAGTCTTTCGCAATCTGATCGCCAATGCGATCAAGTATAACGATAAAGAGCTCAAGCAGGTTGAAGTGGGATATGATCCCGAGACTGGAGTGTTTCATGTCCGGGATAATGGCATCGGCATAGAGGATATGTATTTCGCATCTGTCTTCAAGCTGTTCAAGCGGTTGGAAAGTTCGAATGAATTCAGCGACGGCACCGGTGCGGGGCTGACATTCGTGGAAAAAATTGTTCATCAGCATGGTGGCACGATCTGGCTTCAGTCGGAGTTGGGCAAGGGTACGACATTCTTCTTTACTCTTGATGCCTCAATCGCTCGTTCGGATCGTGCAGAGAAGGAGGCCGCATGAATGCATCAGCTGCTGCACAACCAATTCTGATTGTTGACGATAGCGACGACGACTTTGAAGTCACCTCCAGGGCACTCCATCGCACGGGCAGTCTGACACATCCCATATTGCGTTGCACTTCAGGTCAGGAAGCCATCCGCTTCCTGAAACAAAATGATGCGGCAAATGGTGACGCGCGGCAGTCGCAGCCCGGATTGATCCTGCTGGATCTCAATATGCCCGGTATGGACGGGCGCGAAATACTGCAAATTATCAAAACAGATGAAAATCTCAAATCAATCCCGGTTGTGGTGCTGACAACGTCCAGTAATTTTCTGGATGTCCAGGATTGTTATGAGAAGGGTGCGAACTCTTATGTCACGAAGCCGATCGAGCTGGATCGTTTTGTGCATGCGATAGCGAGCATTAAGAAATTTTGGTTGGAGGTTTCGGCGCTTCCGAGGATGGAAAAATGATTGATCGACTTAATGTAATGATCGTGGATGATAGTGAGGATGATCGCGATTTATACAAACGTTTGCTGGCGAAGCAGGGCGGGGATGCCGACTATCGATATTTCGAGGCTGCAACCGCCAAGGATGCCGTTATGCTGTGCCAGTCGGTGAGTGTCGATTGCATCCTGCTCGATTTCAATATGCCGGGGCGCAACGGGTTGGAACTGCTCGAAGAGTTGCGGACCAATGAGAAGCACATGCCAGTCGTGATGCTGACCGGGCAGGGCAATGAGAAAATCGCGGCTGAATCCATCAAGGGCGGTGCGCAGGAATATCTCTCTAAAAATGACCTCACAGGATCGGCCCTGCACCGCGTGATTCACAATACGGTCGAGCGGGTTAAGCTGCGACGCAAGGTGGATGAGCATCGGGCGGATCTGGCGACATTTGCCAACGTGTTGGCGCATGATCTCAAGGCACCGATCAACGTTATTCGCGGCATGAATGACTTGATCCAGGAGGCGATCGAACAGGGATGCTTTGACGAAGTGAAGGAGTTTTCTGATCGTATCGAAAGGTCCGCACTGCGGACATCGCAGTTGATTGATACCTTGCGCATCTACAACAGATCCTCAAATACTGATCGCCCTTTGGCAGTGGTCTGCCTTGAAGATCTGCTGCAAGATGCTCTGAACAATTTGCATTTTGATATCGAAGAGAAGCAGGCGGAAATCACCCATGGCGAGCTGCCCAGCGTGCTGGCCGATCCTCCGCAAATCGTACAGTTGCTACAGAATTTGATTGGTAATTCGATCAAATATTGCAAGGCAGACAAGCCGGTCATCCATATTGACGCTCAGGAAAATGGCGAATTCTGGCAGGTTGATATTCGGGACAACGGAATCGGTCTGGAAGAGGAAGATCTGGTTGCAATCTTCAAGCCGTTCCATCGCGCCCATAGCGAGGATGAGTTTGCTGGTACGGGGTTGGGACTTGCGACTTGCAAGCGCATTCTGGACCGACATAGGGGCAGAATTTGGTGTGATTCTGAAAAGGGAACGGGCTCGACTTTCTCTTTCTCCCTGTTGAAAGCGGCTGGCAATGCCCAGTCCAACGAGAATGAGAACCAGGTCTTGCTTGACCTTGAAGAACCTATGGCAATGTCCGGCTAGGGGCCTTTGTGCCCCAATCCCTTCCTCATTATCATCACACGAGCATTGTGCCTTCGGTTCCCTGCGGGCCGGATGCGTATCTCTGTGTTTTTCAAGATAAATTTGTCGTGCTGTTTTATTTCTGTGTATTCAAATACAGAAATCATAATATAATTTCATGTAATATTTGGAATTATACGAATTTGTTCAATAAATAGAATTTCAAGGATAATGAATGTCTAATATAAAATGGGATCTTTATTATATTAAATTAAATTTTTCGGCGTGATGATGAGCTTAAAGAAAGAACAGTATCTGAATTTCAATGGAGCTTGACATGACAGGTCTATCAGAAGCACGCACAGTTTCGGAAACTACATTGATCATGGTGGATGACAATGTTGACGAAATATTTCTGACCCGGCGCAAGTTGCGCAAGGAAGGGATTGTTAACCGTTTTGTCTCCGAGCGAAAGCCGGAGCGGATTTTCGAGGCGCTGGATGAGTTGATCGAGCTGGGGATCGAAAAAAGAACCTTCCTGATCCTGATGGACGTCAATATGCCGAAGATCAACGGGTTTGAAACTTTGCAGAAAATTCGTGCGCACCCGAAATATGGGGAAGTGCCGGTTCTGATGTTCTCGGCTTCCGATGATCCATCGGACATATTTGAGTCGTTTGAAGTGGGCAGCGATGGCTACATCGTCAAACCCTTCACATCGGAAGAGTTTTTTGCGGCAGTCAAGAATTTGCCGAAAGTTAAAACCCAGCTCATGAGTTGATTTCCAACGTCTCAAATCCAAGGGTGGCATATTTGATGTATCGTTTGAGACAGCTCAGGCACAAGAAAATTGCAAGCGGTCGTGTGGCCCTTGGTGTTTTCGCAATCTCTATGGCGACGACCATAGGGTCATGCATGTTCTTTCATCAGTGGTTATGGACTGCCGTAGAACATCGCTTTGCCATGGACACCGCCAATATCGAATTGGCGGTCAAAATGAAAATGCGGGTACAGGAAACCGCGCTTTGGGCCGGAGTTGGTCTGTTGAACAGCCAAACATCCATCTCCAATGCGGTGTGGGCGCGGTTCATCAAAGGGCTCAGCCCAAAGCATTTGCAAAATGGTGTGGCTGGCTTTGGCTATGCCGGGCTGAAAACCGGCACCTTGATGGCCCCTACGTCAAACCTCAACGGCAACCAGCTAGGCATGCAAACCAAAGGCACGCAAACCAGACTGTCGTCGCGGTTTACCACGGCACGTCACATGACGTCCTTTGTTGACGGGGAAGAAATATCCGTTGGATATGACTTGTGGTCGAACAAGGCATACCGCGAGGCGATGATCCGGGCGCGGGACAGCGGCAAACTGGCTGTCGGCAATAGCCCAGATGCAAGTGGTGCGCGACAGGTCAGCCGCTTGATGATGTTTGTGCCACTTTATGAAGCCAATCAGCCTCCCAAGACACTCGCCAAGCGTCAAAAGCAGTTTCGCGGGTTTGTTTTCAGTCCGATTGACGGTTTTGACTTTTTCGAAGGAATTCGCAGCTTTGTTGCTGAAGGGATTGAATTCGAATTATATGACAAAGGCAGTGATGGTCTCACACACCGGATCTATAGCAGCGCTCAAAATGCAGACGAGAGGGTGGCGCTGAGCGGGATTGACATCATTGTCAGGCAAGTGGAGTTTGGCGGCAAAAGCTGGATCCTCACTTTTGCTGCTACGCAATCCTTTGTGACAATGACCGAGCGTTTCCTGCCGCTGTTGTTTGGCGTGATCGGCATGCTGATTTCCCTGTTGCTCTATCTTGTTACACGTTCGTTGGGCAATGAGCACCAAAGGGCTTTGGTGTTGGCGCGCCGCATGTCACATCGGTTGCTCGAGGAAAAAGAAAAGGCTCAGACCTCTGCTGAAACAGAAGAAATCTTGCGTGAGGGTTTCGAGAAGGCATGCCGAAACTTGCAGGCCAAGAATGATGACTTGACGCGTTTCTCTTCAATCGTCGCTCATGATCTCAGAGCACCACTGAAGCGGATCGAAGGATTTGTTGAAATTCTCAGAGAGGATTTTGACACCGAATTGGATGAGCATGAAGCCAGAGACGTCATGAATAGGCTACAGCGTTCTTCGAGCCGCATGCGGGCCATGATCGACTCCTTTCAGGACTATACCAAATATGGCAAGCCGAATTTCAGTCCTTTCCCGGTTCGCCTCAAAGTGCTGGTCCAGGCGCTGTTGGATTCAATGGAGACTAGCGTGAAGTCCGCGCGCATAACGATCGATATTGATGAGCAGCTGGAAGTGTATGCAGATACGCAAATGATCGAGACAGTCTTTTCCAATCTGGTGGACAATGCGATCAAGTTTGCGGGCAGCAACCGGGCCCGGATCCTGATTTCCGCAACAAAGCTGCCGAATGGCATGGTTGAAATAATGGTCCGTGATCAGGGTATTGGCATCGAGCCGCTTTATCATGGCAAAGTCTTCGACATGTTCGCCCGTCTGCATAATGATGATGAATATACGGGGACCGGCATTGGGCTTGCTGTCTGCAAGAAGATCATCGAGGATCATAGCGGTGAGATTGCGGTTCTGCCGACCCCGGATAGCAAGACTTGCATCTGCTTTACCCTGATTGGTTACAACGCATCGATCCGTGGCGTCGATGAAGCGATTGCCGCCTGAGTGAATGACTGAACAGTTTGACAGATGGCTCTTCTGCGGCCCGATAGGTTTTGCGTCCTGTCGGGCCGTTTTTATTGTCCACTTTATTCTTGCCTTTCGTGCGGTCACTGGTTCAACAGCGGGCCTGCAAAGGCTGGTTGGGTCACCGCATCAAGGAGAGAATAAACCGGAAGGCCAGTGGCCTGCCGCAGGGCTTCTTGGTAGGGGGGGAGGTTGCCGCATTCGAGCAGGAATGCCTGAATGCCCGGATGGTGCGCCTTCATATGGCGCGTTTTGGTGATCAGTGCCTGCTCGATGGATTTTTGGTCGATTGATGCGGATTGCTCGCTTTTGGGACGAAGGATCGCCTTTGCAAAAGCCGCGCACCGTTCCAGCCCTTCAATAACCACTTCATCTTCATTGATGCCTGCCGCCGTCAGAGGCGCGTCACCAAGGGCTGCCTTTGAGGCCGTCAGGATGCCAATCTGTCCCTCTGGATGCAGCTTTCGAACATGAGAATAAAAGCCCAAAGCCGAAAGCAGAACGGGGATCGAGACGGAGCGTGCGATATCATCCTGAATGGTGATCAGGAAACCGCAGGTCGAGGTCAGGGCGGTGGCGCCTTCCGCCTCCAGCCTTTGGGCGGTTTTGATGAAGGCTTTGATCAAAGTATCAGAGGGTTTGCCATCCTTGACAATGTCAAGACTGCCCGCACCTTCCACCACCGCCAAGCGCGCGGGAAAAGGATAGGATGCCGGATTGCCCGCATCTCCAATCGGCCGCTCAAACCGGGTGTCGAGCATCAGGATGCCAAGAAAGGGCGCGGGAGCTTTTGTCTGGTCAGTCATCAATGGCCTTACCTTCTGGATTGGTTAAGCGCAGTATAGTTGGAAAAGATGACAGGCGCTGCGGAAAAGCAAGTGCCTATCCCTGTGATAAAGTTCCATGCTTTGCTGTTGCTGGAATTTTCTGTAAGTGTATTGATGTAATTACTTATTTGTTTTGACGTGATTGCCCGGCAAACTGCCGGAAAGGATCAATATATTTCGAGTAATGGCGGACTTTTGAGCAAATTGCCACAAATTGCATCTTGGGTTTTTGAGTCAAACCTGCGACTGTTCTCACCAAGGAGCAAAGGTTATGACGGACACTGTTCTTGTTTGTGGTGCCGGAATGGTTGGCACTGCCATAGCGTTGGAATTGCAGCGCAGGGGGGTGACTGTCACCTTATTGGATCGTCAAGAGCCGGGACTGGAGACGTCACACGGCAATGCGGGCATCATCACGCGGACATCGCTGGTCCCGATCAACAATCCCATGCTGTGGCAGCAATTGCCCAAATTGATGCTCAATCAGTCTGCCTCCATGCGCTATCAGCTTGGCTTCATGCTGAAGAATATGGGGTGGGCGACGCGCTTTTTGCTACGCGCCCGACCTGCGGCCTTCAAGGCTACAGCAAAGGCTCTGTTCGATTTGATCGACTTGTCCCGTAGCGAGCATGAACGCCTGATCAACGAGGCTGGTGCACGGCATCTGGTTCAGGATGATGGCTGGCTGTTTCTCTATCGCAGCAAGGCGGATTTCGACAAGGCTGCGTTCTTGCGCCAGACCTATGGGCAGTTCGATCTCGATATGGAGGTGCTTGCCAAGGGTGACATCGCCGCAATGGAACCGGGACTCAATCCGATTTTCGCGCAAGGGCTCTGGATCCGCGACACGCGCTCGATCAAAGATCCTTCGGCTTTGGTGCAGGCCTATGCCAAGTTGTTTGTCGCGCGCGGTGGCAGAATCGCGCAGGCGGATCTGTCGGCCATCGAACAACGATCGGACGGATGGCAGGTGAAGACCGCGTCCGGGACACGCTTTTCTGCAGACAAGCTGGTGATTGCTCTGGGGCCGTGGTCGAAGGACTTTCTGGCGCGCTTTGGCTTCAAGATTCCGATGGGCTATGAGCGCGGATATCACATGCATTATTCCGGGGTCGGGAGTGGTGAGCAGGCTGGTGAGGTGACAAAGCTGAGCCGCCCGATCTGTGATGTCTCGGCCGGTTATGTGCTGGCACCCATGCGCGGGGGCTACAGGCTTTGCACCGGCGTTGAGTTGGCAGACATCAATGATGCGCAGAATTTCGCCCAGCTGGATTTGGCGGAGGCCTCTGCCAGACAGGCGTTGACGCTCGGTGAGCGGCAGCTTGACGAGCCATGGATGGGATGCCGACCCACCATGCCCGATTGCCGACCGGTGATCGGGGCTGCTCCGGGCCAAAAGGATCTTTTCTTTGCCTTTGGTCACCAGCATATTGGTTTTAATACCGGCCCGGGCACGGCCAAACTGTTAGCCGACCAGATAGAAGGTCGGGACAATAAGTTGCAATCCGAACCGTTTCGACCAGAGCGGTTCATCCATCCAATATAACAATAAAATCACCAATCAACCACCAGAGGACTACTTCATGAAAATCAAACTTCTTCTTGCTTCCGTTGCTTGCACCGCGCTGATGGGGGCATCTGCCCAAGCGGAAAAATGGGACATGGCACTGGCTTATTCTGCCACCAATTTCCACTCTGAAGCAGCAGCTGCTTTTGCCAAGGATGTGGCCGAGAAAACTGACGGCGCGCTTGAAATTGTCACCCATCCATCGGGTGCCCTGTTTGGTGGCTCCGAGATTTTCGGTGCGGTTCGTAAAGGCCTCGTGCCAATCGGTGAACGTCTGATTTCGGCGCTGGGCAACGAAAACCCGCTCTATGAGATCGACTCGATCCCATTCCTTGCGACCTCTTTTGCTGATTCAAAAAAGCTCTACGAGGCCTCCAAGCCGGCTCTGATTGAGACGCTTGCCAAGGCGCGCATCGAGTTTCTCTATTCTTGCCCATGGCCACCACAGGGCTTTTATTCCATCAAGGAAGCCAAGGTTCCTGCGGATGTGGAAGGCCTGAAATTCCGTGCCTATAATGCCACCACCTCGAAAATTGCCGAGAGTTTGGGCATGGCTCCAACCAAGATCGAAGCGGCGGAACTGAGTCAGGCCTTTGCGACCGGTGTTGCACAGTCGATGATTTCGTCCGGTGCCACGGGCTATGACCGTAAGCTCTGGGAGCATGTGAAATATTATTATGACGTGAAAGCATGGTTGCCGCGCAACATGGTCATCGTCAATGGCAAGGCATGGGCGCGTCTGGATGACAGCGTCAAGGCCGCGGTCAAGGAAGCGGCTGCGACTGCTGAGGAAAAATGCTGGGCCAAATCCGAAGAGCTGGACGGTTGGTATATCGAGCAGTTCAAGGAAAAAGGCATGACCGTCGCCCCGGCCAGCCCAGAAATGATGAAGGCGTTTGAAAAAGCGGGCAGTGAGCTGAAAGCCCAGTGGCTCGAGCGGGCCGGTGATTCTGGCGCGGCCGTTCTGAAAGCCTATGAAGGCATGTAAGACAGCGAGCGGGAGGGCTCTTGGGCTCTCCCGTCCTGTTATGAATCCATGCTTCGGCTTTTTGAAATCTGCCTTACCTCAGGATTTCCATCATGGCTCAGATCAGCCGGTTTCTCGACCGGATTTACCTTCTCGGCGCATGGGGCGCTGGACTGTTGCTTGTGCTGCTATGTTGTCTGGTGCTCTATAGTATTCTTGCCAGACAGATCGGCCTGTTTGCTGGCGGTGCCTCCGATGTTGCAGGCTATGTCATGGCAACAAGCACCTTTATGGCGCTGGCCTATACCTTTCGCAGTGAGGGGCACATTCGCGTCACCCTGCTGACCCAGCGCTTCTTTGGGGCAGCACGGCGGGGCTTTGAATTATGGGCGCATTTTGTCATTTCCTGCGTTGCCTGTTTTCTTGCCTATTACATGGTTCGGCTGATGCTGGATTCCTACGAATATGGCGAGCGCAGTGAGGGGGCGGATGCGATCCTGCTCTGGATCCCTCAGACCCCGGTGGTGATCGGGTCGATCCTGTTTGCCATTGCCACCATCCATGTGCTTTTGATCGCCCTGTTCAACTATCGCGAAATCGACCCGGAGCGGGTGGCTGACGGAGGGCCGCAAGAGGTATGACCGAAGCGCTTTCCATTGCCATTTTCCTGTTTGCCCTGTTCTTCCTTCTGGGCACCTCTGTCTGGGTTGGTGCCTCTTTGCTGATCACCGCCATACTGGGCATGTATCTTTTTACCTCCGCCCCGATTGGCGACGCCATGGCACTGACCATCTGGGGGGAGCAATCCTCCTGGACGCTGACTGCTCTGCCGCTCTTTATCTGGATGGGGGAAATTCTATTCCGCACCAATCTGTCGGAAACCCTGTTTCGCGGGATTGCGCCCTTCATGCGGCGTCTGCCCGGTGGCCTGTTGCATGTCAATATCGGGGCGTCGGCGATTTTTGCGGCCATTTCCGGCTCGTCTGCGGCCACTGTGGCGACCGTTGGCAAAATGGCGATTCCCGAGCTGCGCAAGCGTGGTTATCCGGAAAGTCAGATTGTCGGTTCTCTTGCGGGGGCGGGTACGCTGGGTCTGCTGATCCCACCCTCTATTTCCATGATCATTTACGGCGTAACGGTCAATGAGAGCATTGCGCGTCTGTTCATGGCAGCAATGATTCCGGGTGTTGCCCTTGCCTTGATGTTTATGGGCTATATTGTCTTTTGGGGCCTGCGCAATCCATCATTGGTCAAGCAGGATCCGTCAACCAGCTGGTCGGAAAAGTTTGACGCCTTTGTCGGGTTGCTGCCGGTCATTGCGTTGATCATGGCGGTGATTGGGTCGATCTATGGCGGCATTGCCACAGCGACCGAGGCTGCGGCTCTGGGGGTGTTTGGGTCGCTCATTCTGGCGGCGTTTCAGCGGACATTGTCGATGAAGACTTTCCGCGAGTCCGTGCTGGGTTCGGTGCGGACGACGACGATGATCATGTTTATCCTGATGGGGTCGGGCTTTCTGTCCCTTGCCATGGGCTTTACGGGGATTCCCAAGGCACTGGCGGAAGGCATCGCTGCGTGGCAGCCATCGCCCTTGTCGCTTATCATCATCCTGACCCTGTTCTATATCCTGCTTGGCTGTTTCCTTGATGGCATTTCTTCCATCGTGCTGACCATGGCCGTCATCGAACCCATGGTGCGGGCTGCGGGCTTTGATATGCTCTGGTTCGGGGTTTATTTGATGATCGTGGTTGAAATGGCTCAGATTACCCCGCCAATCGGCTTTAATCTGTTCGTGCTGCAAGGCATGACCGGCCATGATATCGGCTTCATTGCCAAGGCCTCGATCCCGAGCTTCTGTGTGATGTGTCTGTTTGTGGTGTTGCTGGTGATGTTCCCGGATCTGGCCCTTTGGCTGCCCGAAGTCTTGAAATAGGAGGAACGCATGGCGGGAAATATTCTGGTCGCGATCGATCTGGAGCATCGTGACTGCGCCATCAAGGCCCTCAAGGAGGGGGCAGAGTTGGCGCGCCAGAAGGAGGCTGCGTTGCATGTCTGCTTCGTGCTGGCCTATGGATTTCACACCTATGTTCAGCCCTATTTGATGGAAGAAGTGATCAAGGACACGATCAAGCATGTCAAAGAAGATCTGAAATATCTGGTCAAGGAAGCCGGACTTGATGGCGATAAGGTCATCCAGCATGTGCTCAAGGGTGGGGTCCATCAACAGATCTTGCTGCTGGCTGAGAAATTGGCATGCGATTATCTGGTGCTCAATGCCTCTCGGCCCGATGCATCGGCCGGGGTGACAGGACCGGTGACGGCCCAGATTTGCCGCTATGCGCCCTGCAGTCTGCTGATCATTCGCTAGGTTTGCCTAATCTGACGAGTTGGTCTGGCGATTGCTGCCCCTGTGATGACAAAAACAAAAAGGCGCCCCGATTGCTCGGAGCGCCTTTTGTGTTGTTCGTCGTTTGCTGATATTTGACTGATCGGATCTGCTTATTCTGCAGGAACCACAGCTTCGTTGACCGGCCGTTTGAGGGCGACCAGCAAAGCGGTGGTGATCAGCGTGCCAATGACGATCGACAGGATATACATGGGCAGGTTGCTGACCGCGTTGGGGATCGCCAGAACGAAGGCGCCACCGTGAGGCGCGCGCAGGCCACAAGAGAAGAACATCGACATAGCACCGGTGATGGCAGAGCCGATCATGATGGATGGGATAACCCGCAGCGGATCTTTCGCAGCATATGGAATGGCGCCCTCGGTGATGAAGGAGAGGCCGAGAACGGCTGCGGCTTTGCCTGCTTCACGTTCTTCTTCGGTGAAGCGGTTTTTGGCAACAAAGGTAGCCAGAGCCAGACCCAGAGGAGGGGTCATGCCAGCGGCCATGACGGCTGCCATCGGCGCAAAGGTGTCGCTGGTCAGAAGGCCAACGGAGAAGGCATAGGCCGCTTTGTTGACCGGGCCACCCATATCGAAGGCCATCATCGCACCCAGAACAAGGCCAAGCAACACGGCGTTGGTCTGGCCCATGCCCTGCAGCATGGCGGTCAAGCTTTCATTGATATAGCGAACCGGCTCACCGATGACATAGACCATCAACAGGCCGACAATCGCGGTGGAGAGCAATGGCAGGATCAGGACCGGCATCAAGCCCTCAAGGGAGGATGGCAGCTTGATATTGTCGCGCAACCAGAGAGCGACATAACCGGCAAGAAAACCGGCCAGAATGCCGCCAAGGAAGCCTGCGCCCAGATTCACAGCCAAAAGACCACCGATCAGGCCGGGGGTAAGGCCGGGACGGTCGGCGATGGAATAGGCGATAAAGCCCGCAAGAACCGGAACCATCAGCTTGAAGGCTGCGCCACCACCGATGGCCATCAGGGCCGCGGCAAGGGTGCCTTCTTCTTTGAAGGCTTCGATGCCGAAAACGAAGGAAAGAGCAATCAGAAGACCACCGGCCACCACGACGGGCAGCATGTAGGAAACGCCGGTCAGCAGGTGTTTGTAAGGACCGCTGCGCTTGGCCTGAAGGGCGGCTTTGGCTTCGGCAACGGATTGCATGTTGCCTTCGTTTGTGGTGCTTGAAGGCACTGCGGTTTCAGCTTCCGCGAAGGCGGCTTTGATGACGGCGCTTGCATCCTTGACCGATGCCCCAACCGAGGTGCGATAGATCGCCTTGCCAGCAAAGCGGCTTTCGTCCACATGGGTATCGGCGGAAATGATCACCAGATCAGCTGCCGCAATATCCTCGGCAGTCAGCTGGTCCTTGGCACCGACGGAGCCTTGTGTCTCGACCTTGATGTCATAGCCTTCCGCGGCGCCCTTCTTTTTCAAGGCGTCTGCGGCCATGAAGGTGTGGGCAATGCCCGTTGGGCATGACGTCACGGCGACAATGCGCTTTTTGGATGATTCTGTCGTGGACACGGCTTCCTCCTGCTTCGAATCACGCGTGTTTGAGGCCGGAATTCCGGCATCTTTCAAGGCGTCCGAGAGAATGTCTTCGGTCTTCCGGATCGCGTTGCTGGTTGTCGTAATGGTGGTTTTCAGGTCCGCGAAGCGGGTCTGATCAATGTCCTGGTCGATGGCGAGGATGGCGAGATCCGCGCTGTCGATTTCGTCCTGCAAAAGAGGTGCGGTGACCCCGTCGGGACCTTGACATTCTATGCTGATCGAATGGCCTTTATCCTCGGCGACCCTTCGCAAGGCCTCTGATGCCATTCGGGTGTGCGGCTCGCTTTCGCGATTGGCCGATACACCGACAATCTTTGCCATTGTGTTCCTTCTCCTCTCAAAAATCCAAAGGCTCAATGGTCACTTGCGTGGCGAAAGCCTCGATTGTGTCTCGCGGGGGCAGATGCGGTCCGATTTCGCCCAGTGCTCCCAGAGAAAATCCCGTAGCCAGACGACCAAGCGCTGCGAGGGACAGGCCCTTGGTGCGGGCATCGACAATGCCTGACACCATGGCGTCGCCTGCACCGACAGTGCTTTTGACGACGGCCTTTGGCGGTTGGGCCAGAAGCACCTCGTCTGCGGCGATGAAAATGGCCCCCTGTTCGCCCATGGAGACGGCGATCAGCTCGACTTTGCCTGCGGCTACCGTACGGGCTGCCGCGACCACCTCTTGTGGCGAGGACAGGGGCTTGCCAACCAGTTCGGACAATTCGCTGATATTGGGTTTGATGATGTCCGGGCCTTCTTTCAGCGCTGCTGCAAAGGAGGGGCCACTGGCATCAAGCGCGACGTATTTGCCCTTTGCTTTCAGGCTTTTGGTCAGCTCGCCATAGATGGTGGCTGGTATGTCGGCGGGCAGGCTGCCTGCTAGAACGAATGTGTCGACACCCGCCTCACAGAGCGCATCGATGCGGGCGGTCAGCTCAACCAAGGCCTGCTGGCTGTTGGTAAGGCCGGGGGCATTGATGTCGGTGATTTCAAGCTTCACCCCATCGACGACCTTCATGTTGACCCTTGTCAGGCCGGGCAGACGGACAAAATGATCCGCGATGGCCTGACGGGTGAAGAGCTGTTCGAAGATCCCGGCATTGTCTGCACCCAGAATGCCAGTGGCGGCGACATGATGGCCCATATGGGAGAGGAAGCTGGCGACATTGACGCCCTTGCCTCCGGCATCAAGCTGCTGCTCGGCAATCCGGTTGACGTCACCTGCGGTGAAGTCAGGGATCTGAACCGTCTGGTCAATTGCGGGATTAAGGGTGACGGTTGCAATGCGTGGATGGTTCGTCATGGTCTGATCCTCCCAACTTTCCTCAGCCCAGCGACCGCACATCGGCGGCGTTGTGGCAGGCAAGGGCGGCGTTGGCAATCGCCTGGGCTTCTGCCATGGAGCGGGAGCGAATGCGGGCCTTGACTGCGGCAATGGCCGGGATGCTGACGCTGAGTTCCTTGACGCCGAGACCTGACAGGATGTCGGCTCCAAGGGGATCGCCCGCAATGCCACCGCAAGCCCCAACCCAGATGCCGGCGGCATCTGCGGCTTCCACCGTTTTGCGGATCAGGCGCAGAACGGCCGGGTCCAGCCCATCGGCCATTTTGGCCAATTGTGGATGCATACGGTCCATGGCCAGCGCATATTGTGTCAGATCGTTGGTGCCGATGGAGAAGAAGTCAACCTCACGGGCCAGCTCTTCGGCCATCATTACGGCAGATGGAATTTCGATCATCATGCCGATTTCGATTGGGTCGGCCCCCATTTCGACGCGGACGTCTTCGGTGATTTGCTTGGCGGCCCGCAATTCGTCAATCGAGGCGATCATCGGATACATCAGGCGCAAAGGTCCATGAGCTGAGGCGCGGAAGACGGCACGCAACTGACGGCGGAACAGCTCTTCCTGCAAGAGGCAAAGGCGAATGCCGCGCACGCCAAGGAAAGGGTTCATTTCTTCGGGCATGCGCAAATAAGGCACATCCTTGTCGCCGCCAATGTCGAGGGTGCGGACAATCATCGGTAGCCCGCCCATGGCCTTGAGCATGGCGCGAAGGGCTTCATATTGCTCGTCTTCGTTCGGCTCTGACGCCCGCTGGAGGAACTGGAATTCGGTGCGCAGCAGGCCGACGCCCTCGCCACCAGCTTCAATGGCGGCAGCGGCCTCATCGACGCTGCCGATGTTGGCGACCACTTCCACCCGGTGGCCGTCTTTCATGATGGCGGGCTGGTAGCAGGCGAGCCGCTCGGCTTCGATCTGGGCGGCATGGCGTTGTTGAGCCTCTGCAGCGGCCTTGTGGTCCTCATCGCTCGGAGTGGCAACGAGCAATCCCGAGGAACCATCGAGAATGATGTCGCTGCCATCCTGAAGGGACAGGCAGTCCTTGCCAGCGCCTACCACGGCGGGGATGTCCATGGAACGGGCAATGATGGCAGTGTGGGAGGTTGGACCGCCGGAAGCCGTGCAGAGGCCGAGGACGAGTTTGGTGTCTAGACCTGCCGTATCGGACGGGGTCAGGTCATCGGCGATCAGGATCACCGGGCTGTCGGGAAGGTGTGGATCGTCTTCGACCTTGTCTGCCAACAGTTTGAGAAGGCGGCGACCCACATCACGCAGATCAAGGGCACGGGCGGCGAGGATTTCCTCTTTCATGGCGGCGAGCGAAGCGGCATGTTCTTCATAAATCTGCTGCCAGGACCAACCAGCGCTATGGCCCTTGTCGATCAGGATGCGGACTTCGGCGATCATTTCCGGATCGTCGAGAAATTCGGTTTGGGCCTTGAAAATGGCGGCTTTGCCCGCGCCGGACTTGTTGAGCATTTCCGTATAGAGTTCGGATAATTCGGTGCGAGCCGCTGCCAGCGCAGCATCAAGGCGAGCCTGTTCGGAACCACTGTCATTGGCCGCTTTCTCCTCGACCACAATGCGCCCACGCTGAAAGTGTTTCAGCGGGCCGATTGCAATGCCGGGAGAGGCGGAAATGCCAGCAATCACTGTGCCTTGATACTGCGCGACAGGGTGGGGACCCATGGAACCGGTGGAGGCTTCGCTCGCGGCTTCTTCTTCGTCTTCAAGTCCATTTTCAAAGGCGGTCTGGATGGCCGCCAGCGCCTTGATGGCATCAGGCCCTTCGGCGCTGACGCGAATGGTTGAGCCGTGATCAATGCCGAGCTTGAGCAAGCCAATCAGGCTTTTTGCGTCGCCGGCTTTCATGCCATTGCGAACGCGGATGTTGGCGTCAAAACTTTTGGCAAGGTCGATGAGAGCGGTTGCCGGGCGCGCATGCAGGCCGTGCGGGCTGGTGATCGTATAGTCAAAGCCTTCGTCGAAATCTTCTGGCATTTCGGTCGGCTCATCGTCTTTAACGACGTTGCCTCCAGACAGGCGCATGGCGATTTCGCTGGCGTCTGTGGTCTGGGCCAGTCGCGCGGCTTCGTCCGGGTCACCAAGCACATCGGTCAGATTGGACAGAACGGTCAGATGTTCATCGCTCTTGGCAGCAATGCCAACCACCAAATGGGCCATGCCGCCGTCATTCCATTCGACGCCTTCAGGCAATTGCAATACGGCGACGCCGGTCTCAAGGATCAATTCTCGGTCTTTGGGAATGCCGTGAGGAATGGCAATGCCGTTGCCCAGAAAGGTGTTGGCGACCTCTTCGCGGGCCATCATGCTCTCGATATAGCCTGGCTCTATATTGCCAGACTTGACCAGCAATGCACCGACTTTGGCAATGGCTTCGGCCTTGTTTTCGGCCTTCGCGCCGATCTCGATTGCTGATTCCTTGAACTGCATGTTGTCCTCCGATTGTGTCCCGTAAGAGCGCCTTGCTGGCTGCTGTCCTCTTCGCTGCCAATTTCCTTGCAAGACCCGGTTTGCCGGTCTGCAGGCTGGCGGGATAATAAATCTACTTATATGATTTATTAGGCAATAGAAATTTGATTCTGATCAAAATTTCATCGATGCAACGAAAAAAACGACCGTTTTGTCATGAAAATTCCATAAGTGACGTCCATGAAAGAGGTTTTTTCGCAGGATTAAATCCATAAAAAGTGTTAATTGTTGTGCGTAGAAGCGCAGATGGTAGGGAGATTTTCTGTGCTTGATGCGATTTTGGCCAAGAAATGGCGTGTTTTGCGCCACTGATTTTGAGAATCTGTCCTCACATTGCAGCTCAATAAGTCTCCTTAATTTAATTATTTGATCTGTTTCATAGATTATGAAAAAATGCAGACCTATCATGCTCCGGCTTGCCGTCTTTTCTGCACGGACGGGGCATTTGGGGGGACTTGTTCAAGCCGCTGGAATCATATCCAAAAGCCTGTCGAGATGGCGTTGCTCAGGCTTTGTTCGATCGACAGTTCGTCCAGAGATTTGAAACGTTGCAATGAGAAAGACACGGCCCGCTGGCATCTTTTTGATGTCTTCACAGCTTGAGGCCGGGAGGAAGTGGTCAAATTGGCATCCCGTTCAGGCCGCAATCGTGGCTCCGCAGGCGGCTTCAATCAGCGCAAGGTCAGAGCCTATAATGAAAGGCTTGTGCTGTCGCTGATCAAGCGCCACGGGGCGTTGGCAAAATCCGAAATCACCAGGCGCTCCGGTCTGTCGGCGCAAGCGGTCTCCGTCATCATTCGTGAGTTGGAGAAGGATGGTCTGTTGCTGAAGGGAGATCCGGTGCGCGGCCGCGTTGGCCAACCATCGGTGCCAATGGCGCTCAATCCCGAAGGTGCTTATTCGCTCGGTGTGAAAGTCGGGCGGCGCAGTGCCGATCTGGTGCTGATTGATTTCGTCGGCTCGATCGTGCGCTCGATCCAGATCACCTATAGCTATCCGATGCCGGACATGGTGCTGGCTTTTGCGGTGCAGGGGATCAAGGATCTGGTGCAGGCGATTGCGCTGGAGGATCACGACAAGATTGCCGGGATTGGCGTTGCGATGCCCTTTCACCTCTGGGACTGGGAAGAGAAAATTGGCGCCCCGGAAGGCACGATGCATGTCTGGAAAGATTTCGACTTTGCCGAACAGCTTGAAGAACGCGTCGGTTTTCAGACCTTCACACAAAATGACGGCACGGCGGCGTGTGGGGCGGAGATCTCCTTTGGTCGCGGCATCGAGTTCAGCGACTTTCTCTATATCTTTGTTGGCACCTTCATTGGCGGCGGCATTGCGCTGAACAATTCCATCTATTCAGGCCGCACCCGCAATGCAGGGGCCTTGGCCTCGTTGCCGCTGCCCGAACCGGGGGCAGAAGAGGCGCAGCTGATTGATTATGCCTCTTTGTTCTATCTCGAAGCGATCCTCAAAGAGCGAGGGTTGGATCCTACCCTCCTGCAACAAAGCTCGTTTGACTGGACTGAACTTGGGGAGGTGCTGGAGGAGTGGCTCGACAAGGCAGCGCGTTATCTGGCTCTGGCCATTGCCAATGCCACGGCCATTCTGGATATCGAGGTGGTGATCATTGATGGCACAATGCCGCCCACCATTCGCGAGATGCTGATCGACAAGGTGCGATTGGCGCAGGAGCAGAAAAACTGGCGCGGCATTGCAAATCCGGTGATCCTTGAAGGCAGTCTGGGGGCCCCTGCACGGGCTTTGGGGGCGGCAAGTTTGCCGCTGCTTGTGCGCTATCTGCTCGATCAGAATATGCTGCTTACCCATATGTAAGCCGGTTTATGCCGTTGTCGCTTCGGACATGAAAAGGCCCTCTCCAATCAAGGAGAGGGCCTTTTTGTTTTGGTATTGTCTCAAGGCTCAATCCGGAGAGATTTCCTTGAAAGGCGCGAACTTGCGGATCAACACATAGAAGAGCGGTGTGAACAGGACCACCAGAATGGTGGCCGCGATCATGCCGCCAAGCACCCCGGTGCCAATCGCCTGACGACCCGCCGCGCCCGCTCCGGTGGAGATGACTAGTGGCAAGACGCCAAGGGAGAAGGCCAGAGACGTCATGACAATCGGGCGGAAGCGCTGCTTGGTGGCTTCCACAACGGCAGCAAGGGCCGTGTCTCCCATGCGTTGCCTGTCTCGGGCAAACTCGACGATCAGAATGGCGTTCTTGCCGGTAAGGCCGATGGTGGTCAACAGGCCAACCTGGAAGAACACATCATTGGCATAACCGCCCAGAAAAGCTGCGATCAGAGCACCCAGCACACCCAGTGGCATGGCCAGAATGACCGCCATGGGGATGGCCCAGCTTTCGTAAAGCGCAGCAAGGGACAGGAACACCACGGCCAGTGACAGCGCATAGAGTAGTGGCGCCTGATCGCCTGACTCGCGTTCTTCCAGTGACAGACCATTCCAGGCAATGCGATAGCCCGGAGGTAGCTGAGCAGCAAGGCGTTCGATCTCCGCCATGGCTTCCCCGCTCGAGACTCCGGCCTTTGGCGCGCCCTGCAATTGCAAAGCTGGCACACCGTTATAGCGGTAAAGCCCCTGTGCCCCGAAGTTCCATTTCCCGTCGGAGAAGTTGTTGAAGGGCACGAAGCCGCCAGATGCGTTGCGAACACGCCAGTCTTTCAGGCTCTCCGGTGTGGCGCGGGCATCGGCTTCGCCCTGAACGATGACGCGCTTGATGCGGCCTCTATCAAGGAAGTCGTTAACATACCGGCCAGCCCAGGCAACGGACAGGAGGTTGGAGACATCAGCGGCTGAAACCCCCATCGCCCCGGCGCGGCGCCAGTCGATGTTGATCTTGTATTGGGCGGCATCTTCAAGGCCGCTGGGTCGGATCGAGCCAATCAGCGGGCTTTGGGACACCATGCCCATCAGCTGGTTTCGGGCTGCGGTGAGTTCTTCATGACTTTGGCCATCGCGGGCCTGCAGATAGAAGTCAAAGCCAGAGGCGTTACCCAATTCGATGACAGCAGGCGGGACGAGCGGGAAGACCATGGCCCCCTGAACATGCGCCAGGGCACCGAAGGCTTTGCCTGCTTCTGCCTGCACACTATTTTGAGGGCCCGGACGCAGTGACCAGTCTTTCATGCGGACGAAAGCCATGCCGGCATTCTGGCCGGATCCACTGAAGGAGAAACCAACGACCGAGAAGAGTGACTGGACGTTTTTCTGAGCTAGAAAATGCTGTTCGGCCTGTTTGACGACACCAAGCGTATGTTCTGCGGTGGAGCCGGCAGGAGCCTGAACAAGGGCGAACATGATGCCCTGATCCTCTTCGGGCAAGAAGCCGGTCGGGGTCTTGTCAAACAGCCAGCCCATGCTGCCGGACAGGCCGAGATAGATAATCACGAACAGCACGGGAAGCCGGGCCACGCGTCCCGCGGCGCTGGCATAGCCATTGGTCAAGCCGTTGAAACCACGATTGAACCACCCGACCAGACCGCGATCCTTGGCCCCATGCTTGACGGGTTTGAGGATGGTGGCGCAGAGGGCCGGGGTCAGGGTCAGGGCGACCACGACCGAGAGGAACATCGCCGATACGATGGTGATGGAGAACTGCTTGTAGATGACGCCTGTGGAGCCACCGAAGAAGGCCATTGGCACAAACACTGCAGAGAGCACCATTGCGATGCCGACCAGAGCGCCCGAAATCTGCCCCATCGACTTGCGTGTTGCATCCCGCGGGGACAGGCCTTCCTCTTCCATGATGCGTTCCACATTCTCCACCACGACGATGGCATCATCCACCAGCAGACCAATCGCCAGCACCATGGCCAGCATGGTCAGCACGTTGATGGAGAAGCCAGCCGCCGCCAAAACACCGAAAGTGCCGAGCAGAACGACGGGCACGGCGAGCGTGGGAATGAGGGTGGCGCGTAAATTCTGCAAGAAGAGCAGCATCACGAGGAAGACGAGACCGATGGCCTCGAACAGGGTCTTGACCACTTCCTCGATCGACAATTCGACAAAGGGTGTCGTATCGTAAGGAATGGTGTAGGTCACGCCGTCGGGGAAGAATTGGGACAGTTCCTCAATGCGTTCCTTGACCAGACGGGCGGTGGAGAGGGCATTTGCACCGGATGCGAGCTGAACGGCCATGCCTGAGGCTGGCTGGCCATTGTAGCGGGCGATTGCACTGTAACTCTGTGCACCGATTTCAACCCGTGCAACATCACGCAGCAGAACCAGACCGCCATCTTCATCAGCTCTCAGAACGATCTGTTCGAAATCTTCCGGGGTCTGAAGCAGAGACTGGGCGGTGATGGTGGCGTTCAATTGCTGACCCGCAGGGGCAGGGCGCGAGCCAAACTGACCAGCGGTGATCTGGGCGTTCTGGGCGGAGACAGCGGTCAGAACGTCGGATGGGGCCAGTTCATAGGCTCTGAGTTTTGCTGGATCGAGCCAGATTCGCATGGCGTAAGGCGCACCGAAAACCTGCACCGAACCCACGCCTTCCAGACGGCTGATTTCGTCGAGAATGTTGGAGTTGAGATAGTCGGACAGGTCCGTCTGTTCCAGATTGCCGTCCTCGGAAATAAGACCGATAACCATCAGGAAGCCGGCGGACGATTTCTTTACGCTGACACCCTGCCGCTTTACGATTTCAGGCAGCAGAGGGTTGGCTTGAGCGACTTTGTTCTGGACCTGCACCTGCGCAATGTCAGGATTGGTTCCGGTCTCAAAGGTCATGGTCAGGGAGGCTCGACCATTGGCGGCCGAGCTGGATGAAATATAGCGCAAACCGTCCAGACCCGTCATCTGTTGTTCCAGAATCTGGGTCACGGTGCTCTCGACTGTCTCGGCAGAGGCGCCGGGATAACTGGCCGAGACCTGAACGGATGGCGAGGCGATCTGCGGATATTGGGATATAGGCAGAGTAAAGATGGAAAGCACGCCGATGCCCATGATCAAGAATGAGATCACCCAGGCAAAGACGGGCCGGTCAATGAAGAAACGTGCCATGATCGGGTCCCTTATTCTGCCTTGGATTTGGCATCGGCATTAGCAGCAGGTGCACCTTTTGGTGCTCCGGCTTTCGGGGCTGCGGGCGCTGCGCCTGCTTCCTGTGGCGCGACTTTGGCACCCGGACGCGCCTTGGCAAAGCCATCCACCATCAATCGGTCACCCTCGGCAACGCCTGCGGAGACAATCCACTGATTGCCCTGATCCTGCACGATTGTCAGAGGACGGGGTTCAACGACATTGTCCTTGTTGACGATCCAGGCGATTGGCTGGCCACGGCGGTCACGCATGACGGCTTTTTGTGGCACTTTCGCCCCTTGCTTGATCAAGCCCTGTTGCAGGCGGACGCGGACATACATGCCCGGAATGAGCAAACGGTCCGGGTTGGCGAATTCCATGCGCAGCGTCAGAACGCCGGTCGCCTGATCAACTTGTGTGTCAGCGGCGGCCAATTGCCCCTTCAATTCATAGGTCGAGCTATCGGCCAGAATGAGGGTTGCTTCGCGGTTTTTCTCGCTGCTGTTGTTGTTGGCGCGCCTGAAGGCCAGAATTTCGGCCGCAGACTGCGTCACATCCACATGCACCGGGTCAACGGTGCGGATGATGGCCATGGCAGATGCCGAAGCGCTGGAGACCAGCGCGCCTTCATTGATCTGGGAGAAGCCTATGACACCAGCGAGCGGGGCCTTGATGACGGTGCGATCAAGATTGATCTGGGCGCTTTTGAGTTCTGCCTCAGCGGACTGGACCTGAGCCTCAGCCGATTTGCGACTGGCAACAGTGGTTTCAAAGGCCTGCGTGCTCACCAGCTTGCGTTCCAGCAGCTGGTTCTGGCGGGCTTCTTCGGCCTTTGCCAGTGCCAATTGGGCTTCTGCCTGTGCCAGCTGTGCTTTTGCACGGCTGACCTGAGCCTCATAGGTGGCCGGGTCAATCTGATAGAGCGGATCGCCAACGGCAACCAGATCGTCTTCGACAAACAGCCGTTTGGTGACGATGCCCTGAACCTGCGGACGGACTTCGGCTTCGCGAGAGGCGGAGACGCGGCCCGGCAAGGTGACGGTGAGCGGAATGTCTTCCAGCTTGATGGTTTGAATGGTGACCGGTGTGGGTGGCTGCTTTCCGCCCGGGGCTTGAGCGAATGCCGGTAATGGCAGGGACAGCATGGAAATGGCTGAGGCGGAAAAAATCAATCGGCGTATCTGTGACGGAAGGGCCATTGTATGGTCTCGCATAGGTTTGTTCGATGGATGCCGGACGGTGCTGCTAGTCTGTTTGGGAGGCAGACCATTGAAATTTCAGACGGTGTCACGACGATCCAAATAAGTCTTATGGTTGTTGATTCATGGCGTTCGGTGCCCGGCTCCATCGGGCAAAAAGGTCATGAATGCAGTGTTGTTAGACATTCAGGCTTTATTATTCGGGTTTGTACAACGCCATGAACATGGTCACGGCGTCATCAATGATCTTGTCAATTTGCTCTTCAGAGGGCAGAGATTCGCCTGCCATCAGTTGCGGCCAAAAGAGGAAGGCCTTGATTGTTGCCATGAATTGGGTGGCAGCATAGCCAACTTCGGCTTGTTTCAGTTTGCCGGCCTGCATGGCATCGGCAATGATTTGGGCGAAAGGCCCCTGGCGTACCCGGTCATGCTCGAAAAGGCTGCGGCTCATCTTCGGGTTGCGAATGAATTCAGAAGTGACCACTCTGGCCAGCGCCAGCGTGTTGGGGTCTTCAATATAGGGCACATAGGCCTTTGCCGTCTTGCGCAGCTGGCTCTCAACCGAGCTGCTGGGGTCATGGGTTCCAAAATCATAGCAACCAGCGTCGCTCATCAGCTTGTCGATGATTGCATCAAACAGAGCTTCCTTGCTTTCGAAGTGGTTGTAAAGGGTGCGTTTGGAGACCGAGGCGAGCTCCGCAATGCGATTGATCCGTGCGGCGGCAAAGCCGATCTCGCCGAATTCAACCAGCGCGGCGTCAAGAATATCCTGTCTCTTGCGGTCTTTGAGCTTCAAACAGTCGGTCTCCGAATTTTTGTAAACTGATTAGTTTACATTTTATAAGTCGGCCTCTATGGGTACACTAATCAGTTTACAATTTAAAGAGTTGATATGCGAAATACTCAGAAATGGTGACTGTTGTCAGTCTCATCTGGCTCGATGCGCAATCATGACCGGAAAGTGCTAAAGATGTTTGACAGGCTTTGAGCTTTTGGCGATGGTTGGCTTTACAAAAGAAAATCAACCATTTGTCGGGCTGGGAGGTGTGCCGGGCAAAGGGTCGGCAGGTCTGACATAAGGTGCAGGCTTGCCAGAAAAAGACTTCTGAAGGGGGAGACGCGCATGAGCGCCAATATACGCATGCCCTGGTCAACCAGAACCATGAATCTGGCCCATTATGTTGAACAACAGGCGCGCCGCCTGCCCGAACGCCCGGCTTTTGTTTGGGGTGAGACCATCTGGGACTGGCAGTCCTTTGACGATCGGGTCAAGCGGATGGCTGGGGTGTTGGCGGACAAGGCCGGTGTGCGCAAGGGCGACCGCGTGTTGGTCCAGTCGCAAAATTGCAATCAGTTGTTTGAATCCTTCTATGCCTGTCTGCGATTGGGGGCGATTTGGGTGCCCGCCAATTTCCGCTGCTCGCCGGGGGATTTTACCTGGATGGCGGAATTGTCCGGTGCCAAGGTGATGCTGTGCAATGCGTCCTATCCTGAGCATGCGGCGATCAAGGCACCCAAAATCGAGACCCGATTGTCGATTGGCCCGTCTGATTTTGGCGAAGATATAGAAAGCCTGATGGCTAACCATGATGGCGCAGTCCCGCCGCTTGCCGCTGTCGACCGTGATGATATTTGCTGGTTATTCTTCACCTCCGGGACCACAGGCAAGCCGAAGGCGGCGATGTTGACCCATGGCCAGCTTGGTTTTGTGATCAACAATCATCTGGCCGATCTGGTCCCCGGTATCACTCATGAGGATGCTTCCATCGTGGTGGCTCCGCTGACCCATGGGGCGGGGGTGCACCAGATGTTGACGGTCGCTCGCGGCGCGGCAACCATCCTGCCTGGAGCAGCCAATTTCGATCCAGCAGAAATCTGGTCTCTGATTGAACAATGGCGGGTCTGCACTATGTTCACCGTACCAACCATCCTGAAGATGATGGTTGAAGCGCCGCAACGCGCCGACTATGACACATCCTGCCTCAGCCATATCGTTTATGCGGGTGCCCCGATGTATCGCAGTGATCAGATCACAGCTTTGGAAGCTTTGGGGCCGGTGCTTGTGCAATATTTCGGCCTTGGGGAAGTGACTGGCACCATCACCCAACTGCCGACCTATGAGCATAGCATCGGGGCCGATATGCGGGTTGGCACCTGCGGCTTTGCCAGAACCGGAATGCAGGTGGAGATTCAAGGGTCGGATGGGCAGCCAATGGCACCGGGGGAAACCGGCGAAATCTGCGTGCTTGGGCCTGCGGTCTTTGCAGGATACTGGAGCAACCCGGAGGCCAATGAGAAGAGTTTCCGGGATGGCTGGTTTCTCACCGGCGATTTGGGGCATATGGATGAGGCGGGCTATCTCTATATCACCGGCCGGGCTTCGGATATGTATATTTCGGGCGGATCGAATATCTATCCGCTGGAGATTGAAGAGAAAATTCTTGAGCATCCTTCTGTTACGGAAACCGCCGTGTTTGGCATGCCGCACCCGAAATGGGGGGAGATTGGCGTGGCGGTCTGCACTCTGACCCCGGGCCATAGCTTGCGCGCGGAGGAGTTGGAGACTTATTTGCGGGCCCATGTGGCGCGTTACAAGATCCCGAAACAGTTCCATTTCTGGCAGGAAATCCCCAAATCCGGGGTTGGAAAACTGGCCAAGCGTCTGATCCGGGCGGAGCTTGAGCGGCGGATCGAGGCGGGCGAAGCATGAGGTCTGTTCCGCGCTCAGTGACCCATCCGGGACCGAAGGCCGCAGAGCGTCTGCCCTTTTCCCGGTCGCGGGGGCGGGCGGTGACGCTTGCCTTGCGAGGCGATCAGGATCTTCAGTCGGCCATCGCCGAGGCTCTGGCCGGTGTTGGCCTTTATAGCGGCTGGTTAGAGCTGGAGGCTGCGCCAGTGGATGCTTTGGCCTATGTCATTCCCGACAAGGCGCCCAATGATCAGACCGTGGCATGGTATTCGCAAACGCACCGCCTGCAAGCGCCCGGTCTCATCCATCATTTGGGGCTGGTGGTTGGACAGGCGGACGGGGCCTTGTTTCTGCATGGGCATGGCTCATGGGGGCATGGCTCATGGTCTGAGACTGATGGCGCGGTGCGGTTTGGTCATGTGCTGTTTGCCGAAACCATGCTGGCGCAAGATGTCATAGCGCACGGCTTTTTGCTGGATGACGCCTGTTTTGAACGATTGCCCGATGCGGAGAGCAATTTTTCCCTGTTTCAGACCAAAAGTCTGTCGCAGCCAGAGCCGGATGGCGCTGATTTTGCGCTGTTGCGGATGTTGCCCAATGAGGATCTGGCAATGGGGCTTGATATGGTCTGCGCCCGGCTTGGCTGGCAGCAGGCGCGTGTCTTTGGGCTTGGCAGTCTGGTCGGGGCGGAGTTTGACGATGGTCGGCTGCTTGACTCTTTTGCCACTGAATTCGTCATTCGTGATGCGCTTGCTCACGGGGAGGCGGGATGTCTCCGGGGACCTGAGATTGTCATTGTGGGCGAAGCGGGCGGTGCGGGACTGCGCGGTCGGGTGACGCGCGGTGCCAATCCGGTTCTGGTGACGGCTGAGATCCTGCTCCAACGGATATCATGAGAGGAGCTGAAGGGCATTTCCTCCTGTGTGAGATGGAGCCATTGCTTGAAGGGGGATGCTTCCCGGTTTAGATTGCAGTCGACTGATTGTGCTGGCAAATATGGCCAGCGAAAGCCCAATGAGGAACAGCATCCATGACCCAAGCGCCCTTGATCATCACTATGGGAGATCCGTCCGGGATCGGCCCGGAAATCTCGGTCAAATCCCTTCTGGGCAAGAATGCTGATTGCGTTATTGCTGGCAATGTTTCGGTGATTTCCAAGGCGGTTAAAGCCCTCGGTCTGCCGCTTGATGTCCACCCGATTGATCGAATCGATGATGCCCAGTTACAAGACGGGGTGATTGATGTGTTGGAGACCGGGGATGCGGGCGCTGATTTCCCCGTTGGACAGATTTCGGCTGTTAGCGGCAAGGCGGCGTTTGATGCAATTGTCAAAGCGATCGAGCTTGCCAAGGCAGGGGCAGTGTCAGGGATTGTTACCGCACCAATCCATAAGGAAGCCCTGTCGGCAGCAGGGGTCGATTTCCCCGGCCATACGGAAATGCTGGCCACGTTTGGTGGCTCAGACCGTGTGGCGATGATGTTGGCCAATGACGAGATCCGAACGGTTCTCGTCACGATCCATTGCTCGATGGCCGATGCCATTCGGGGTGGCGATTTTGACGCCCAGATCAATGCAATCCAACTGGCCCATGAGGGGTGCCGGGCACTGGGGATCGAGAAGCCGCGCATTGCAGTGGCGGGCCTTAACCCGCATGCGGGGGAAGGCGGTTTGTTTGGGCGCGAGGAAATCGACATCATTGCCCCGGCGATCAAAGCCATGTGCGCGAAGGGGCTGGATGTCTCTGGCCCATGGCCGGGGGATACGGTTTATATGGCCGCGCGGCGGGGAAAATTCGACGTGGTCGTGGCGCAATATCATGATCAGGGACTGATCCCGGTGAAATATCTGGGCGTTGAGAAGGGGGTCAATATAACCCTCGGTCTGCCCTTTGTCCGAACCTCGCCAGACCATGGCACGGCGTTTGACATTGCCGGGCAGGGCATTGCCGATGCAAGCAGCCTGTCACTGGCGATTGACTATGCCCGCACCCTGATTACCACACGGATCAAAGCCGAGGAGACTGTCTGATGGGCCTTCGTTTTATATTCATGCTGACCCGCGATGACCGCACGGTTGAAGATGCGGTTGATCATTTGGCCACCGCCCTGTCTTTGGGGGTGCGCCATATTGGCTTTAAGGATGTGGGGCTGCCGATTGCGGCCTTGAAAGATCTCAATGCGATGATCAAGGCCAAGGGGGCAACGTCTTATCTCGAGGTGGTTTCCCTTGACCGGGACAGCGAGATCCAGTCAGCCAAAGCGGCGGTTGATATTGGCGTTGATGTGCTGCTTGGTGGCACGCGGGTGGAGGATGTGCTGCCTGTGATAGCGGGCAGCGAGATCGCCTATTTCCCGTTCCCCGGCCGGATTACGGGCCACCCGAGTGTTTTGGAAGGCTCGGTTGAGGAAGTTGTCGAAAGCGCGCGCGTCATGGCGGCCCATGACGGGGTGCATGGTCTCGACCTGTTGGCCTATCGCGCTCAGTTGCCGGACATTCCTGCGTTGATTTCAGCTGTTTGCGAAGCAGCTGGCAAGCCGGTGATCGTGGCCGGGTCGATTGCTGACAAGGATCGCATTGCTGCGGTTCACAAGACCGGCGCGGCGGGCTTTACCATCGGGACGGCGGCGCTTGATGGGGACTATCTTGGCCCATCAGAACCGGTGGAAGCGCAACTTGCGGCGATTGTGCGGGATGTTGCGGCGCTCAATGGCCATCTGTCGCCCTTTGGCAAGAAAAGCCTCGATCTGGCCTTTGGTGGTTTTTCCGATTGTTGGGCGCCACGGATCGCCGGGCAGGTCAACAATATGCAGATCAAGCTGGCGAAGTTTCAAGGGGCCTTTACCTGGCATTTCCATGAAAAGGAAGATGAGCTGTTTCTCGTCCATCGCGGTCGCTTGCTGATGCGCTTCAGGGACCGCGAGGAGATTGTTGAAGAAGGGGAGTTTATCGTCGTGCCGCACGGGGTTGAACATTGTCCCGTGGCGCTGACCGATATCTGCGAGGTGGTTTTGCTCGAACCGGCAACGACTATCAATACCGGTACGGCTGAGGATGAGCGGCGGCGGGTGGAGCTTGACAGCATCTAGGCTTTCGAGCGGTCACTTCTCAGCTTCGGGTGCCTTATTGCTGATCTGATAGGCCAGAGCCACAACGATGGACTGGATGAGGCATTGGGTGGCAGAGGTTGAGCGGAAAGCGTCGATGTGAGGCTCGTCAATGGCAAAGCAGACATCGCCCAAGGTGGCGATGGGGCTTATCTGGCTGTCGGTCATGACGATCAGACCTGCTCCTGCTTTCTTGGCGGCCTCAGCGGCGGCGCGGGTCTGGCTTGAATAGGGGGCATAGCTGATGGCAACGATCACGTCATTGCTGGTGACTTGATTCATCTGTTCGCGATGCATGCCGCCCAGACCGTCGACCATCACCACGCTGCGTTCGAGATGATAAAGGGCATAGCGCAGAGAGACAGCGAGGCTGAATGAGCGCCCCATGCCGGCAATATAGATGGTGCTGGCGTCGGACAAGAGATCAATGGCCCGCTGCAGATTTTCCGGCAGAATCGTGTCGTTGAGATTTTTCAGCGAGACAATGGTGGCATCGGCAAAGTCGGTCAGGATCTTGCGAGCGCGGTCCGCCGGTGTCGCTTCGGCCACGAAGGCCTTGGTCATCTTGGCCCGCTCGGTATAGCTCGGCGTCTCCTCCAGCAACTTGTCGCGGAATAGCTGTTTCATCTCATTAAAGCCCGCAAAGCCAAAGCTTGAGGCAAAGCGGATCATGGTTGAGGGCGGGACGTCGGCCTTCTCGGCAATGACCGCTATTGTGTCAAAGGCAACACTGTTTTGATATTGGGTCACATATTGGGCGACCTGCTGCAGGCGTTTGCTCAGATTGTCATAGTCGGTACGGATCTGGTCGAGCAATTCAGCGACATTCTTTGCAGCGGGCATATCGGCATTCATCCTGAGCGGTTCTGATGGTCTGCGGAGTAGGGGATTACCCGAAGATATTGAACCACCGAGGCGATTGCCAGAAGAAGTTTCACGCAACGATCTTTATCAGGACAGACTGGGGTTTCTTCTAGAGAATTCGGGGCTTCATCAGGAAAGAAAAGAGGGGAGCGATGCTCCCCTCAGATGGATTGATCAGTTTCTCGTCAGAGTGCCATCCCAGGTGGAGACGGACTTCTTGGCGTCTTCTTCGGAGAACCAGACCGAGGTGACGGATTTGGTTTCGGTGAAGAAGGCCACCCCGTCCTTGCCCAGCGCATGCAGATCGCCAAAGAAGGACTGTTTGTGACCGGAGAATGGGAAGATGGAATAAGGCACCGGAATACCGACATTGATGCCGACCATGCCGCCATCGGTACGTCGGGCAAATTCGCGCGACAGGCGGCCAGAGGTGGTATAGATGCAAGAGCCATTGGCGAAGCGGTTGGCATTCATGATGGCCAGACCCTCTTCGAAGTCCTTGACCCGTTTGATGCAGGTGACAGGGCCGAAGATTTCTTCATCGCCGATCCACATGCCCGGTTTGACATTGTCAAAGATGGTCGGGCCAACATAAAAGCCGCCTTCTGCGCCCTCTATTGTGACGCCGCGCCCGTCAAGCACCAGATCGGCGCCTTCATCGACACCGCGCTGGATGGATTTCTCGACAAATTCCTTCTGGCTGGCGGAGACAAGGGGGCCAAGCTGGGAATCTGGTAGATAAGCCGGGCCGACTTTCAGCTGCTTGGCTTTTTCCAACAGCATGGCGACGAATTCATCAGCGATGGATTCTTGCACGCAGACAACTGGCAGAGCCATGCAGCGCTGGCCAGCGCAGCCATATGTGGAATTGACGATGCCGGCAACAGACCGTTCCAGTACGCAATCTTCCATGACGAGCGCATGATTTTTGGCCTCTGTGAGGGCCTGTACCCGTTTTCCATGTGCGGCAGCGGTCTGGTAGATATGCATGCCGACCGAGGTGGAGCCAACAAAGGTCACACCCTTGATGACCGGATGCTTGAGCAGAGTGTCGGCTTCAACACGCGAGCAGGTGACGATGTTGACCACGCCTTTGGGCAAGCCCGCTTCGATGAGCAGTTCGAGCATGCGTGAGGCCGTTTGAGGCACCATGGAGGCGGCTTTCAGCACAACGGTGTTGCCGGTGGTGATGCAGAATGGAATCATCCAGCCCATGGGGATCATGGCCGGGAAATTGTAAGGGGCTATCGCTGCAAAAACGCCCAGCGACTCGCGATAGGAGACGGTGTCATAGCCATTGGCGACATTCATGCAGGTGTCGCCCTGCATCAGATAATGGCTGGAGCAGGCGCATTCGACCACTTCGATGGCTTTGAGCACATCGCCGCGGGCTTCACCCAGACATTTGCCATTCTCAGTCGCTACCAGTTCTGTGAGCTCATCGAGATTCTGGTCAAGCAGCTGCTTGAAACGGAACATCAGCTGGATACGGATCGGAAGCGGCGTGTCGCTCCATGCGGGATAGGCAGCGGACGCAGCATCAACCGCCGCATCCACTTCGTCCTGCGTGCAGCAGGGCGCTTGGGCGATCAACTGACCGGTCGATGGGTTCATCACCGGCATGTATTTTTCAGTTTTCGACTCGCGCCATTCGTTGTCGACGCAAAATTTCAAGCGTTTAACATCCATCCTAGGATCCTCCAGTCAGACAGCGACGCTGCCAAAAGCACTTGGATGCGGTTTGGGTGATCGGATCTGGCCTGGCTGAAAAGGAGCGCTATGCGCCTTCATGTCCCAGTCGCCAAGAGGTCCCCCCTTTCGCAACCTTCATCAGCGATAGGCGCGTGGGGGGCGAATGGAATTGAGAGAAATCAAAAATGAAATATTTATTTCATAAATTAAATTGATCGGTGAATACATTTCATTTTCACTTGACCCATCCTGTCTACAAGCATTTACTTACCTTGACTTTGTGCGCCCTCGCCGCGGCAATGGCCACCTTGAGGAGAATGAGCGATCCTGCGGTGTTGGCTGATTGAGGAGGGTGCACCAAACTGTTAGGGCTGTCGGCGAAAGGGCCGCCTCAGACCATTTGCAAAGGAACTGACATGAGCATCACTTCAGAAATGCCAGAGCAATTGCGCTGTCCTGCCGAGCGTGAGGTGGATTGGAGCAATTTGCGGACCTTCGCCTTTGATCACCGTATGCAGCTGGAAGAAATGGAAGGCTATAGTCTTGAAAAAGGCGGGCGGTTTAAAGAGCTTTGCCTTGATGCGGCGCTGAAGGTGCAGCACGGGGGGCATGGCTTTGGCATTCTGTGTGATGCGCGCATCGGCATGGATGCACTCGAGAAGGCCATCGGATCGGGGTTGTGGATTGGTCGCCCCTGCGAATGGCCGGGCTCGCGACCCTTGGAGCTGGAGCCACAAGTTGGGCCTGAGGGCGCTGGACTGTCCGAATGGGCGTCAGACCATGTGGTCAAGGTGCTGTGCTTTTGTCACCCGGATGATGATGCCGAGATGCAGGCAAAACAGGAAGCGACCGTCAAGCAGCTGTTTTTGTCGGCACGGGCGAACAAGCTGGAATTTTTGCTTGAGGTTATTCCGTCCAAGGTTGGGCCAGTCGATGCGGATACCAATGCCAAGCTGATCCAGCGTTTCTATGACATAGATGTCTATCCGGACTGGTGGAAGCTTGAACCGATGGTTGATGCTGAAGCATGGACCAATGTGGTGAGCGCGATCAAAGAGAATGACCCCAATGTGCGCGGTATTGTGGTGTTGGGGCTTGATGCACCAGAAGCCGAGCTTGCCGCTTCCTTCGAAGTGGCTGTTGCCTATCCGCTGGTCAAGGGCTTTGCCGTGGGACGCTCGATCTTTGGCGACGCGGCTCGCGCCTGGATGGTCGGCAAAATGAGTGATGAGGAGGCCGTCTTGCAGATGGCCGCGCGCTATGAGCGCCTTTGTTCCATCTGGGATCGGGCTCGCGCACGCACATAAGATAAATCAAGCCAATTGCTTGTCATTTTGAAACACGTCAGGGAGTAGAGACGATGTTGGAAGCCAAACTGGGGATAGCCCCGATTGCATGGTGGAATGATGATCTGGAAGAATTGTCCGATGATGTAAGCCTTGAGGAATGCTTGCGTCAGGCCTCCGACGCCGGCTTCACGGGCATGGAAACCGGTCGCCGGTTCCCGATGAATATGGAAGAGCTGGGGCCGATCCTTGATCGCTTTGGCATTTCGGTCTGTGGCGGCTGGTTC
Organism: uncultured Cohaesibacter sp.; assembly: GCF_963677725.1. NCBI lineage: Bacteria > Pseudomonadati > Pseudomonadota > Alphaproteobacteria > Hyphomicrobiales > Cohaesibacteraceae > Cohaesibacter > uncultured Cohaesibacter sp. Next base: position 4,351,836 of record NZ_OY782507.1, read on the forward strand.
TCCGGTCTGCTGCTGGATGGCGACATCGAGGTTGAAAAAGATCGCATCGCCGAGCAGATGGCCTTTTTCAAAGCCGCCGATGCTCCATGCATTGTCTATGGCGAAACCGCGCGCTCGGTGCAGGGGCTCAAGGGCACTCCTCTCACACAGAAGCCCAAATTGAACGAAGCGGAAATGGAAATCTATGGCCGCAAACTGTCCGACTTTGCCGATTGGTGCGAAAAGCAGGGCATGCCGATTTCCTATCACCATCACATGGCCGCTGCGGTGGAAACCGAGGCGGAGCTGGATCTATTCATGAAGTACAGCTCTGTGCCACTGCTGTTTGATGCCGGACATATGGCCTTTGCGGGCGGTGACATTTTCCGGGTGGTTGAAAATCACTATGCTCGCATCACTCATGTGCATACCAAAGATGTGCGTATGGATGTGATCAATGGGCTTGATCGCAGCAAGGAGAGCTTCCTTGACGCGGTGGTCAAAGGGGCCTTTACGGTGCCGGGCGATGGCTCGCTGGATTTCGAAGCGCTGACAAAACTGCTGGCCGAGAAGCAATATCAGGGATGGTTTGTGGTTGAAGCCGAGCAGGACCCCAAGGAAAATCCCCCTTACGACATGGCGGTCAAGGGTCACAAGGAATTGCTGCGGGTGATGGCCGCGGCTGGCTATCAGGTCGCGCCGTAAGTCTGCTTCACACTGAGAGCCTCTCACATTCCATGTGGACATCTTTCTTGAGTATATTTGGATGAAAAGCGAAACCCCGCTGTGTTGTTGCAGCGGGGTTTTTTGTGTTTTGGCAGAAATATGGGCTTAAAATGCATCTATCAGTTTACGTCGCGTAACATTTGCCTAGCGAAAGGAATGAGCCTATGAATTCCCGTCATATCATTTGGGAATTCAATTCACTTCTTTCCGTGTGGGAAGCTGTGGTAACTCAGTGTCATGTCGCATCCGAGGGAGGGGTAGACGACATACCCATTTCCAGGAGTTACCCGATGTTTCTTATCTTGAGTCTTGTCCTTGCTAGTCCGTTTATGGCCGCTGTCTACTTCTATGTTGACGAACTGGCCTATGATGTTGGTCCCCTGCCAGAGATGGCTGCATGATGGATAAATTTGCAAAAAGGGGCTCGTCCCGATGGACGGGCTCTTTTTGCGTTTTGGTTCGTGTTTTGTGGCCTCAGCCTCGTCTTTTAGGCCATTGATGCGGGGGAATGATTGCTCTATTCCTCGCGAGATTAGCGGTTTTGTCCTTATAGTCTGAATAGTCCTATGGAACGCCTCAATCTCAATCAATTGCTGACCCTGCGGATCATGCTCGAAGAGCGGAATCTGTCGCGCGCGGCCGACAAGCTGTTTTTGACGCAATCGGCGATCAGCAAGCAGTTGAGCCAGTTGCGCAGCTATTTCAATGATCCGCTGTTGATCCGGGAAGGCAATGTCTATTGGCTGAGCGTTAAGGCGGAAACGCTGTTGCCAAAGCTGCAACGGATATTGTCCGATATCGATTCCCTGACTGAGACCAGCGAATTCCGACCCCATGACTGTCGGCGCCAATTTCGGTTTGCCAGCACCGACTATGTGGCACAGTTCATCTTTCCTGCCATCGCAAAACGGCTGACCTATGAAGCGCCGCTTGTCGATGTTGCCTATGAAATGATGAAGCCTGAATGGATGGGGCAGCTTGGCAAGCTCCATCTGGATTTTGTCTGTTTGTCCAATCCAACCTTATCGGAGAATGTGCATTCGGTGCCATTGGGGGGCGATCGGTCCGTGTGTGTGATGGCGGATAATCATCCTCTGGCAGCGACCGACAGTCTCACACTTGATGGTTTGCTCGATTTTCCCTTTGTGTTGATCAATAGCGGCGGCGACAAAGACCGCTTCTTTGACGGGCTTCTAGAAGCGCAAAAGCTGAGCCGGCGGGTGGCGCTTGAAGTGCCATTTTTCTCTGCATCCTTTGAAATTGTCGCTGGCGGAGATTTCCTGTTGATCGTTTCCGAACATGTGGCGATCAAGGCGCAGCAACGCTATGCCGTGACCTATCGCCACTTGCCCATGCCCAGCCATAACAATTGCTATCAATTATGCTGGCATGCGATCCATCACAAGGATGAGGCTCATGCCTGGATGCGGAACCTGATCGCTGAGGAAATCAGCGGGGCCCTCGCTTCGCCTTACAATTGAGTTTATCGCAAGCGGGCAGGAACACTTCCCCGATATTGAGCTAAATGCTGGCCAGCACTCAGAAAATGAGGGCGGGCAGTGTTGTGGCAATCCATGGCATTGACCAGATCAACAGGATGCCGACGACCTGCAAGCCGATGAAGGGCATGACACCGCGATAAATATCGATGGTACGCACATCATCGGGTGCCACGCCCCGCAGATAGAACAGCGAAAAGCCGAAGGGGGGTGTCAGGAAGCTGGTTTGCAGGTTGATGGCAATCAGAATGCCAAGCCAGACCGGGTCATGACCCATCAGGATCAACTGCGGGGTGACCAGCGGCAGGACGATCACGGCGATTTCGACAAAGTCGAGGAAGAAGCCGAGCACGAACAACAGCAGCATAGTGAAGAAGAGGGCCCCGGTCGGCCCGCCGGGCATCTGGTTGAGGATCTCGGCCACACGCTCTTCACCGCCAAGGCCGATGAAGACCAGCGAGAAGAAGCTGGCGGCAAGGATCGTGGCAAAAATCATCGCGGTCATGGTGGTGGTCGAGGTTGCCGCTTCGCGCATCATGCCAGAACGCATGGCCCGCCGCAGGCAGATGCCCGCTGCGATGATGCCGATGACCAACAGGATGATATTGGCAACGCCGAGTGTGATGTCGGTGATGTCGAGATTGTCTCTTTGCAGGCGCACCGGGTGAAGACCGGAGAGAATGCCTGCCAAAAGGAAGGCCGCAGCCCCCAAAATGACCAGTTTGCGGGAAATGCCATAGCGCTGGCCTGCCATCAACAGGGCACCAACCGCTCCGACAGATGCAGCTTCGGTCGGGGTGGCCACACCACCCAGAATGGCACCTAACACCGCAAATATCAGCAGGATCGGCGGGATGATTGCTTCGAATACCGTGTTCCAGCTCGGCCTCACGCCATCGGTGGAGACAGGGGGCATGTCATCGGGGCGCAGATTGGCGCGAATGACGATATAGATCAGATAGAGCAGGACCAGCAACAGACCCGGAATGAGGGCTGCGGCGAAATATTGGCCCACCGACAGGGCTTCAACGGTGAATTTGCCCTGCTCATATTGAGCCTGCTGATAGGCGTTTGACATGACGTCGGAGAGAATGATCAGCAGGGTGGAGGGCGGAATGATCTGGCCCAGCGTGCCGGAGGTGCAGACGATGCCCGCGGCTAGTGGCTTGTTATAGCCGGTGCGCAGCATGGTTGGCAGGGCGATCATGCCCATTGCCACCACGGTGGCCCCGACAATGCCGGTGGAGGCAGCAAGCAAAGCGCCGACCAGCACGACCGAAATACCAAGGCCGCCACGCATGGAGCCAAACAGGCTGCCCATGGTTTCAAGCAGCCTCTCGGCGACGCGGCTTTTCTCAAGGATCGCCCCCATCAGGATGAAGACGGGAATGGCGATCAGCACTTGATTGGAAAGAAGGCCAAAGGCCCGCTGACCCAGCGCGCCCAGCAGCTTGATATCCATCGCGCCAACGGACCAGCCCAGATAGGCAAAGATGACAGCGGTGCCTGCAATGGCAAAGGCCACTGGAAAGCCGGATAGAATGGCCACAACCAGCGTGGCAAACATCAGGAGATCAAGATATTCAACCATTCTCAATGCTCCCGTTGGTCAATTCTCTCATATGGCGGAGGAGACAGGCCACAGACTGCAGCATGATCAGGCAGCAGAAGGCCGGAATGAGGGATTTCATCAAGAACACCGCTTTGATGCCACCAACCGCGATCGGGCCTTCAAGAATGGCCCAGGAATTGGCAACCGAAGGCCATGACCAATAGAGCAGGGCAAGCATCGAGGGGAGCAGCAAAAACAGATGGCCGGCAATGTTGATCGCGGCACGCAGGCGGGGCGAGAATTTCGCGTAGAAGACATCGACCCGTACGTGACCATCAATCAAAAGGGTATAGCCCCCGGCCAGCATGAAGAGGGTGGCATGCATGTAGAGCACGCTTTCCTGCGCGGCGATGGAATTGACGCCAAAGACATAGCGCCCCAGAACGATAATGAACTGAACCGCCACAATCAGGACGGCCAGCCAACGCACAAAGGCCGTGACGGCGCGATTGACGGCTTCAAGGCCGGATATGACCTTATCCATGCTGTTCCTTTCCTTCAGTCCGGCGCAAGGATGCGCGCCGGACCAAAGATAGGCATATTATTGATGGTGTAAATGCGTGGATCTAAGATCGATCAATAGCCCATGATAGACGCGCGGGCGTTCATCTGGCCATTGTCGGCATAGGTCATATAACCACCAACGCTGTCGCGGTATGCGACGAAGCTTTCGGTGATGCGCTTGACCAGCTCGTCGTCATCCTGACGCAGTTCGTCGATCACTTCACCCGCTGCCTTGCCCATAGCCTTTATGACGCTATCAGGGAACTTTTTGACCTGAACGCCTTCCTTCTCGACCATGTTTTTCAGAGCCACTGCATGTTTGGTCGTATATTCGGTCCAGACCGGATTATAGAGGCTCTCGCAAGCAAGGCTGACGGCCTGTTTGAGATCGTCTGGCAGACCTGCATAGACGTCGGCATTGACGCCGCATTCTTCTGCCGAGGATGGCTCGCCAACGCCGGGCCAATAATAGTTTTTGGCCACCTGATAGAAGCCAAGGGCGCTGTCGGTCCATGGGCCGATAAACTCACCGGCATCAAGTGCCCCTGTCTGCAGGGCCTGGAACATGGCCGGGCCGGACATGGCTTCGGCGGCCATGCCGAGCTTGGAGGCCATTTCGGAAGCGAGACCGGTGGTGCGGAATTTAAGGCCCTTGAGATCGTCCGGAGAGTTGATCTCGTTGCGGAACCAGCCACCCCATTGCGGGCCGGAGTTGCCACACAGGAACGGTTGGATCTTGAAGCGGCCATACATTTCGTCATAGAGCGCCTGACCGCCACCATGATAGAGCCAGCCGAACTGTTCGTCGGCACGCAGCCCGAAGGGTTGGGAGCCAAACAGCAGGATGCCCTTGGATTTGGAGCCCCAATAGGCAGGGACCGCATGATACAGCTCGGCGGTGCCTTCGCTGACGGCATCAAAGACGCCTCGACCGGGGACCAGTTCGCCTGCGGCAAACAGTTTTACCTCGATGCGACCGCCGGACAGGGCGGTGATGCGATCAGCCAGCATTTGGGCAGCAACGCCGGGGCCGGGCAGGTTCTTTGGCCAAGCGGTGACCATTTTCCATTGCATCTTACCCTCGGCGATAGCCGGGGTGGCGAGGGCGCTGGCTGCGAGACCGGCAGCGCCGGTTTTCAAGAAGGTTCTTCTTTCCATTTGATGTCTCCTCTGGGAAGGTGGATTGGACGGTGGGCGTTCCTTTGCCCTTATTCTTGTTATGTCTTTTGCTTTGCATTCAGTTGCCGAGGATACCCGGCAGTCTAAGGCCATGATCGCGGGCGCAATCCAGCGCAATGTCATAGCCTGCATCCGCGTGACGCCAGACGCCGCTGGCAGGGTCATTCCACAGCACTCTTTCGAGCCGCTTGGCGGCGTCCTTGGTGCCGTCAGCGACAATCACCACGCCAGAATGCTGGGAGAAGCCCATGCCGACGCCGCCGCCATGATGGAGGCTGACCCATGTGGCACCGCTTGCGGTATTGACCAGTGCATTGAGCAACGGCCAGTCGGACACAGCGTCCGAGCCATCGCGCATGGATTCGGTTTCGCGGTTGGGACTGGCGACCGAGCCGCTGTCGAGATGGTCACGGCCAATGACAATCGGGGCTTTTAACTCGCCCGAGGCGACCATTTCGTTGAATTTGAGGCCCGCACGGTGACGATCTCCCAGACCGATCCAGCAAATGCGGGCGGGCAGGCCCTGAAAAGCGATGCGCTCGCTGGCCATATCGAGCCAATTGTGCAGATGTGTGTTGTCCGGGAACAGCTCTTTCATCGCCTGATCGGTCTTGCGGATGTCTTCGGGATCGCCGGAAAGCGCGCACCAGCGGAACGGTCCGATGCCCTTGCAGAAGAGCGGACGGATATAGGCTGGCACGAAGCCCGGGAAGGCGAAGGCATCCTCAAGGCCTTCTTCCAGCGCCATCTGACGGATATTGTTGCCATAATCGACGGTGGGGACGCCATCCTTGTGGAAGGCGACCATGGCTTCGACATGGACTTTCATCGAGGCACGGGCGGCTTTCTCCACTTCCTTGGGCGCAGACTGGGCCTTTTCCTTCCACTGGGCAACAGTCCAGCCCTGTGGCAGATAGCCATTGACCGGGTCATGGGCGGAGGTCTGATCGGTGACGATGTCAGGGCGGATGCCACGGCGATGAATTTCGGGGAAGATGTCAGCGGCATTGCCAAGCAGACCGACGGATTTGGCAACGCCCGCCTTGGTCCAGCGTTCGATCATGTCCAGCGCTTCATCAAGGCTGTCGGTTTTCTCGTCGAGATATTTGGTGCGCAGGCGGAAATCGAGACTGTCGGGATTGCATTCAACTGCCAGACAGCAGGCCCCGGCAAAGACGGCTGCGAGGGGTTGTGCGCCGCCCATGCCGCCAAGACCGCCGGTGAGGATCCATTTGCCCTTGAGATCGCCGTCATAATGCTGGCGACCGGCTTCGGCAAAGGTTTCATAGGTGCCCTGCACGATGCCTTGGGTGCCGATATAGATCCAGGACCCGGCGGTCATCTGGCCATACATCATCAGGCCCTTTTTATCGAGCTCGTTGAAATGGTCCCAGTTGGCCCAGTTGGGCACCAGATTGGAATTGGCGATGAGCACGCGCGGGGCGTCCTTGTGGGTGCGAACCACGGCGACGGGTTTGCCGGACTGAACCAACAGGGTTTCGTCTTCTTCCAGATCCTTGAGGGTCGCGACGATGCGGTCGAAATCCTGCCATGTGCGGGCCGCGCGACCGATGCCGCCATAGACGACCAGCTCATGCGGATTTTCGGCCACATCCGGGTGCAGATTGTTCATCAGCATCCGCATTGGTGCTTCGGTAAGCCAGCTTTTGGCAGTGATTTCGGTGCCGGTTGGCGGGAAAATATCACGGCTGTTTTTACGCGGGTCGGTCATCAGGGCCTCCATTCGATAAGCATGCTCGCGATCGTGCGCAGATGGTCGCGCAGGCGCTCAGCCTTGGCAGCATCATAGGTCCATGGTGCGGCTTCGTTTGCGAGATAATTGGATTGGGCCAGTTCCATCTGGATGGCATGGATGCCGTCCTGTGGCTGACCATAATGGCGAGTGGTCCAACCGCCCTTGAAGCGGCCATTCAGGATGCTGGAATAGCCTTTGGCTTTGCCACAGATGTCAACCACGGCCTGCTCAATGCTCGGTGCGCAGGTCGCACCGAGATTGGTGCCGATGTTGAAATCGGGCAGGGTGCCTTCAAACAGGAACGGGATGTCCGAGCGGATCGAGTGGCAATCATACAGAATGGCAAAGCCATGGATTGCCTTTACCCGGAAGATCTCGGCCTGCAATGCCGCATGATAGGGGGCGTGATAGGTGAGGCGCCGGGCTTCGATCTCTTGAGGCGTCGGTTCACTCTTCCAGATCCCGTTGCCGTCAAAATCGGTGGTCGGCACAAGGGTGGTAGTATTCTGGCCGGGATAGAGGCTGATGCCGCTGGGGTCGCGATTGACGTCGATCACATAGCGGTGGATCTTGGTGCGCACAGAGGTAATATCGGCGGCAAGATCATCATAGAGCGTGTGAATATGCCAGTCGGTGTCGCTGAGGGTTTGGCCGGTTTCATTGAGGTCTTTGGCAATGTCCGCAGGCACTTCGGTGCCCGTATGCGGGAAGCCCAGAATCAGCGGTGACGATCCCTGTTTGATGGCGAGGTGGCTCATGGTTGGATCTCCAGATTGACAGTCTTGACCAATGTTTCATCCGCCATGAGGCGTGCGGCTTTCTCAATGTCGGGGGCCAAATAGCGGTCGTCATCAAGGGTCGGTACATGTTGGCGCAGGGCATCAATCGCCTGTTGCAGGCGCGGTGCGGTTTTAAGGGGCGCGCGGGCTTCAATGCCTTGGGCGGCGCAAAGGGTTTCAACACCGAGAATGACGGAAAGATTGGCGGCCATTCTGTCAAGGCGTCGTGCCCCATGGGCGGCCATGCTGACATGATCTTCCTGATTGGCAGAGGTGGGAGTGCTGTCCGTCGAGCAGGGATTGGCCAGATGCTTGTTCTCACTCATCAGGGCCGCGGTGGTGACTTCGGCGATCATGAAGCCGGAATTGAGCCCCGGCTTGGGCGTCAGGAAGGGCGGCAAATCGAAGCTGAGAGTGGGGTCGACCATCAGGGCGACGCGCCGCTGGGCAATGGCCCCGATTTCCGAGAGGGCCAGCGCGATCTGGTCGGCGGCAAAGGCCACTGGCTCGGCATGGAAATTGCCACCCGACAGGATGCCATCTTCGGTGACCAGCGGATTGTCGGTGACCGCGTTGGCTTCAATTTCCAGCGTCCGTCCGGCAAAGCGCAGAAGATCAAATGCCGCGCCAGCGACCTGTGGTTGGCAGCGGATGCAATAGGGATCTTGCACACGCGTATCGCCCTCGCGGTGGCTTTCGCGGATTTCACTGCCATCGAGCAAGGCACGCATTTCGCGGGCCACATCGATTTGGCCCGGCTGGCCGCGCAGGGCATGAATAGAGGGCTGCAAGGGTTGGGTGGAACCCATGATGGCATCGGTCGACAGCGCGCTGCTCAGCACCGAATTGCGCAGCATGGCAAAGGCCTTGAACAGGCCCGTCAGGGACAAGGCGGTGGAGAATTGCGTGCCGTTGATCAGCGCCAGTCCTTCCTTTGGTCCCAACACAACAGGTTTCAAACCGCATTGGGCCAGAGCGTCTGCGGATGGCATGCGTTTGTCCTGATAGACCACCTCGCTTTCGCCAATGAGGGCGGCGGCAAAATGGGCCAGAGGGGCGAGATCGCCCGATGCCCCGACAGAGCCTTGCACCGGAATGACCGGGGTGATGCCTTTTTCCAGCATCGCTTCAATGAGGGCACAGATGTCCCAGCGAACACCAGATGCCCCGCGGCCCAGAGAAAGGAGCTTCAAGGCCATCATCAGGCGGGTTGAGGCGACATCCAAGGCGTCGCCAACGCCACAGCAATGGCTGAGGATCAGATTGCGCTGGAGGGTTTCGGTGTCCTTGGGAGCAATGCGGATTGAGGCCAGTTTGCCAAAGCCGGTATTGACCCCATAGATCGGGACCGGCCCTTGGGCGGCTTCACGGATGATGGCCGCTGCGGCATCGACATCTTGTCTGGCATTTTCATGCAGCCGACAGCTCGCCCCACGCCAAATGGCTTCGAGTGCCGCCAGATCGGTGTTACCGGGTGTCAGGGTGATGCTCATGAGAGCCCTCCGAAAATACGTTTGTGCAGTGGATTGGAGCCAATGCGATAGGACAATTCAGCCGGATCCGTGACGTCCCAGATGGCGAGATCTGCCCGCATGCCCGGTGCGATCATCCCGCAGTCGGTATGGCCCAAGGCACGGGCTGCCTGTTTGGTGGTGCCTGCTAGGCTCTCTGCCGGGGTGAGGCGGAAAAGGGTGCAGGCCATATTCATTGCCAAGAGAAGAGAGCCCAATGGCGAAGACCCCGGATTCCAGTCGGTGGCAACCGCCATGGGCACGCCTTCAGTGCGAAAGGCATCGACCGGTGGGGCCTGGGTTTCGCGCAGGGTGTAGAAGGCTCCGGGCAGCAACACCGCAACGGTGCCGGATTCGGCCAAGGCCTTGGCGTCCTCTGCCTTGGCATATTCCACATGGTCGACGGACAGGGCTTTATAACGGGCTGCAAGCTGTGTGCCGCCAATGTTGCTTAGCTGTTCGGCATGAAGCTTGACCGGTAGGCCGAGGGTTTGGGCGCGCTCGAAGACCCGTTCGATCTGGGCGGGGGAAAAGGCAATGCCTTCGCAAAAGCCATCCACTGCATCGACCAGCCCTTCAGCGTGACAGGCCTCAAGGGCGGGCAGGCAAACTTCATCAAGATAGGCATCAGGTTCCATGCCCTTTGGCGTTGCATGGGCACCAAGGAAGGTGGTGCTGACCCGGATCGGGCGCATGGTTTTCAGCGATCTGGCGACGCGCAGCATCTTGCGCTCGGTTTCAAGATCAAGGCCATAGCCGGATTTGATTTCAATGGTGGTGACGCCTTGGGCGATCAACTGATCAACCCGGTTGAGGGCGTCGGCCAGAAGAGTGGCTTCGCAGGCATCACGAGTGGCGCTGACGGTTGAGACGATGCCGCCACCTGCGCGGGCCACTTCTTCATAGCTTGCCCCATTCAGGCGCATTTCAAATTCGCGCGCGCGGCTGCCGCCATAGACCAGATGGGTGTGGCAATCAATCAGGCCCGGCGTCACCAACCGTCCGCCGAAATCCGTGCTTTCCAGTCCGGCATAGTCAGCGGGCAGGGCATAGGCAGACCCGACCCAGAGAATCGAAGCCCCATCCATGACAATCGCGCCATTTTCGATCAATCCATAGCCGGTTGGATCGCTCATGGTGGCGATTGTGAGATTGGTAAAAGTGCTTTTTGGCATTGATGGGCCCCTTGTTATTGTGCCTATTAATATTTAATATGTAGCAACATAATAATGTCAACTGCAATTTTGCGTCCATCTGCCAAGGGGAAAATCCATGATGAAAATCCGAGCAAAATCGGCGCTTTTGACCAATGGTTGGGCAAAAAATGTCGATATTTTTCTCACCAAGGCGGGGAAAATCGAGCGTATTTCTCCACAAGCGGGGGCGATGGGGGACGCGGATCATCATGCGGATCTGGTGCTGCCAGCGCCGGTCAATCTGCATAGCCATGCCTTTCAGCGGGCCATGTCCGGGCTGACCGAGGCCAAGGGGCCGGATCCCAAGGACAGTTTCTGGACCTGGCGGAAACTGATGTATAAATTCCTCGATCAATTGACGCCGGACCAGATGGAAGCGATTGCAGCTCTGGCCTTCATGGAAATGGCCGAAGCGGGCTTTGGATCGGTGGCGGAATTTCACTATTTCCATCATGCCCAAGGGGGCGTTGCCTATGATCGCTTGAGCGAAATGTCCGACCGGATTGCAGCCGCGGCGCAAAATACGGGTTTGGGGCTTACCCTGCTGCCGGTCTTTTATCAGTATGGCGGCTGCGATCTGCGCCCTCTGGCCGGTGGGCAGCAACGGTTCGGCAACGACTTTGACCAATATGCCAAACTGTTTGAAGAAGCGGAAGCAACGGTCCTTGCCGGACTGGATGACTGGGCTATTGGTGTTGCGCCGCACAGTTTGCGGGCTGTCGATGCGGATGGGTTGCAGCAAGCTGTGGCCTTGGCTGGCGACCGACCGTTGCATATGCATCTGGCAGAGCAAGTGCCCGAAGTGGAAGAACTGGTGGCTCACCGGAACGCGCGTCCGGTGGAATGGTTGCTTGCCAATCACGAGGTGAAGCCCAATTGGTGCCTGATCCATTGCACTCAGATGAACGAAGCGGAAACCGTCGGGCTTGCCAAAACCGGCGCGGCGGCTGGCTTGTGTCCGATCACAGAAGGCAGTCTGGGGGATGGTATCTTCAATGGGGTGTCCTTTGCGCAAGCCGGCGGACGGATCGGTATTGGCTCGGACAGCGATATCCAGATCAGCCTGTGGGAAGAATTGAAGCAGCTTGAATATTCCCAGCGGCTGCGGGACCGGGTCCGTGCGGCTTATGCCACGCCCGAAGAATCAACCGGTCGTTTTCTGTTTGATTCTGTCGTCTCTGGCGGTGCGCAGGCATCCCAGCGGGCGGCTGGTGGTCTGGAGGCTGGTGCTCAGGCTGATCTGATTGCGCTTGATACGGACAATGAGTGCATTTGTGGACGCGAAGGGGATGTGGTACTGGATAGCCTGATTTTTTCAGGACGAGGGCAGGGCTGCATTACCGATGTCTGGAGCGCCGGTCGCCATATCGTCAAACAAGGTCGCCATATAGCCCGCGATTCCGTGGTGGATCGCTATAAGGCGGTCATGAAGCAACTGGATCATTGACCTTGAGCATAGACCATAAACACAGCTGGTCCGATATTCGGGAGCTTATCCATTCACGCATTCTCGATGGCACCTATGGGCCGGGTGACAAGCTGCCACGGGACGAGGATCTGGCGCTGGAACTGGGATGCGCACGCACGACTGTGCATCGGGCCATGCGGTCGCTGGCAGAAGGGGGAATCGTTGATCGACGGCGCAAAGGGGGCACCATTGTCTGCACCGCACCGGTCACGCGTACCCGGCTCGATATCCCGGTAACGCGCCTGGAAGTGGAAGCGAGCGGCGCAGTCTATGGCTATCACATGGTGGATTGTCAGCGGCTTTTGGCGCCTACTGCCGTGACGGCGGTGATGGGACTGGTGGAGCGCGAAGAGATGCTGAATATCAGGGCGCTGCATCTCTCCGATGGCCGACCTTTTATTTATGAAGATCGCTGGATCAGTATCAAAACGGTGCCCGAAATTCTCAATGTCGATCTCAAACGCCAGAATGCCAACGAATGGCTGGTGCGCAACCGCCCCTATAATCGTTGCTCTGTTCAGCTCTATGCGGAAGTTGCTCTGGGGGAGATTGCCGAACAAATGAATGTGGTTCCCGGCGCAGCCTTGCTCAATATCGAACGGACCACCTGGCTGAATGATGCCCCCATCACCCAAGTGCGAGCAACAACTGCACCGGGTTACCGCCTGTTGACCAGCTGACCCTCTTGCAGGTTACGCAGTGTTGCGTAAGGTTTTACACAAGTGGCAATCGTCGACTTTCGCTTTTTTCACCAGACCTTTACAGTCGCTGCCAATCAATAATGCAGCGCCATGAAAGTGGCTTGGTCAAGGGCCGGTGGGTCGAGGGTACAGCGCAATGAGTGATGAAGATCAGAACCGGCTGGAGCGGGCGCGAAAGCTGGCTTTCCATGGGCGGCAACAAAAAGATGGTGTCCTGATTTTGCGCACCATTGCCATGCCCGCAGACACGAACCCGGCTGGCGATGTTTTCGGTGGCTGGCTGATGTCGCAAATGGACTTGGCCGCAGGCAACATGGCCGCGCGTGTGGCGCAGGGACGTTGCGCCACGGTCTCTGTTGAGGGAATGAACTTTATTCGCCCGGTCAAGGTGGGCGATGAGGTCACGCTTTATGCGTCGGTGACCAAAGTTGGCAATAGCTCGATTTGCATCCATCTCGATGTCTGGGCTCGTCCTCGCTATGCCAACAAGTCCGATATTGTCACCGAGGCGCAATTTGTGTTTGTTGCTCTTGGCGAAGAGGGGCGGCCCCGTCCCGTTTTCTACGAGTGATGGGAAGTGCCTTGTCAAAACAATGAAAAACCCGCCATCAAAGCAAGGTCAGTGGCCTTGTTGCTTTGATGGCGGGTTTGTTTTTTGTGCTCAAGCAGGTCGCGCCCCAGATGAGTCCTAGAGAAACTTGTCATAGTCGGAGACCAGCAGATGGGTCGGGGCGACATCTTCCTCGATGTTGGAGAAGCGGCCGATTTTCATTTCGAACCAGTTGTCGGTGCGGTCGTCATTGACCGTGGAAACTTCGCCAATCAGCACATCGCTTCCTTCTCCCCAGAAAGCATGCCATATGCCGGGCATCAGAGTGACGCTTTCGCCCGGATCGAGCTTGAGCAGGCCACCGGCAGGCAGGGTGACCAGACGACCATCAACCGGAACGGTGACGTCCTTCTCGCGGTTGACAGTGCCGTCTTCATTGGGGGCAAACAGTTCCAGCACCAGTTTTCCGCCGCCTCGGTTGATAATGTCTTCGGCTTTCACATAATGGCGATGCATCGGTGAGAGCTGATCCTTGCGGCTGATCATGATTTTTTCGGCATAGAGCATGCCGGTGCCTTTTTTCAGGTCTTCGGCGATGCCATTGCGGACGGTGAAAAGGAAAAGACCCAGTTCGTCGAATTTTTCGAGCCCATAATCAGTGATATCCCAGCCCATGCCACGCTCGACCAGTATAGAATTCTCACCTTTTTTCATCTCTTCAGGAGAAAGATAGGCAAAGGGAGGCATCACATAGCCGAAAGAGCGGATGAAGGCATCGCCTTCCTTCAGGATTTCGTTGACATAGGAACGTTTCATTGTCTTGTCCTGTTCATATCTACACTGAGTAATAATAGGGTTGCCGTTACGAAACAGCCGGGGTATGTGAAGAAGATACCATATCTTGAGACCCTTAAATCGTTTCAAACTGATAGCTAAAGATTAGGTCCTATCTGTTTGTAAGTCGGTATATAGTGGCGGTGGGTCTGAGGCAGATACGTCAGGATGACGTGTTAAAGGCTGGTGGCCGCAACTTGGCTCCTTGATGACACGATATCGGAAACGGATACGAATGACAAAAGGGAATATAAGGCCAACACAGAAAACGATTGCAGAAATGACGGGGTTGGCCGTCACGACAGTTTCTAGGGCCTTGCAGGGGGATCCGAAGATCGCCGAGGCAACCCGAAGGGAAGTGGCCCGTGTGGCTTCTGAAATCGGTTATGTTCCCGATAGGGCGGCCCAGCGTTTGCGGACTGGCAAGACACGGGTCATCACCCTGGTGCTCAATCCGTGGGATGAAATGCTCGATTTCGGCAGTTCAATGATCACTGGTCTGTCGCAGTCTCTGCGCGGGACGGATTATCATCTGACCATCACGCCCACCTTCACCGAAGATGACGATATGGAGCCGATTCGACGGTTGGTGCAGAATAATCTTGCCGATGCCATCGTGCTGACTCGCACCCGCAATTTCGACGAGCGGATCCGTTATCTTCTGGAGAAGGATTTCCCCTTCATCAGTCATGGACGCACCGATTTCTCTCAGGCTCATAATTTTGTCGATTTCGACAATGAGGCTTTTGCCTATCGGGCGGCGAGCCGACTGGCCAACAAGGGCTGCAAGAAGATAGCAATCATTCTGCCAAGGGATCAATTCACCCTGCATCAGCATTTGCGGTATGGCTTCATGAAAGCGGTCAGTGAACGGGGGATGGATTATGTCATTCCTGAAAGCCTGTCGCTGGAATCGTCCGTCACCGAGATGCGCAGCTGGGTAGACAGCTATTTCGGTCCCGATGGTCCGAATGATATTGATGGCTTTGTCTGTCTAGGCGAAAGCTCTTATCTGGCGGTTCATTCCGGTCTGCGTGAGCTTGGTCGCCAGCGCGGGGTGGATTATCACGCGGTGGTCAAGACCAACTCGGTCATTCTCGAACAGATTCATCCAGGCCTTGAACGTTTCTCCGAAGATATTCGTGAAGCGGGTGAACTGATGGGACGGGCGATGTTGGCCCAACTGCGCGGCGAAACCACAGGTGTGCAACAGATCATCCAGACGCCGCAGGCGGTTTTCACCGAAACGGACAATAGCTGAGGCCGCGATGGCGGCTTTGGATTGATTTTCAGTGGATGCCATGCGGGCCATGGCGGCGGTCACAGCCAAATCAATGCAAATATGCCAATAAGTGCCTGTGGTCCGGGGGAGGTTCCGGCTGGAGGCTGGAAATGAAATAAGGGAGAAAGACAGTGAGCGATCAAGCCAGAATTCTGTGTTGCGGGGAAGCGTTGATTGACATGATCCCGGCTGAAATCGAGCCCGGTGTCACTGCCTTTCAGCCTTGCTCTGGTGGCGCTGTCTTTAACACCGCTGTAGCATTGGGGCGCCTTGGGTTCGGCACGGAGTTTCTGACTGGCCTGTCTTCGGACATGTTCGGCCAGCAATTGCAGGATTTCCTGGCGGAAAGCGGCGTAGCAACGAGCCTGTGCAAACGCTCTGATCGTCCAACGACACTGGCCTTTGTGAAGCTGGAAAATGGCCATGCAAGCTACTTTTTCTATGACGAGAATTCCGCAGGTCGGATGATTGCGCTTGAAGATGTCGGAGAGGTGCCGGACACTATCGAGGCTGTCTTCTTTGGCGGTATCAGCCTTGCGGTAGAGCCTTGCGCCCGCACTTATGAGGCCTTGTGTGCGCGTGAAGCTGCGGGGCATCTGGTGATGATTGATCCCAATGTCCGGCCGGGCTTTATTTCCGATGCCGATGTCTATCGCAACCGGATCAATGGCATGTTTGGTCATGCGGACATCGTCAAGCTGTCGGACGAAGATCTGAACTGGATGATGCCGGAGGTTGCAAGCCTTGATGAGCAGGTCAAGGCGGTGCTGAGCTACGGCCCGGCAATATTGTTGGTCACCAAGGGTGCGGAGGGTGCGACTGCCTATCTGGCCGATGGGCGTGAAGTCTCGGTGGCGTCCGAGCCGGTAACTGTGGTTGATACGGTCGGCGCTGGTGACACATTCAATGCAGGCATTCTTGCCAAGCTGGCGGAGCTGGATCTGCTTTCCAAACAAGCCGTGCGCTCGATCAGCGATGATCAGATGCGCGACGCACTGAGCTTTGCGTCCAAAGTCGCCGCAATCAATGTATCGCGCAAGGGGGCAAACCCTCCTTGGCGTAAAGAGCTATGAAGCTATGAGGTGAGGAGCGGATTTCCTGCATGCGTGCATCAAGAGGGCTTTTTAAATGCCCTTTTTTTGTGTCCGTACTCCCCTGACTGTTTGGGACCACTCTACCGATCCGGCTCCGAGAGTATGAGGCTTGCCGATCAACGGAAATGCCGCTGCGGGTTGATCGCTTTTGGTTAATATGTGACATTAAACGTATAAGCATTTGTCACTATCGGCGCTTGTCGATGGGAGCGAGGCGTTTTTGGGGATTTGTGTAGGTTAACGCAGGGGTGCGGTGCGCTTTTTGATGAAGCGTGAAGGGGGCCGGATGGATGTGAAGCGGGTGCTGGATGCTGTGTCCAGCTGTTATGAGGCGGTTATCGACGAGAGTTTGTGGCCTGAATCCGTTGACCGGATTCGGGATGCTTGTTTTGCCCGCACTGCAGTCATCAACTATTTCAATTTTGAGACAGGTTCCAACCACGACCCTTATGAACTGCCCGATCTTGCCTTCACATTTTTCAGTAGCAACCTGAAACAGGATGTCGTTGCAGACTATGCGCACAAGACAGCCGGGTCAGAAGGGGCGCTTTATTTGGAGGTTCAGGCGCTGATGCGCAATGCCAAGAATGGCGACCTGTTTCTGGATACGGATCTGTTGCCGCGCGATTTGGTTCAGGTCTCCCCTGACGAGATGCGTAAGCTTGAACCCTTCGCCACGTCGATCCAATCCATCGATGTTTTCCGCCGCATCGGTGTGGTGCTCAATCGAGCCGAGCCTTGGCGGGATGTCCTGACGGTGCAGTTTTCCAAGGAGCATGATGAAATACCCGATGGGGCAGGCCAACAGCTTGCTACGATGGCTCCCTATATTGCTCGGGCGCTTAATTCGGGACGGATGTTGACCGCGCTCAGACGACGCTATTCGATGGTGCTGGAAGTGTTGGATCGGTTGGCGATCGGAACTGCGATTGTCACCGGGGATCGCGAGATTGTGCTCAAGAACAAAGCTTTTGATCGATTGCTGGCAGACGGAGACGTCTTGCGCGCTTCAGGGGATAGCAACTTGCGCACTGTTGATCCCGATGTGGAAGGTGCTTTTGCCTCTCAGATCCAGCGGGCAGCGGATTGTAGCCTCAAAAACAGCCTTCATAGTGGATTGACGACCTCTCTTTCCCGTGGATTGGAGAAAGATCCGGTCAGTCTTGATATTTCTCCGGTGCGGTTCGGTGCCTTTGATGGGGTGGTGAAACGAGGCTATGCCATCATCTTTGCCATTGCGCCGGAATGGAAGCTGGCGACCAATGGCCTTTCGTTGGCAGGCAGCTTTGGCCTGTCAAAGGCTGAGGGCGAGAGCCTGACGCACTATCTCAAGGGCTACACCTATGAAAATATCGCTGATATGCGGGGCGTGTCGCGCGAGACGGTGAAAAGCCAAATCAAGTCTGTGCTCAACAAGACCAATGCACGCAATCGCACCGAACTGGCCCGCCTTGTGGTTGCCGCGCACGTGCCGTTGCTGGATGACTGATCCCGTCATGCCGCGCGATCTGCGGCATTCTGTTTGCCCGCTGGTGCATCTATAGCAATTGCACCGGTCACCGCCCTGTGCCAGTTTTTGGCAAAGTGCGGCAAAAGAGCGGGACCAGCATGCCAGACATCAGGTTGCCGAAGAAGATCAGGCAATGCCCGGCCTGCCACCAACATGGCTTTCAGGCGCAAAGGGCGGGGCTGGGTGGCTCTTGGGGCGGGCAAGGCATCCGGTTTCTTTACGTCTGCTCATTCTGTGATCATCGCGAAGTGATTGAGAGCGAAGCAACCCGTCGCTCGGTGGCCCTGTCGGGCATTGTCCTTGTTCTGCTGGGCCTGGGCTTGAGCGCTCTACTGGATGCGCCGGGCAATGGCATTGTCGCATTTCTGCTGATCGGGCTTGGAGGGTTTGCCATTTGGACAGGGTATTTCGCCTTTGATCGGCGCGCGCCCGTTGTCGGACTGGTCAAAGGAGAGAAGCCGCCTGTCCCGATTGAAGAGACGCTCTATGCCTCAGCGCAAGAGGCTGCGAAGGGCGCTTTGCGTAATCGGCAAGTAATATATTTCGTCTATGGCATTGCTGTCTTGACGCTGTTTTATTGCCTCTATGAGCTGATAATGCTGACGTGAGCATGCAAATGAGAGACGCGAGCATGGAGATGCATTCCTACCCCTATCGCTTGCAGGGACCATCAGTCAGCCTGATCGGATTGTTGATCGCTATTTTTGGCGGATTGATACTGTTCATGGCGTGGAGCGAGCCGGATCGTTTCATTGGTTTGTCCGTCGGCTTCCCACTCGGAGCCTTGCTATATGGCACTCTGGCTGCGCTTGCATTTGTTTTTCTGTGCCAAATGGGTGACTTTCGTCAGTCCTGCCTTCGCGGCATCCTCGTCATGGACGGGGTTGTAGAGTTCGTGATCTTACAGTATTGCCTGAGCATGAGACTTTATGTGGTAACCGATATTCACAACGAACCCACGCAGGAAAAGTGCCTGTCATTGAGATTGGGAAGTTCCATAAGCGTGATCAGGCTGGCGCTAAATGAGTTGTGCAATCGACCTGATTTGACTGGTGAAGCATTACATCGACACCTGTTTCACCTAGGTGGAATGGATGAAGTTGTTGACGTCCTGAAGCAAACCATAAGCGAAGTTGGTGTCGGACTGGGTTACAGTGCTGGCGGTACGGCCATTTGGCGCGCTTGCGCAGCAGGTTGTTCTTTCAACTCGGTTTTTTGCGTTTCGAGTACACGTCTTCGGGAAGAGTTTTCTATTTCCGCACCAAATCATGTTTTCTTTGGCGCAGAGGACCAAAGCAAACCCAACTCCCGATGGCTTGAAACTGTCCCAGACCGTTTTACAGTGTTTGGTGGCGTCGGACACAGCTATTACCTTCAATCGGCTTCAGAGGCGGCCTGCCAGACTGTTGCTCACATTTCAAATGGTATGGAAAACTCGGCCTGAACAATGTCACTTATCGGTGGTCAGCGACTGATCCCTGCTCTCTATGTCTGGCGGTCACGCACAGTCGCTCACTTGTCTGTCCCCTCGTCCTTTAAACCAGTCTTCGCCAATCGATGTCCTCAAAGGGGGATTGAGGCGCGTATTGACGTCAATCAGTCCCGGTTCCTGCATTGTGCCCCTTCCAAATCAAGCCGATATCTGCGCATAATGAAATGAAGTGGAAAGCCATAAGCCGGACCGGTCAATAAAACTCTTCGGATGGTTTTGATCGGGGCTCAGCGAGCTCCCTCGCATCTTCAGCAGGTTCGGCTAGGTTTTATTTTATTGAAATTACTCGTTTCTCAATCAGCTTCAATGCGTTGACATGAAGTATGCAACTTGCACCATAGCAAGCGAAACAGTTTGGGATATCGCCAAGTTGCAATCTCTGGGTGTTAAGGTGAATTGACACCTTCTAGGCTTCGTATTAGTTTACAATTTGGGGCTTGTAATTGGTGGAATTCTTTTATGAAAATTCTGCGTATTCTTTTTTTGTCATCGATATTTTTGTTTTCTTTTCCAATTTTAAGGTCGGCCATGTCTAGCGGTATCATTTCTTTGCAAATGATGGAGAAAAGATCCACCCAGGCTATATTGGAATTGTACGATAGCAATATTGTGGATTCTAAAATTCGATGTAATAGCGTCCGGATTTCACATAAAGGCTCAGCTGCCTTTTTGATTGAATGCTCATCGGACATGTCAAAAAAAATAAATTCTATTTGGTTATCCCAATCTGTTGACGGAGCGTTGGTGGCAATTACTCCTGTTTTATTTGAATCGGGAGCAGAAGTATTGGATGGCTCGAAAGAAAAAAAGCTTTTGGGTGGACTGGTTGTTTTAAAGCCATGCTTTCTCAGTGACACCGAGAAACGTGAATTGTTGAGTCAAACAAAGTTGGGTTCTAGAGAATAGCGAGGTTTTAGGACGTGTACTCTATGTGGTATTGGGCTGCCGGACTTTCACGGTCAAACATTCACTCCACTGTCTGGGTCTGAGACAGGCGAAGGTCTCACGGCCTCTACAACTTCTGTGAGTGATTCTGGCGAAGTCTGGAAAGGCATTCTCCATGATACAAAATGGGCCGTAAGCAGCCTCCAATTCAGTTTCCCAACAAGCGCATCATATTATGCATCCACTTATGGCGACGAAGAGCCTGACGCCGGCTTTGAAGCCCTCAACAGCGTTCAAAAGAACGCCGTTAGAAGTCTCTATAACGATATTGAATCCTTTACGAATTTGACTTTCACGGAAGTGACGGAATCGAGCACCACCCATGCGGAGCTCCGGTTCGCCATGACCACGAATAATACCCCAACAGCTGTTGGTTACTTTCCTTATGGATCGGACGAAGCCGGAGATTCATGGTACAACAATGACGGGAGCTACGACGATCCGCGTCTGGGAACGTTTGCGTATAATGAAGGGTTCATGCATGAAATCGGGCATACTCTTGGCCTGAGGCATGGCCACGATACCGGCAATCCTTATGGGGCGCTTCCCACAAATGTCGATTCAAACGAATTCTCAGTGATGACCTATCGCGATCATGTCGGCGATAGTATAGACTACAGCGAGAATGAGTTTGGCGGGAACGCTCAATCTTATATGATGTATGACATCGCTGCCCTTCAATACATGTATGGTGCGGATTATTCCGCCTCAGGCAATGTTTGGAGTGGAGACACTGTTTACACCTTTGACCCAAGCTCAGGGCAAATGTCGATCAATGGTGCCGGACAGGGGACACCGGTCGCAAATCGGATATTTAGAACCATCTGGGATGGAAATGGTGTCGATACCTACGATTTGAGCAACTACACGACTGAGCTTAATATCAATTTGAATCCCGGTGAATGGTCGACATTCTCACAGGCGCAATTGGCTGATTTGGACGGAGGTAGCCGATCCGATAATCTGGCAAGAGGGAATGTTGCCAATGCGCTTCTCTCTGGCGGAGATTTGCGTTCGCTGATCGAAAACGCCAATGGTGGTAGTGGCAACGACACAATCATCGGCAATCAGGGCAGCAATGAGCTGCGTGGTAACGGCGGCAATGACAATTTGCAGGGTGGAGACGGAAGAGACAAGGCCATCTATTCCGGCGCCTATTCCGAATATTCCATTACCAAGAATGGTGATGGCAGTTTCACCATCGCTCATACTGGTGGTGATCACAGCGATGGCACGGATACAGTCCGCGATATTGAATATGCGGTTTTCAGTGATCGCGAAGTCGCATTAACGCCTCTGACAGGTCCTCTTGATGTTGTCTTCCTGCAGGATCTTACAGGTTCATTCAGTGATGATCTTGTCTATATGAGGTCGGCGGTAGACGATATTGCTGCTACAATTCAAAATGCCTATGCGAATTCACGTTTCGCAATCACCTCATTCAGAGATACTGGTGATAGCTATGTTTATCGTGTGGAGGCAGATTTCACACAATCGACTTCAAGTCTTGTATCAACTTATAATTCAATGACTGCCTCGGGCGGTGGAGATACACTTGAAGCACAACTTACAGCGCTTCTTGAGGCCTCCACGGATTCGGCTCTGTCCTATCAATCCGGTTCAACCCGGATTTTCATCCTAGCTACAGATGCTGGCTATCACGACTATGAAAATATTTCATCCATTGCATCGCTTATGGCCTCCAATGACATCATTCCCATCTTTGCTGTCGCCTCAGGCGAGGTTTCCACATATCAAAATCTGGCCAACGAGTTGGGCACAGGTGTTGTGGTCACAATTGAGAGTGATAGCACTGATTTTGCCGACTCCATTCGTTACGCATTGGCGTCCATCGACGGCGAAGTGACTGAAGCGGGTACCTCTAGCAGTGACACCCTCGCTGGCGGTGAAACTGCCGATGGCATCTATGGTCTGGGTGGTGACGACTCAATTGCCGGGAACGGGGGCGACGATCTTCTGGATGGTGGCAGCGGCAATGATAGCCTACTCGGTGGGGATGATAATGACCAACTGTTGGGTGGATCAGGCAATGACACCCTGGTGGGGGGAGAAGGCAACGACCGGCTGCTGGGGGGGGATGGCGACGATGTGCTTCTCGGTGATGGTGAAAGTTCCTCTGTGGTATTTCCCTCAGCCCAGTCCCTTAACAGCTTGTTTACTTCGGGCTTTGATGAAGATATTCAGAATTCAACGACGCAAACACATGCAACGGTACAGGGGACGGGAGATGGCACTGTAAAATACTACAGTTTCACAGTGGCTGCTGCTGGCTTGTCTGTAGTTTTGGACATTGATTATGCTAACCAAAATATTGGTGGGTCTTCGGACTTCGATAGCTGGATCGTTCTGTATGATGGTTCCGGCAACCAGCTGACTTATGATGACGATTCCGCTGGTGACGATCCGGGAAGTGTTAGCTCAGAGGATTCATACCTGTCCCATACGCTTGGAAGCGCGGGCACCTATTATGTGGCTGTTGGATCTTATTGGAATCTTTCCACCATTCCAGTGGGCGGAACATATGAGCTTCATGTCTCTGTGGACGGTGCGATTGGGGCACCACCTGCTGTTGGGCCCGGAAATGATGTGCTCAATGGCGGGGAAGGGGCTGACAGCATGGCTGGCGGTGCTGGCAATGATGTCTATTATGTCGACGATGTCGGCGACACCATCGAGGAGAGTGCTGGCAACGGAAATGATCAGGTGTTCAGCTACATCTCCTTTGCGTTGCGCGATCATTCCCAGGATCTGGAGCATCTCAACCTCCTGGGGGCCGGCAACATCAATGGCACAGGCAATGGTCTGGGCAACTCGATTACAGGCAACTCAGGCAACAATGTCCTGAATGGAGCCTATGGAAACGACATTCTACGGGGTGGCGCTGGTAACGACATTTTCAAGGATGACAATGGTGCAGACCGCATGATTGGCGGGACCGGCAATGATGTCTATTATGTCGACAATGTCGGCGACACCATCGAGGAGAGTGCTGGCAACGGAACCGATCAGGTGTTCAGCTACATTTCCTTTGCACTGCGCGATCATTCTCAGGATCTGGAGCATCTGAGTCTTTTGGGGTCCGGTAACATCAATGGCACAGGCAATGGTCTGGGCAACTCGATTACTGGGAACTCGGGCAACAATGTCCTGAACGGAGCCTATGGAAACGACATTCTACGCGGTGGTGCTGGTAACGACATTTTCAAGGACGACAATGGTGCGGACCGTATGATTGGCGGGGCCGGCAATGATGTCTATTATGTCGACAATGTCGGTGACACCATCGAGGAGAGTGCTGGCAACGGAACCGATCAGGTGTTTAGCTACATTTCCTTTGCACTGCGCGATCATTCCCAGGATCTTGAGCATTTGAGTCTTTTGGGGTCCGGCAACATCAACGGCACGGGCAACGGGCTGAACAACATCATTACAGGCAACTCTGGCAACAATGTCCTGAACGGAGCCTATGGAAACGACACCCTACGCGGTGGTGCTGGTAACGACATTTTCAAGGATGATAACGGTGCGGACCGCATGATTGGCGGGACTGGCAATGATGTCTATTATGTCGACAATGTCGGTGACACCATCGAGGAGAGTGCCGGCAACGGAACCGATCAGGTGTTTAGCTACATTTCGTTTGCACTGCGCGATCATTCCCAGGATCTAGAGCATCTGAGTCTTCTGGGGTCCGGCAACATCAACGGCACGGGCAACGGGCTGAACAACGTCATTACCGGTAATTCGGGCAACAATGTCCTGAACGGAGCCTATGGAAACGACATTCTACGCGGTGGTGCTGGCAACGATATCTTCGACGATGATAACGGGAATGATATTTTCTCAGGCGGCACTGGAGCAGATACGTTTGTCTTCAGAAATGCCGGTGATTATGACATCATTACCGACTTTGAAGATGGCATTGACAAGATCAGCATCGCAACGGGAAGCCACTCTTTCAGCCAAGTGAAAATTTTGGATAGTGGCGCTAACACAATCGTCCAGTTTGATGGTTCAACGGTCGTGCTCAATAATTTCAATCACGCCCTACTGGGAGCTGATGACTTCTTATTCGTTTGAGTATGCTGAAGATCCCTGAGACCTATGGGGGGAGCGTGGGGTTCATGAGTGTCGGACTAGAAATGCACATCTAACCATGATGTTGTTCTAGCAGACAAAGCCACGCTTGAGTGTGCTACGGCGCATTGGTTTGTGGAGGTTCAAACTTGGCCTGACAGTTGCTGTTTGGAAGGCGGCAACTGTCAGATAAGTTTTGATCCACGAACCTCTCGTTCCAGATTTTCTTTCCATCCATCAAAGTTTCCATCGATGTTCTGTCATGACCTTTTCTGCACCTGGTGAATCGGAATGATCAGCTGCTGCCTCCGAACCCGTCAATGCTAGGTTAGCGGGATCGTCGAGAAGCATATCTCTGAAACCCCAAGCCATGATTGGGGGCAGGCCGTTGCCAACTCCTTTTCTTTAAAACGTTCAAATCCCGGACTTGAAAGCCAGACACGGCATGATTGAAGGCAACATCCCTAATCTGTCTGTCAGCGAGCAATGTCCGTCTTTGTCGATCCCTTGATGTTCCTACTATTCCCAGCCCAAAGGGAATAGCGAGCTGAACCTTGAATTGATGCGGAAATTTGATCGCCAGTTTCGGGAAGCAGGTTGTATACTGCTGCCTTGACTGAGGCCGTCACCCGATATGGACCACATAAAGTCAGGAATGTGGATCAAGATAGCCAGTTCACAGTCTTTACAGGGACCAATGATCTCAACAAGTTTGGGATCAAAATCTCCAAGGATGGCGCGGGCTGTTTCCTTGATGCCATTTTTGTCGGGTGGCTTTGGCGTTTTCTCAAATAGGACTGTGTCCACTCGCAGACATGCACATCCGGATGACAAGCAAGGACAGGTGGCTGAATGTGGATCAGCTTCTACAAAGCAGTCAGGTTGGAAGAAAGTGGTGCCGCCAGAGGGATTCGAACCCCCGACCCCCTGATTACAAATCAGGTGCTCTACCAGCTGAGCTATAGCGGCTTGATGGTCTTTGATGCGGTTGCCAAAGGAACCGTGTGACCTCATGAGAAATAGCTCATAGGACAGTTTCTCTGGCGATGCAAAGCCAATTTCATTTTTCCACATCGCTTATGAATGCAACTGATCAAAGGCGTGTGTCGACGTGCCGGGTTGCCTGCGGCTATGGTTGGCCGAGCCGGGCTTGAAGTGAAGGCTTTATGTCTGTTTTTGCTGCCGGTGCTTCTTTTCCTTGATCAGCATGCCTGCAACACCCACGATCTGACTGGCAATATCGTCAGACAAGGCTGGAGACAGCCTGGCCATGTCAAACAAGGCTTCCTGTTCGTCATTGTCGACAAAACCATCGGCCATGGTGATCATGCAGGCGGCAAAGAAAACCGTGCGATGGGCTTCTGGATCGATATAGTCGAAGGCAGCAGCAATGATTTCCGGCGTGGTGTAGCTATCTTTCAGGCTGTTGAAGTGATCTTTGGCGTGATCGGCCTTGTCGAGGCCGACGCAGAGGGCTTTGACGATTGGAGCGATGTCGATTTCTTCCTTGGAGATTTCGCCATCCAGCGCAGACAAGGCCGTAATCAATGTCGCCTTGGCGTGCATGTCATCACAGAAATCGATATCGATTTTGCTGCGATCAATTGTGCTGAAAAGTCCCAAACTCATATCCTCCAACAAGGGGCGTGGTGCGTCTTGCTATGGGATGAAATTTGGTGTGCAGGAGAAAGAAGTCAATAGACTTTCATCGTGCTGGAATTGTGGATGCTCAGGGTTGAGCTTTTGGCCCCTCCCTGAAGCTTTGTTGTCCCGACGTCGAATGGCTTGATCAGAGGCGGGTCCAGGTCTGGCTGCGGCAGATCAGTCCTCCCGCGATGCAACCCGCAACCTTGAGCTTGTTGCCCTTCAATGTCATTTTGCTTTTGTAGGTTTTGTCCTTGTCCGGTGCCCAAATGGTGCCGCCAGAATAATTGCCACCACCGTCGGACGACATATTCTTGATGATGCTCTTGCCCAGAGATGTCGGGTTCTTCCTGCCGACAACCTTTGTGATTGTGCCGCAGATTTTCCCGCCGCACGGGCCAATCTTAACGTGGACATAGGCGCCAGTGTCACCCGGAGCGCTCTTCCAGTTGCCATAGACTGGATCGGCCATTGCTGTGTTGGTTAGGGCAGGGGTGGTCAGACATGCAAGGACGCCTGCCGTCCACAGCCAATTTTTCTTCATTCGAATTCTCCTCCCAAGTTAAACGAACGAGTGTTTTTTTTGTGACTGTGACACGAACTTTCCTTATACGTCAAGATGCCGCAGGGGTAGCGGAGAATGGTCAAATGGTTGGGGAGGTGATCAAGACGCTACGGCAAAAAAGCACTATGGCAACCGCGCGGAGGGTGAGGCTTTTTTTCGAGGATATGTCCAAGCGGAGAGGGATTTGTTTTTCTTTTTACAAAACCTTAACAAACGGTTAATTTTCCAGTATAGGTTGTTGTA
Organism: uncultured Cohaesibacter sp.; assembly: GCF_963677725.1. Taxonomy (NCBI): domain Bacteria; kingdom Pseudomonadati; phylum Pseudomonadota; class Alphaproteobacteria; order Hyphomicrobiales; family Cohaesibacteraceae; genus Cohaesibacter; species uncultured Cohaesibacter sp. Next base: position 4,379,003 of record NZ_OY782507.1, read on the forward strand.
AGGTGGAAATAACAGTTTTGGGAGTTGCGTATGCGTGCGTTTGTAAAGTGGATTTCAACCGGGCTTGTTGCTGGTTTTCTTGCCTTGGGGGCGTCGCAGGCTGGAGCAAGTCCAGATCCTGCTGATGGATATGTGAACGTCATTCGGTTCCATGGTGTCAGAGTGACTGACTCTTTTGGCAAAGAACGGGTATTTGTGGCCTCGAAATGGGCTGATCCGGGTCGGGTCTTTATGTATCCGAAGCGATTGACCCTTCCTTCTAGCTCGCATCGGGGACGGCATGTGACCTACAAGCCGGTTCGGGCTCACTATATTGCTCGTTCGGGCCATATCATTGGATCGCCGGAATGGGTCGCGGATTGCGCGCGCAGATATAAGAGCTTCAACGTTCGCACAGGCAAATATCTCGCCCGGTCGGGGAAATATCGTTTCTGCAACTAAGGCTCACACATTAAGGCTCACGGGGCCTTTGCAAAAAATTGCATTTCATTGGATTTGATAAAGAGAAAGGGACCGAGGCTTTTGGCGTCGGTCCCTTTTATTTTTTCCGCTGCGGGGATAATCCCGCCACATCTTCTTATCCGCCGATCACACCTTGCCGTTTTAGAGCGATGGCGTAGAGCGTCATGGCAACGGAGTTGGAAACATTGAGGCTCTTGATCGGGCCGGGCATGTCGAGGCGGGCCAGAGCGGTGCATTTCTCGCGGCTGAGGCGACGCAATCCCTTGCCTTCGGAACCGAAAACCAGTGCCGTCGGGCGGTTGTCGTCCTGCTCGCTGAGGATGGTTTCGAAGGGTTGGCTCTCTTCAGAATCAAAGCCGATCACGTCGAAGCCGCCATCGGCCAGATCATCAAGAGCGCGGGCAAGGTTGGGCACTGTGACCATCGAGATCATGTCGAGGCCACCGGACGCAGTTTTGGCCAGCACACCCGATTCTTCGGGGCTGTGGCGGCCAGTCATGACGATGGCTTCGGCACCAAGCGCCACGCAAGAGCGGATGATCGCACCGACATTGTGTGGGTCGGTGATTTGATCGAGGACCACGACGAGCTTGCGGTCGAAAATGTCTGAGATGTCGAGTGGGGGCAGGGGATGGGCGATCAGCACAGCGCCCTGATGCACAGCGTCGGGGACCAGAAGATCAATGTCTTTCGGGTTGGCGGTTTCCACCAGACCATCAAGCCGAGCGGGGTTGCCGCCGATTTTGCGAATCTCATCCACCAGCCGCGCCTGGGCGTTCTGAGTGGCATGCAGGCGGATCAGGTCGCGCTCTTCATTGGCGACTGCACTGGCAATTGCATGAATGCCGAAAATGCGGACTTGGTCATCCTGTGCCCGGCGCTTTGGGCGGCCTGCGGCATTGGCTTGCGCTGCCTGCCGTGCCTTTTTCTGTTTTTGGGAGCGATTTTTTGTCATGGGGCGAGTTATGGCGGATTTTCGGCAAAGAACAAGCGAAAAGCTGCTCAATGTCGGGCTTTCCCTTGCTTTTTATGACATGAAGGGGCGCGGAGGACTGTGTGAGCCCTATCATCGGCCGTATAATATGGCGCGTTCGGGGCGGAGCTGATTTGCGTTGATCGCTGCGCCGGGGAGGGAGGATGGACGGGAGGAATTTTTGTCACATATATCCTTAGCCGTTGGAAGCGTTTGGTGTTTTGGTGGAAATATCCCCAACGGATTGGCCGAATATCGCAATACCCACAAAAATGATAAAATCCGTGTTGACTTCGCTCATGTGGTTTTGCATAAAGCCGCTCACGAACTGACCGCGACTTGGCGGGCTTTTCGAGACCATCCTGTTCGCAGGGACAGGAAGATGAAGCTTGGAGGAGTGTCCGAGTGGTTAAAGGAGACGGACTGTAAATCCGTTCGCTTAGCGTACGCTGGTTCGAATCCAGCCTCCTCCACCATCTTCATCTTGTAGTCTCGCGCGGGTGTAGCTCAATGGTAGAGCAACAGCCTTCCAAGCTGATGACGAGGGTTCGATTCCCTTCACCCGCTCCACCGTCTCCAGCTATGACATCAGGTCGGCTCGAATTTCCTTCCATTACGGTCTTTTTGTGTTGAACCGGGTTTGCGGCATCTTGCAGAGAAGAGTTGCGGCCTTTTTGCGCTGAAAGTGAGCCAACTCGATTGGCCTGAAGACGACGAGAGCTGTTTCCATGGCTAAGGAAAAGTTTGAACGTAATAAGCCGCATGTAAACATCGGCACGATTGGTCACGTTGACCATGGCAAAACCACCCTGACTGCAGCAATCACCATGACCCTTGCGGAAACTGGTGGCGCAACAGCCAAGGCTTATGACGAGATTGACGGTGCGCCAGAAGAGCGTGCGCGTGGTATCACGATCTCTACGGCTCACGTTGAGTATGAGACGGAAAACCGTCACTATGCGCACGTTGATTGCCCAGGCCACGCTGACTATGTGAAAAACATGATCACCGGTGCGGCTCAGATGGACGGCGCTATCCTGGTTTGCTCTGCAGCCGATGGTCCAATGCCACAGACCCGTGAGCATATTCTTCTTGCCCGTCAGGTTGGTGTGCCTGCACTGGTTGTTTACCTGAACAAAGTTGATCAGGTTGACGATGAAGAGCTGCTTGAGCTTGTTGAAATGGAAGTTCGTGAACTTCTGGACTCCTATGAGTTCCCAGGGGACGATATTCCGATCATCAAAGGCTCTGCGCTTGCAGCCGTTGAAAACCGTGATCCGGAAATCGGTCGTGATTCCATCAAAGAACTGATGGCAGCGGTTGATGACTATATCCCAACGCCAGATCGTCCTGTTGATCTTCCATTCCTGCTGCCGATCGAAGACGTGTTCTCGATCTCCGGTCGTGGTACGGTTGTGACCGGTCGTGTTGAGCGTGGTAAAGTTCATGTTGGTGACGAAATCGAAATCGTCGGCATCAAGGACACCCAGAAAACCACCTGTACCGGTGTTGAAATGTTCCGCAAGCTGCTTGATAGCGGTGAAGCAGGCGACAACGTTGGTGTTCTTCTGCGTGGTACCAAGCGTGAAGACGTTGAGCGTGGTCAGGTTCTCTGCAAGCCAGGTTCTGTGAACCCGCACACCAAGTTCAAGGCAGAAGCCTACATTCTGACGAAAGAAGAAGGCGGTCGTCATACCCCATTCTTCACCAACTATCGTCCGCAGTTCTACTTCCGCACCACCGACGTTACCGGTGTTGTTACCCTTGATGAGGGTGTGGAAATGGTCATGCCTGGCGATAACGTCAACATGAATGTCGAGCTGATCGTGCCTATCGCCATGGAAGAAAAACTGCGCTTCGCTATCCGCGAAGGTGGTCGTACCGTGGGTGCCGGCATCGTCGGCGCTATCGTCGAGTAAGCGCGCGCGACAGATTGAATTTTGAAGAAGCCCCGCTCGTTTGAGCGGGGCTTTTTTGTTTGTCTGCTGCATTTCCAGTCTTTCAATCGGACTTTTAACATGGTGCAGTTTTGAGGTTTTGGGCAACGGGCAGGAGGGGCATTTGGTTGACAGTGACGGCAAGCGGGGGTAGGGCCTGTTTGAGGATGTTTTGATCAGATCTGTCAATGAGGGGAAAAATTGGCCATGCGTAACGACATTCGGATCATCGGAGGTACGGCCCACCCAGACTTTACGACCAAGATTTGCGAGCATCTGGGCATTCGGCAATGTCAGAGCCGGGTGGTGAAATTCTCAAATGAGAATATTATGGTGCAGATCATGGAGAATGTGCGCGAGGCGGATGTGTTTGTCATTCAACCGTCCTGTTCACCGGTCTCAGATGGCATCATGGAACTGTTGATCACCATTGATGCGCTCAAGCATGCCTCGGCCCGGCGGATCACGGCGGTCATTCCCTATTTCCCTTATTCTCGTTCAGACAAGAAAGACCAGCCACGCATCTCGGTCACTGCGCGCCTGATGGCTGACTTGCTGGAAACAGCGGGGGCGGATCGGGTTCTGACAATGGACTTGCATGCGCCACAGGTGCAGGGATTTTTCCGCTTTCCGGTGGATCAACTGAAGGCCGAGCCACTGCTATGCGACTATTTGCATCGGACGCGCGATCTCGACAATTATGTGTTGGTGGCCGGAGATGTGGGGGAGGCCAAGGAGATTGGTGGTTATGCCAACCGGCTCAACCTGCCGATCGCTATTGTTGACAAACGCCGCTACGGCGACGATGAGAAGCCACGCGCTGTTCATATGATTGGTGATGTTGAGGGCAAGCATGCACTGATCATTGATGATGAGGTGGCGAGTGGCGGTACGTTGATCGAGGCGGCCAAATTCGTATTGGATCGCGGTGCTCTGTCTGTTGAGGCTGCGATTGTGCATCCGGTTTTGTCCGGCAATGCGGTTAAGCGGATTGCCGATTCTCCCATTCGTACCCTCGTGACGACCGACAGTTTGCCGATTCTTGCGGACAAGCAGAGCGACATCATCGAAATCTGTACGGTATCGGAGATGTTTGCGCAGGCAATTCAAGCGATTCACAATGGTGCTTCTGTGTCCGCTTTGTTTCGGTAAGGTTGGCAACAGGTCCCGTTGATGGGGATGAGATGCCGGAAAATAGGCCATTTTATCCAGAGAGGGTAAAAAATGCAGGCTTGATCCCCTTCATCATTTTGTCATCAGTTGTTGATGTTTTGCACTTTTTTTGGAATTTGGCCTTGCGGTGGGCATAGAAGTTCAATAGGTAGTCTCCAACTTGGTTTTCACTGAGTGACACGGAAATAGGGGTGTAGCTCAGCTGGTAGAGCATCGGTCTCCAAAACCGAGGGTCGGGGGTTCGAGTCCCTCCGCCCCTGCCATTTTCGTGCTTGATCTTCGTGCAGAAGATACTATATATGGTGAGAATCTTTTGAACGCGCGGAACCTGTTTCGCGCGTTATTATATGTGAGCGGTTATATGGCCAAGACCAATCCTTTTACCTTTTTGCAGCAAGTGCGTTCTGAAGCGGCCAAAGTAACATGGCCGACCCAGAAAGAGACTCTGGTTACCACCGTTATGGTATTCGTGATGGTAGCACTTGCCTCTCTGTTCTTTTTGCTTGCTGACCAGGTGATGAGCTTTGGTGTGAGTTACATTCTGGGCTTGGGAGGATAAGCCAAGATGTCAAAAGCAAAGCGTTGGTATATCGTTCACGCATACTCGAATTTTGAAAAAAAAGTCGCCGACGACATTCGCCTGAAGGCGGAGCAGACTGGTTTGGCTGACCTTTTCGAAGAAGTGCTGGTTCCGACTGAAAAGTTCGTTGAAGTCCGGCGCGGTCGCAAGGTTGAATCCGAGCGCAAGTTTTTCCCGGGTTATGTTCTGGTGAAAATGGCGATGACGGATGATGCTTATCACCTGATCAAGAATACGCCGAAAGTCACTGGCTTTCTTGGATCCGACAATAAGCCCATGCCAATCAGCAATGCTGAGGCTGAGCGTTTGTTGTCGCAGGTAGAGGAAGGTGTCGACAAGCCGATACCAACCGTCACTTTCGAAGTTGGCGAACAGGTTCGGGTTTCCGATGGCCCGTTTGCTTCCTTCAACGGGCTCGTGGAAGAGGTGGACGAAGAACGTGCACGTCTCAAGGTTACCGTGTCGATCTTTGGTCGCGCGACCCCTGTCGAGCTCGAATATAATCAGGTCGACAAGCTCTGATTATTTCATGCGTGCGGGAGATTGGTCTGTTTGCCAAACAGCCCATCCAACCGCGCGCCTTTCTCATGTCTAACGCATACATCTTCGGATGTAGGGGAAAGATACTATGGCAAAGAAGATTCAAGGCTACCTGAAGCTCCAGGTGCCTGCCGGTGCGGCTAACCCGTCGCCACCAATCGGTCCTGCTCTCGGTCAGCGCGGCCTGAACATCATGGAATTCTGTAAGGCGTTTAACGCCAAGACCCAGGAATTGGAAAAGAACGCGCCGATTCCGGTTATCATTACCATTTTCCAGGATAAATCCTTCACCTTCGAAATGAAGACGTCTCCTGCGTCTTACTTCTTGAAGAAAGCTGCGAAGGTACAGAAGGGTTCTTCTGCTCCGGGTCGTGATGTTGGTGGCAAGGTCACCAAAGCACAGGTCAAGGAAATCGCGGAAGCGAAAATGAAGGACCTGAACGCCAACGACATCGAAGCTGCGATGTTGCAGATTGAAGGCACCGCCCGCGCGATGGGCTTTGAGGTCGTGGGGTAATCCGATATGGCTAAACTAGGTAAACGTGTTCGCGCTGCGCGCGAAAAAATCGACGCCAACGCCACTTACTCTCTTGAGGAAGCGGTCAAGGTCATCAAGGATGCCGCATGTGCCAAGTTCGACGAGACTGTTGAGATTTCTCTCAACCTCGGTGTCGACCCTCGCCATGCTGACCAGATGGTCCGTGGTGTTTGCCAGCTGCCTGCTGGCACCGGTAAAACCGTCAAGGTTGCTGTTTTTGCTCGTGGCGACAAAGCCGAAGAAGCAAAGGCCGCTGGTGCTGATATCGTAGGCGCTGAAGAGCTCGTGCAGGAAGTGCAGGGCGGCAAGATCAACTTTGATCGCTGCATTGCAACCCCTGACATGATGCCTCTGGTTGGTCGTCTTGGTAAAGTACTCGGCCCACGTGGCATGATGCCGAACCCGAAAGTTGGAACCGTTACGCCTGACGTTGCTCAGGCTGTGAAGGATTCCAAAGGTGGTTCCGTTGAATTCCGCGTTGAGAAAGCCGGTATCATTCATGGCGGTGTTGGCAAAGTAAGCTTCGATGAAGCTGCCATTGTTGATAACATCAAGGCATTTGTTGCTGCGGTTTCCAAGGCAAAGCCATCGGGCGCCAAAGGCACCTACATGAAAAAGATGTCCCTGTCCTCTACAATGGGGCCAGGTGTACGCGTAGATCTTGCTTCTGTCGAATAAACCGATTAGAAGTCAAACTCGATTCCCTCCGATTCTGATCGGGGGGATGTCTGGTTGTGGTCGCTAGATGGCCCTGTCAGACGCCTGTCCAAGACTGCGGGGGCGGATCACTTCGGTGTGAAGCTTAATATCCTGCACAGATGGGGTGGACTGATAAGACAAAGGATTTTGTCTGTTGGTTCGAACCTATGCTTGCCATCCTCGCTTGTCGGGGCGGCAAGGAGGACAGGTCCCTTCGCGCCAGGTCTCCTTACCGTGTTCGATAGGTGTGATCTGGTCAAGTGTAACCTCCGACTTTTGTTTCGAACAAGGGTCGGTAACTGGAGAGAAGGCATTGGATAGAGCGGAAAAGCAAGAGCTTGTCACGTCCCTGCACGAAACGCTGAACAGCGCGGAAGTTGTGGTCGTTGCTCACTATGCTGGCCTCACCGTCGCCGAAATGACCGCGCTTCGTAGTCAAGCGCGTGATGCAGGTGTAACGGTGCAGGTTGCCAAGAACCGTCTTGTCAAGCTCGCTCTTCAAGGCACGGACGCTGAACCAATTTCTGATCTGTTTACGGGTCAGACTGTAATCGCCACGTCTGGCGATCCGGTTTCAGCACCGAAGGTGGCCTCTGAATTCGCCAAGAAAAACGAAAAACTCGTTATTCTGGGCGGTGCCATGGGAACCACCGTACTCGATACCGCGGGCGTGAATGCACTTGCAACCATGCCATCGCTTGATGAACTGCGCGGCAAAATCGTGGGTGTGCTTCAGGCACCGGCGACCAAAATTGCTCAGGTTCTGCAGGCTCCGGGCGGACAGCTCGCGCGTGTATTCGGCGCATATGCCAAGAAGGACGAAGCGGCATAAGGCCGTTCTCGATACAATTAGAAATCTAGGTTCGTACCAATAGGAAACAATACGATGGCTGATCTTGAAAAGCTCGTAGAAGAACTCTCTACCCTCACCGTTATGGAAGCTGCTGAGCTGTCCACCATGCTTGAAGAGAAGTGGGGCGTTTCTGCTGCTGCTCCTGTTGCTGTTGCCGCTGCTGCTGGCCCAGCTGCTGAAGCTGCTGAAGAGAAAACCGAATTTGACGTTGTTCTTGCCGCTGCTGGCGACAAGAAAATCAACGTCATTAAAGAAGTTCGTGGCATCACCGGTCTTGGCCTCAAAGAAGCCAAAGAGCTGGTAGAAGGTGCTCCGAAAGCTGTCAAAGAAGGCGTAGACAAAGCAGAAGCAGAAGAGCTCAAAGCAAAGCTCGAAGCTGCCGGCGCTACCGTCGAACTGAAATAAGGTTTATCCTTATGTTGAGATCCGGGGGAATCATTTCTCCGGATCTTGCAAAAAATCAGGTGTCCATTTTTTAATGGGCGTTTTTCTCAAGAGCCTGCACAATCCTGTGACGGGCTTTTTGGCCAACCGCCCATAGAGCGAGACGAGGAGCGACGATGGCTCAGACGTTTTCTGGTCGCAAAAAGCTAAGAAAATACTTTGGTCATATTAAAGAAGTGGCAGAAATGCCAAATCTTATCGAAGTACAGAAGGCTTCATATGACCAATTCCTGCAAGTAGATGAACCCGCCTCTGGACGCTTCGATGAAGGTCTTCAGGCGGTCTTTTCGTCTGTTTTCCCTATTACGGACTTTTCCGGAACAGCTCAGCTCGAATTCGTGCGTTACGAATTCGAAGCGCCAAAATACGACACCGAGGAATGCCGCCTGCGCGGTATGACCTATTCGGCGCCGCTGAAGCTGACCCTGCGTCTGATCGTCTTTGAAGTAGATGAAGACACCGGCGCCAAGTCTGTCAAAGACATCAAGGAACAGGATGTCTATATGGGCGATATGCCGCTCATGACGGACAAGGGTACGTTCATTGTCAATGGCACCGAGCGTGTGATCGTTTCCCAGATGCACCGGTCTCCGGGCGTCTTCTTCGATCATGACAAGGGCAAAAGCCATTCTTCGGGCAAGCTGCTGTTTGCTGCGCGCATCATTCCATATCGTGGGTCCTGGCTCGACATCGAGTTTGACGCCAAAGATATCGTTTATGCCCGTATCGACCGTCGTCGCAAGATTCCGGTCTCGAGCCTGCTGTTCGCGTTGGGTCTCGACACTGAAGAGATTCTCGATACCTACTATAACGCCGTAAACTACCAGCGTAGTGAAGGGTCCTGGCGCGTTGCCTTCAATGGCGACGAGATGAAAGGGTCCAAATCCGAGCGTGAACTGGTGGATGCGGAAACCGGTGAAGTGGTTCTGGAGGCTGGTAAAAAACTGACCGCCCGTCAGATCCGCAAACTGGTTGATGGTGGCCTGAGATTCCTCAAGGTTGAGGATGAAGACCTTTACGGCAAATATCTGGCGGAAGATGCCGTTTCCTTCACCACTGGCGAAATCTTTGCCGAAGCTGGCGATGAGATTGACGAGAAAGTCCTCGCAACTCTCAAAGACAATGATTTCCAGGATGTGTCGGTTCTCAATATCGACCACGTCACTGTTGGTGCCTATATCCGCAACACGCTTGCTGTTGACAAGAATTCCGATCGTGAATCGGCTCTGTTTGACATCTACCGCGTGATGCGTCCTGGTGAACCGCCAACCATCGAAACTGCAGAAGCGATGTTCCAGTCGCTGTTCTTCGATCCGGAGCGCTATGATCTGTCCGCGGTTGGTCGCGTGAAGATGAATATGCGTATGGATCTGGATGTCGAAGACACCGTGCGTATTCTGCGCAAGGAAGACATTGTCGAAGTTATTCGTACCCTGCTTGATCTGCGTGATGGCAAGGGCGAAATCGACGATATCGACAACCTCGGCAACCGTCGTGTTCGTTCTGTGGGCGAATTGATGGAGAACCAGTATCGCATCGGTCTGCTCCGCATGGAGCGCGCGATCAAGGAACGGATGTCCTCGATCGAGATCGATACGGTCATGCCTCAGGACCTGATCAATGCCAAGCCGGCAGCGGCTGCTGTGCGTGAATTCTTCGGCTCTTCGCAGCTGTCGCAGTTCATGGACCAGAACAACCCGCTGTCCGAGATTACGCATAAGCGTCGTCTCTCCGCATTGGGCCCAGGTGGTTTGACCCGTGAGCGTGCTGGCTTTGAGGTGCGCGACGTGCATCCAACGCACTATGGTCGTATCTGTCCGATTGAAACCCCGGAAGGTCCGAACATCGGTCTGATCAACTCGCTGGCAACCTTTGCCCGTGTGAACAAATATGGCTTCATCGAGTCTCCTTACCGCAAGGTGAAGGATGGTCGCGTGACCGGCGAGGTGGTTTACCTCTCGGCCATGGAAGAGGCAAAGCACTATGTGGCACAGGCCAACATCGAACTGTCTGATGAAGGTGGTTTTGTTGATGAAACCGTCATTTGTCGTCACGCTGGCGATGTGATGATGGTGCCGGTCGAGCGCGTCGATTTCATGGACGTGTCGCCAAAACAGCTCGTATCAGTCGCAGCAGCGCTCATTCCGTTCCTTGAGAACGATGACGCCAACCGCGCCCTGATGGGATCGAACATGCAGCGTCAGGCTGTGCCGCTGGTTCGTGCCGAAGCGCCTTTCGTGGGCACTGGTATGGAGCCGATTGTGGCACGGGATTCTGGCGCGGCGATTGCGGCTACCCGGACCGGTATTGTCGATCAGGTCGATGCGACCCGTATCGTTATCCGTGCGACCGAGGAGCTTGATCCGAGCAAGTCTGGCGTTGACATCTATCGTCTGGCCAAGTTCCAGCGTTCCAACCAGTCCACCTGCATCAACCAGCGTCCGCTGGTCTCTGTTGGTGACTTTGTTCAGAAGTCCGAGATCATCGCTGATGGTCCTTCGACTGATCTGGGCGATCTGGCGCTGGGTCGTAACGTGCTCGTGGCCTTCATGCCATGGAACGGTTACAACTTCGAGGATTCGATCCTGCTTTCCGAGCGTATCGTGAAAGAAGACGTCTTCACTTCGGTTCACATTGAAGAATTTGAAGTGATGGCTCGCGATACCAAGCTTGGCCCTGAAGAGATCACACGCGATATTCCGAACGTTTCGGAAGAATCGCTGAAAAATCTCGACGAGGCAGGCATCACCTATATTGGTGCGGAAGTGAAGCCGGGCGACATTCTTGTCGGCAAGATCACGCCGAAGGGCGAAAGCCCAATGACGCCGGAAGAAAAACTTCTGCGCGCCATCTTCGGTGAGAAGGCGTCTGATGTGCGTGACACTTCGTTGCGCATGCCTCCTGGCACCTTTGGTACTGTTGTCGAGGTTCGTGTCTTTAACCGTCACGGCATCGACAAGGACGAGCGCGCGATGTCCATCGAGCGTGAAGAGATCGAACGTCTTGCAAAAGACCGTGACGATGAGCAGGCGATCCTGGATCGCAACGTCTATGGCCGTCTGGCTGACATGCTCAACGGTCACGTCGGCTCTGCCGGTCCAAAAGGCTTCAAGAAGGACTCCACCATTACCCACGCGGAAATGGCTGAGTATCCTCGCAGTCAGTGGTGGCTGTTTGCCTCTGAAGACGAAAAGCTGATGGGTGAAGTGGAAGCTCTGCGCAATCAGTATGACGATAGCCGCAAGCGCCTCGAGCAGCGTTTCATCGACAAGGTTGAGAAGCTGCAGCGTGGTGACGAGCTGCCACCGGGCGTCATGAAAATGGCCAAGGTCTTCATCGCCATCAAGCGTAAGATCCAGCCAGGTGACAAGATGGCTGGTCGTCACGGCAACAAGGGTGTGGTCTCGCGCATCGTGCCTATTGAAGATATGCCATATCTTGAAGACGGCACCCATGTTGACATCGTGCTGAACCCGCTGGGCGTGCCGTCGCGCATGAATGTCGGTCAGATTCTTGAAACCCATTTGGGTTGGGCCTGTGCAGGCATGGGTCGCAAGATCGGCAAGATGTATGACGAGTACAAGAAGAACGGCAACATTGAGCCGCTGCGTCTGGAACTTGACAATGTTTATCATGACAATGGCAAGAATCTGGATGTCAAAGAGCATGACGACGAAAGCGTTGTGCGGATGGCAGAGCAGCTGCGCAAGGGCGTTTCCATCGCGACTCCGGTCTTTGATGGGGCCCATGAGCCTGATGTTGTCGAGATGCTTGAGCGAGCCGGTCTGCATGGATCCGGTCAGTCGACGCTGTTTGATGGCCGTACCGGCGATCAGTTTGACCGTCCTGTGACGGTTGGCTACATCTACATGCTGAAACTGCACCACCTGGTCGATGACAAGATTCACGGTCGTTCGATTGGCCCATACAGCCTCGTTACCCAGCAGCCGCTCGGTGGTAAGGCCCAGTTTGGTGGTCAGCGCTTCGGTGAGATGGAGGTCTGGGCTCTGGAAGCTTACGGAGCGGCCTACACCTTGCAGGAAATGCTCACTGTCAAGTCGGATGACGTGGCTGGTCGTACCAAGGTTTATGAAGCCATTGTTCGGGGGGATGACACCTTCGAAGCCGGTATTCCGGAAAGCTTCAACGTCCTTGTCAAGGAGATCCGGTCTCTTGGTCTGAATATGGAGTTGGAAGACAGCCAGCGCCTGCTCGATCTGGAACCGAATGACACGCCGCCTGCGGACGCTGCTGAATAGGCAGCGCCCGAACCCAGAAACCGAGGCAATTTTTTCGGAACGGATCGCGGAGGAAAACCGCGGTCCGTCAACCCGTAAAGAGGAGACACCATGAACCAAGAGGTCATGAATCTTTTCAGTCCGCAGGCTCAGGCCCAGACCTTTGACCAAATCCGCGTTTCCATCGCGAGCCCTGAGAAAATTCTCAGTTGGTCATTTGGCGAGATCAAAAAGCCTGAAACGATCAACTATCGTACGTTCAAGCCCGAACGCGATGGTCTGTTCTGCGCGCGCATCTTTGGCCCAATCAAGGACTATGAGTGCTTGTGCGGCAAATACAAGCGCATGAAATATAAAGGCATCATCTGCGAAAAATGCGGTGTGGAAGTGACCCTTTCGCGCGTGCGTCGTGAACGGATGGGCCATATCGAACTTGCAGCTCCTGTTGCTCATATCTGGTTCCTTAAGTCTCTGCCATCGCGCATTGGCCAGTTGCTGGACATGACGCTAAAGGATCTTGAGCGCGTTCTCTATTTCGAGAATTACATCGTCGTTGAGCCGGGTCTGACGCCGCTGAAAGAATATCAGCTGCTGAGCGAAGAAGAACATGTCATTGCTCAGGACGAGTATGGCGAAGACACCTTCACGGCAATGATTGGCGCGGAAGCGATCCGCGAGATTCTGGCGTCGCTCGATCTTGAGCAACTGTCCGAGAAGCTGCGTCAGGAAATTGCTGAAAGCACCTCGACCCTGAAGCCAATCAAGTTGGCCAAGCGTCTGAAGATCGTTGAAGCCTTCATCGAATCCGGCAACCGTCCGGAATGGATGATCATGACGGTCGTACCAGTGATCCCACCGGACCTGCGTCCGCTGGTTCCGCTGGATGGTGGCCGTTTTGCGACGTCTGACTTGAACGATCTTTACCGTCGTGTGATCAACCGTAACAACCGTCTCAAGCGTCTGATGGAGCTGCGTGCACCGGATATCATCATCCGGAACGAAAAACGCATGCTGCAGGAATCGGTTGATGCATTGTTCGATAACGGCCGTCGCGGTCGTGTGATCACCGGTGCCAACAAGCGTCCGCTGAAATCCTTGTCCGATATGCTCAAGGGTAAGCATGGTCGCTTCCGTCAGAACCTGCTTGGTAAGCGCGTCGACTATTCTGGTCGTTCGGTTATCGTTGTGGGTCCTGAATTGAAGCTGCATCAGTGCGGTCTGCCAAAGAAGATGGCGCTGGAACTGTTCAAGCCATTCATCTATTCGCGTCTTGATGCAAAGGGCTATTCGACCACGGTCAAGCAGGCCAAGAAGCTCGTCGAGAAGGGCAAGCCAGAAGTTTGGGATATCCTTGATGAGGTTATCCGCGAGCATCCGGTGATGCTGAACCGTGCACCGACCCTTCACCGCTTGGGTATTCAGGCTTTCGAGCCGACCCTGATTGAAGGCAAGGCCATTCAGCTGCATCCGCTTGTCTGTTCCGCGTTCAACGCCGACTTTGACGGCGACCAGATGGCCGTTCACGTGCCGCTGTCGCTCGAAGCTCAGCTTGAAGCCCGCGTTCTGATGATGTCGACCAACAACATTCTGCATCCGGCCAACGGTGACCCGATCATCGTGCCTTCGCAGGATATTGTTCTGGGTCTGTATTATCTCTCGATCATGAATGAAAATGAGCCGGGTGAGGGGATGTTGTTCTCCGATATCGGTGAATTGCATCATGCTCTGGAAACCAAGGCCGTTACGCTGCATGCCAAAGTCAAGGGCCGGTTCAAGACGGTTGACGAGCAGGGCAATCCTGTCTCCGAGATCCATGAAACCACCCCGGGCCGCATGCTGATCGGTGAGTTGCTGCCACGCGACCACAATGTGTCCTATGACGTCTGCAACAAGTTGATGACCAAAAAGGACATCTCCAAGATGATCTATACCGTCTACCGCCATTGCGGTCAGAAGGAAACGGTCATCTTCTGTGACAAGATCATGGGGCTGGGCTTCAACCGTGCGTTCCGTGCCGGCATTTCGTTCGGTATGGATGACATGGTTATTCCGGACACCAAGGCGGGGCTCATCGAGACGACCTCGACGATGGCGAAGGAATTCGAACAGCAATATAACGATGGTCTGATCACCCAGGGCGAGAAATACAACAAGGTTGTTGACGCTTGGGCGAAATGTACCGACCGCGTTGCTGATGAAATGATGAAGCGCATTAAGGCGGTTGAATTTGACGAGGAAACCGGTCGCCAGAAACAGATGAACTCTGTTTACATGATGGCCCACTCCGGTGCCCGTGGTTCGCCAGCCCAGATGAAACAGCTTGCCGGTATGCGTGGTCTGATGGCCAAACCGTCTGGTGAGATCATTGAAACGCCGATCATTTCGAACTTTAAAGAAGGCCTGACTGTGATGGAGTACTTCAACTCCACCCACGGTGCCCGTAAGGGTCTGGCTGATACGGCGCTGAAAACGGCTAACTCCGGTTACCTGACCCGCCGTCTCGTTGACGTTGCTCAGGATTCCATCATCACCGAGCGTGATTGTGGTTCGGAGGAAGGTCTTGATGTTCAGGCGATTGTCGATGCTGGTCAGATCGTTGCGTCTCTGGGTGTTCGTACCCGTGGCCGTACCGCTGCTGCTGATGTTGTCAATCCCAAGACTGGTGAAGTGATCGTTCCTAAAAACGAGATCATTTCCGAAGAGCATCTGGAAGAAATCGAGACCTGTGGTTTGCAGTCCATCAAGGTTCGTTCGGTTCTGACCTGTAACTCCCGCAACGGTGTTTGCGCGGCTTGTTATGGTCGTGACCTTGCGCGCGGCACCGAAGTCAATATCGGTGAAGCGGTTGGTGTTATTGCTGCCCAGTCGATTGGTGAACCTGGCACCCAGCTGACCATGCGTACCTTCCATATCGGTGGTACTGCACAGGTGGTTGACAGCTCCTTCATCGAGTCGAACTTCGAAGGCACCATCCAGATCCGCAACCGCAATCTGGCGCGCGATTCCGATGGCAAGCTTGTTGCTCTTGGTCGTAACGTCGCTATCATCATCATCGATGAAGAGGGCAACGAGCGGTCCGTCAACAAACTGGCTTATGGTACGCATCTGCATGTGGATGATGGTGACAAGGTCAAGCCGGGTCAGCGTCTGGCCGAATGGGATCCATATACCCGTCCGGTTCTCAGTGAGGTTGATGGTGTTGTTGACTTTGAAGATGTTGCAGAAGGCCTGTCGGTCAGTGAAGCGACGGACGAGTCAACCGGTATCACCAAGCGTGTCGTGATTGACTGGCGTTCAAACCCGCGCTCTGCGGATCTGAAACCTGCCATCACCGTGCGTGACTCCAATGGTGCATTGCGCACGCTGCCTCGCGGCGGTGATGCTCGATACCTGTTGCAGGTCGATGCCATTCTGTCGGTTCAGCCGGGCACCAAGATTTCTGCCGGTGACGTTCTGGCTCGTGTTCCTATGGAAAGCGCCAAAACGAAAGACATTACCGGTGGTCTGCCACGGGTTGCCGAGCTGTTCGAAGCGCGTCGTCCTAAGGATCATGCTGTTATCGCAGACGTTGATGGCATCATCCGGTTTGGTCGTGACTACAAGAACAAGCGCCGCATCATTCTCGAACCTCATGAGGAAGGTGCCGAGCCAATTGAATATCTGATTCCGAAAGGTCGGCCATTCCATCTTCAGGATGGTGACCAGATCGAGAAGGGTGAATATATTCTCGATGGCAATCCGGCACCACATGACATTCTGGCGGTGAAGGGCGTTGCTGCTCTTGCTGACTATCTCGTCAACGAGATTCAGGACGTCTATCGACTTCAGGGTGTGGGCATCAACGACAAGCATATCGAAGTGATTGTGCGTCAGATGCTTCAGAAGGTTGAGATCGAAGATCAGGGCGACAGCTACTTCCTGCATAATGAGCAGGTTGATCGTCTTGAATTTGCGGAAGAGAATGAACGTCTTCTTGCAGAAGGCAAGGAACCAGCCAAGGGCAAGCCTGTCCTGTTGGGTATCACCAAAGCATCTCTGCAGACCCGTTCCTTCATCTCGGCTGCTTCGTTCCAGGAAACCACGCGCGTTCTGACCGAAGCCTCTGTTCAGGGCAAGATCGATACGCTCGAAGGCCTGAAAGAGAATGTGATCGTTGGACGTCTGATCCCGGCCGGTACTGGTCGCGTGATGTCGGGTCTGCGTCGGGTTGCCACCCACCGCGATGACTTGATTCTCGAGGAAAAGCAGCGGGCACAGTCTTTGACTTCGACCCCGCAGCTGACCTCCAGCGCCAGCGATACTCCGGTGGAACCTGCCGAATAAACGGTAGCGTCATTTCCGATTAAAAAAGGGCCGCCCTGATTTCAGGGTGGCCCTTTTTGTTATGTCTGCAATAAACCTCCACCTCCGGTGGAGGACTGGACAGGTTCTACATTTTCATTGAGAGACCTCCTCACTTGAACCATTGGCGTGGTTTTAAGAAATCAAGCGAGGAGGTTTTATGGACAAAAATCACCTATCACACAGCACCTGGGACTGCAAATATCACGTGGTCTTCGGGTCCAAGTACCGCACCAAGCGTCTCTACGGAGACTTGCGGCTTGAGTTGAGGGATCAATTTAGCAAACTGGCATCTCAGAAAGGATGCCATATTGAGGAAGGGCATTTGATGCCTGACCATGTTCATATGTTGATCTCTATCCCACCCAAATATTCTGTCGCCCATATAGTGGGGTTCTTGAAAGGGAAAACGGCGCTTTACGTGGCAAACAAATATGCCCGGAAACGTCGCTACAAGGGATATCACTTTTGGGCGCGTGGATACTTTGTCTCAACAACGGGCTATCAAGAGGAGGTCGTCAGACGCTATATCCGCAATCAAGAGAAGCAGGATAAGGCATCTGACTATGCCGATATGTTCAAGCCCAATTATTGAAACCTAACAAAACCACTTCTAGTGGTTCAAGCGAAGCGTCTCAAACCTCCCCCTCTGGGGGAGGTCATGACTTGGTGTGAACGGTGTGGTGGCTGGCCCCACTTTTACCATATTGTGTCAGATACATGCTCACGCCAAATTGGAGTGAAGCATTGAAATTTTTCGGTCAATTTTTCCCGACAGGGAACGTAAAGTCCTTGTCCTTTGTTTTTGTCGCCAGCCTTGCGGCTGCGTCTCCGTCATTTGCAGCCTGTCAGCAGTCGACTGGCGATGGGTTTGTCCTCAAGTCTGATAGGGCATTGCAGGTGGGCAAGGGGCTGGAGTGGAAGCGCTGTGCCCTTGGCATGGAGTGGTCAGATCAACAGACCACCTGTGTTGGAGAGCCTCTGGCGTTGGGTCTGGAGCAGGCCAAGCAGCAGGCAAGCAAACTTGGAAGTGGTTGGCGGCTGCCGACTGCGGAAGAGTTTGACGGTATCTTCATGGATAGTTGCTCCGGCCCCAAGATTGATGCCATCGCCTTCCCCGGAATCGGTGCCGTCGCTTTTGAGGATGGTGCTGAATTCTGGACCACGACTTCGATCGGCCTACCCGACATGTATTACTATTTCAATGTAACGGATGGTTATGTCGATGGGCACAGTTCCGGATTCTCTCTGTTCAGTTTGCTGGTCAGGAATCAATGACGGGCATCTGTGTCGGGGCAGAGAATCTTCAATGATTTTGTCCCGGGGGCGGCGTCCGGGACTGCCGCGAGTCCTTTTCAAATATGGGGAAGAATCGGCAGATTCCCGTGATTTGTGAGAGCGTGTTTTCACAAATTGCGAATTATGTCGCATTTAAGCAATAAAAATACCGCCTATTTCGACAATAGGCGGGCTTCTTGGAATCTTCATCAAGGGGGTTGACGGAATGCATTCTACAGAGTAGTTTCGCGCCACTTCTCGAACATGCCGTAAGTGCTCGATGATCGAAAGCGCCACGTTTTCGACGCAAGACCATTTAAACGATGTTCGTCTTAATGAAGCTGAGATTGACTGGCTCATGATTGCGGTTCGCCGTAATCCTCTGGTTTTCACAGCGCCGTTCGCGGCAAGAGTCGCGCGATGGTGCGCTTTTGCGCGTGCGGACGGTGCATATGTAATTGTTCAGAGAGATCTGAAAGGCACACGTTAATGCCAACCATTAACCAGCTTATTCGCAAGCCGCGCAAAATGCCGGTAAAGCGTAATAAAGTTCCGGCCATGGAGGCCTGCCCCCAGAAGAGGGGTGTTTGTACGCGCGTCTATACCACTACGCCTAAGAAGCCGAACTCGGCTCTGCGTAAGGTTGCCAAGGTTCGCCTGACCAACGGTTTTGAAGTGATTGGTTATATCCCCGGTGAGGGTCATAACCTGCAGGAACACTCCGTTGTGATGATCCGCGGCGGTCGCGTGAAAGACTTGCCTGGTGTTCGTTACCACATCCTTCGCGGTGTGCTCGATACCCAGGGAGTTAAAGACCGTAAGCAGCGTCGTTCCAAATATGGCGCGAAGCGGCCTAAATAAGCCGCTTATTGGAGTTTTGGTCACATGTCACGTCGCCATAGTGCAGAAAAACGCGTTATCAACCCGGATCCTAAGTTCGGTGATATCGTGATTTCCAAATTCATGAACAGCATCATGCTGGACGGTAAAAAATCTGTTTCCGAACGGATTGTTTACGGTGCTCTTGACGCTGTCGAAGGTAAGCTGAAACAGAATCCGGTAGAAGTGTTCCACACTGCTCTGGAAAATGTGATGCCTGCCGTAGAAGTTCGCTCCCGCCGCGTTGGTGGTGCGACTTATCAGGTTCCTGTTGATGTTCGTACAGAGCGCAAACAGGCCCTGGCTATCCGTTGGATCATTGCAGCGGCCCGCAATCGTAACGAACGCACCATGATTGATCGCCTGTCTGGCGAGCTTCTGGACGCTTTCAACAACCGCGGCTCTGCAGTCAAGAAACGCGAAGATACGCACCGTATGGCGGAAGCCAACCGTGCCTTCTCGCATTATCGCTGGTAAACCTTTAGGGGCGAAGTCATGGCACGCAGCCACAAGATTGAGGATTATCGTAACTTCGGCATCATGGCACACATTGATGCTGGTAAGACGACTACTACTGAGCGTATCCTCTACTACACTGGTAAAAGCCACAAGATTGGCGAAGTTCATGATGGTGCTGCCACCATGGACTGGATGGAGCAGGAGCAGGAACGTGGCATCACGATTACCTCCGCTGCTACCACCTGTTTCTGGCGGGAAAAACGCCTGAACATCATCGATACTCCGGGCCACGTTGACTTCACCATTGAAGTTGAGCGTTCGCTTCGCGTGCTCGATGGTGCTGTCTGTGCACTCGATGCCAACGCTGGTGTTGAGCCTCAGACCGAAACCGTTTGGCGTCAGGCTGACAAATACAACGTTCCCCGGATGATCTTCGTCAACAAGATGGACAAGCTTGGTGCCGACTTCTTTCGCTGCGTTGAAATGATCAAGGAGCGCCTCGGTGCGACCCCTCTGTGCCTGCAGTTGCCAATTGGTTCTGAGAGCGAATTTACCGGTGTGATCGATCTGGTTCAGATGAAATCTATCATCTGGCTGGAAGAATCTCTCGGCGCCAAATTCGAAATCGGCGATATCCCTGCTGAGCTTGAAGATCAGGCTGCAGAATATCGTGAGCTGCTCGTTGAGACGGTTGTTGAAGCCGATGAGGAAGCTATGGAAGCTTACCTCGAAGGTGAAGAGCCCTCTGTCGAGAAGCTGATGTCGCTGATCCGTCATGGTACGATCGCTAACGACTTCGTTCCAATTCTTTGCGGTACTGCATTCAAGAACAAAGGCGTCCAGCCTCTGCTTGATGCCGTTGTGGACTATCTTCCTAGCCCAGTCGACATTGATGCCATCAAAGGCATTGACGTCAAAACGGAAGAAGAAACCACGCGTCCTGCTTCTGATGACGAGCCATTTGCCATGCTGGCGTTCAAGATCATGAACGACCCGTTTGTTGGTTCGCTGACCTTCTGCCGCATCTATTCCGGTACGCTCGATGCAGGGTCTTCTGTATTGAACACCGTGAAAGAGAAACGTGAGCGTGTTGGTCGTATGCTTCAGATGCACTCCAACTCTCGGGAAGACATCAAACAGGCTTGCGCTGGCGACATCGTTGCTATTGCCGGTCTGAAGGACACCACCACGGGTGACACTCTGTGTGATCCGCTGCGTCCCGTCATTCTTGAGCGCATGGAGTTCCCTGATCCGGTTATCGAGATCGCTGTTGAGCCGAAAACCAAGGCTGACCAGGAGAAAATGGGCCTCGCGCTCAATCGTCTGGCTGCTGAGGATCCGTCCTTCCGCGTGAAAACCGATGAAGAATCCGGTCAGACCATCATGGCTGGCATGGGTGAGCTTCATCTGGACATTCTCGTTGATCGTATGAAGCGCGAATTCAAGGTTGAGGCAAATATCGGTGCGCCGCAGGTTGCCTACCGTGAAACCATCAGCCGTGATGAAACCGTCGACTACACGCATAAGAAACAGTCCGGTGGTACCGGTCAGTTCGGTCGCGTGAAGATGATTATCGGTCCTAACGAGCCTGGTGCTGGTTTCGAGTTCAAGTCTTCGATTGTTGGTGGTGCTATTCCCAAGGAATATATCCCTGGCGTTGAAAAAGGTATCCAGTCTGTCATGACCGCAGGTCCGATTGCTGGCTTCCCGATGGTAGACATCAAGGTCGAGCTGATCGACGGTGCCTTCCATGACGTTGACTCCAGCGTTCTGGCCTTTGAGATCGCGGCTCGTGCCGGTTTCCGTGAAGGGTGTCAGAAGGCAGGTCCTAAACTGCTCGAACCAATGATGAAAGTCGAAGTTGTCACTCCTGAAGAATATATGGGCGACATCATCGGCGACATTAACTCCCGTCGTGGTCAGATCTCCGGAACTGAAGCACGCGGTGTTGTTACCGTTATCAGCGCCATGGTGCCGCTGGCGAACATGTTCGGCTATGTGAACAATCTTCGTTCCATGTCGCAGGGTCGCGCGCAGTATTCGATGGTGTTCGATCACTACTCACAAGTGCCGCAGGCAGTTGCAGACGAGGTTCAGTCGAAATACGCCTAAACCTCACACAGTCGCACTTTTTGTAATTTCGAGAATGGAGACTTTCCTATGGCTAAGGAAAAGTTTGAACGTAATAAGCCGCATGTAAACATCGGCACGATTGGTCACGTTGACCATGGCAAAACCACCCTGACTGCAGCAATCACCATGACCCTTGCGGAAACTGGTGGCGCAACAGCCAAGGCTTATGACGAGATTGACGGTGCGCCAGAAGAGCGTGCGCGTGGTATCACGATCTCTACGGCTCACGTTGAGTATGAGACGGAAAACCGTCACTATGCGCACGTTGATTGCCCAGGCCACGCTGACTATGTGAAAAACATGATCACCGGTGCGGCTCAGATGGACGGCGCTATCCTGGTTTGCTCTGCAGCCGATGGTCCAATGCCACAGACCCGTGAGCACATTCTTCTTGCCCGTCAGGTTGGTGTGCCTGCACTGGTTGTTTACCTGAACAAAGTTGATCAGGTTGATGATGAAGAGCTGCTTGAGCTTGTTGAAATGGAAGTTCGTGAACTTCTGGACTCCTACGAGTTCCCAGGGGACGATATTCCGATCATCAAAGGCTCTGCGCTTGCAGCCGTTGAAAACCGTGATCCGGAAATCGGTCGTGATTCCATCAAAGAACTGATGGCAGCGGTTGATGACTATATCCCAACGCCAGATCGTCCTGTTGATCTTCCATTCCTGCTGCCGATCGAAGACGTGTTCTCGATCTCCGGTCGTGGTACGGTTGTGACCGGTCGTGTTGAGCGTGGTAAAGTCCATGTTGGTGACGAAATCGAAATCGTCGGCATCAAGGACACCCAGAAAACCACCTGTACCGGTGTTGAAATGTTCCGCAAGCTGCTTGATAGCGGTGAAGCAGGCGACAACGTTGGTGTTCTTCTGCGTGGTACCAAGCGTGAAGACGTTGAGCGTGGTCAGGTTCTCTGCAAGCCAGGTTCTGTGAACCCGCACACCAAGTTCAAGGCAGAAGCCTACATTCTGACGAAAGAAGAAGGCGGTCGTCATACCCCATTCTTCACCAACTATCGTCCGCAGTTCTACTTCCGCACCACCGACGTTACCGGTGTTGTTACCCTTGATGAGGGTGTGGAAATGGTCATGCCTGGCGATAACGTCAACATGAATGTCGAGCTGATCGTGCCGATCGCCATGGAAGAAAAACTGCGCTTCGCTATCCGCGAAGGTGGTCGTACCGTGGGTGCCGGCATCGTCGGCGCTATCGTCGAGTAATCATTAGGGCAGGGGTGCGGGAATACCCTTTTCGCACCCCAGTCTTTTGAGGTTGAAAATATGAACGGTCAGAATATTCGAATTCGCCTTAAGGCATTCGACCATCGCATTCTCGATACGTCGGCAAAAGAAATCGTATCCACAGCTAAGCGCACAGGCGCCAATGTTCGTGGTCCGGTTCCGCTTCCGACCCACATCGAGAAGTTCACTGTCAACCGTTCGCCGCATGTAAACAAGAAAAGCCGTGAGCAGTTCGAGATCCGTACGCACAAGCGTCTCCTCGACATCATTGACCCGACCCCACAGACGGTTGATGCCCTCATGAAGCTTGATCTTGCGGCCGGTGTGGACGTTGAAATTAAGCTCTAACATTGAGCGAGAGGCAAGAGTAGCCATGCGTTCTGGTGTGATCGCACAGAAGTTGGGAATGACCCGCATTTATACCGAGAGCGGTGAACACGTTCCGGTAACCGTTCTCAAAGTAGAGAACTGCCAGGTTGTTGCTCAGCGTACTGTTGAGAAAAACGGCTATACCGCACTTCAGTTGGGTGCAGGTAAGGCCAAAGTTAAAAATGTTTCGCAGCCTATGCGCGGCCACTTCGCCGTTGCCAAGGTGGAGCCGAAACGTAAAGTTGCTGAATTCCGTGTCAGCGAAGACAATCTTATTGATGTCGGCGCTGAATTGACCGCGGATCACTATGTTGCTGGTCAGCATGTGGATGTTATCGGGACTTCGATTGGTAAAGGCTTTGCCGGCGCCATGAAACGCCACAACTTCGGTGGTGGTCGTGCGACCCATGGTAACTCCCTTTCGCACCGTGCTCACGGTTCGACTGGTCAGTGTCAGGATCCCGGCAAGGTCTTCAAGGGCAAGAAAATGGCTGGCCACATGGGTGCAACCCGTGTGACGACGCAGAACTTGAAAGTCGTCAAAACTGACGCCGATCGTGGTCTGGTTCTGGTACAGGGTGCTGTGCCTGGTTCCAAGGGCGGTTGGATCCTTATCAAGGATGCTGTCAAGAAAGCCCGTCCGGCCGAGGCTCCGCTTCCTGGTGCTGTTCGTGCCGCTGAAGCTCCTGCTGAAGAAGCTGCTACGGAGGGTGCTGAATAATGGAATTGCAAGTCAAAACCCTTGATGGCGGTGATGCCGGTTCTGTTGCTGTTTCTGAAGATGTGTTCGGTCTCGAACCACGTGCGGACATTCTTGCCCGCATGGTTCGCTACCAGCAGATGAAGAAAATGGCCGGCACTCACAAGACCAAGACCCGTGCTGAAATCACGGGCACCACCAAGAAATACCTTCGTCAGAAGGGTTCCGGTGGCGCTCGTCACGGCAACAAAAAAGTGCCGCAGTTCCGTGGTGGTGGTCGCGCATTTGGTCCGGTTGTTCGCTCTCATGCGATCGAGCTGCCAAAGAAAATTCGTGCGCTGGCTCTGAAGCATGCTCTGTCTTCCAAAGTCAAAAATGATAGCATTATCATTATTGATGACATGAAGGCGGAGGCGCCAAAGACGGCAGCTGTGAAAAAACAGATCTCCGGTCTGGGCATCGAAAATGCTCTGTTCATTTCCGGTCAGGAAGTGGACGACAATTTCGCAAAAGCTGCCCGCAACATCATCGGTATCGATGTGCTGCCGGTTCAGGGTATCAATGTTCTTGATGTTCTGCGTCGCGACACTCTGGTGCTGAGCAAGGCCGCAGTCGATGCTCTGGAGGCACGGTTCAAATGACCAACCTTCGTCATTACGATATCATCCGCAGCCCGGTGATCACCGAGAAGGCAACCATTCAGTCAGAAGACGACAAGGTTGTGTTCAACGTGTCCAAGGATGCGACTAAACCAGAAATCAAGGCCGCAGTTGAGGCTCTGTTTTCGGTGAAAGTCAAAAGTGTGAACACTCTGGTCCGCAAGGGCAAGGTGAAACGCTTCAAAGGCATCATCGGTAAGCAGGTCGACGTGAAAAAAGCGATTGTCACCCTCGAAGAGGGCCAGTCCATCGACGTCACGACTGGTCTTTAAAGAACGCGTGGATAGGCTTTAAGTCATGGCACTCAAGACCTTTAAACCGACTAGCCCGGGCCAGCGTCAGTTGGTGATTGTAGACCGCTCCGATCTTTGGAAAGGCAAGCCGGTCAAAACACTCACCGAGGGTTTGACCAAGTCTGGCGGTCGTAACAACTATGGTCGCGTCACGGCACGTCGTCGTGGTGGCGGTCATAAACGCAGCTATCGCATCATCGATTTCAAGCGTCAGAAGTTTGACGTTTTGGGAACGGTGGAGCGTCTGGAATATGATCCAAACCGTACTGCTTTCATTGCTCTCATCACCTATGAAGATGGCGAGCAGGCATACATCCTGGCTCCTCAGCGCCTGCGCGCTGGCGACAAGGTGATTGCTTCCCAGAAAGCTGACATCAAGCCAGGCAACGCTATGCCTTTGGCCAACATGCCTGTCGGTACCATCATCCACAATGTGGAGATGAAGCCAGGCAAAGGTGGTCAGATCGCTCGCTCTGCTGGTGGATATGCTCAGCTGGTCGGACGTGATGCGGGTTATGCGATCATTCGTTTGAATTCCGGTGAAACCCGTCTGGTTCTCGGCAGCTGTATGGCTACCGTAGGCGCCGTTTCCAACCCGGAACATTCGAACATCAATCATGGTAAAGCTGGTCGTAACCGTTGGCTCGGTAAACGTCCAGAAGTGCGCGGTGTCGTTATGAACCCGGTTGACCACCCACATGGTGGTGGTGAGGGCCGGACCTCTGGTGGTCGCCATCCTGTGTCTCCATGGGGTAAACCTACCAAAGGCAAGCGTACTCGCTCCAACAAGTCGACCGACAAGTTTATTGTTCGTAGTCGTCATCAGCGCAAGAAATAAGGGTTAACCGATGGCACGTTCTGTTTGGAAAGGTCCGTTTGTCGACGGATACCTCCTAAAGAAGGCAGACAAGGTTCGCTCCTCTGGTCGTAACGAAGTGATCAAGACGTGGAGCCGACGCTCCACGATCCTTCCGCACTTCGTCGGTCTCACCTTCGGTGTGTATAACGGTCAGAAACATGTACCTGTTTCCGTCTCTGAAGAGATGGTCGGGCACAAGTTTGGCGAATTTTCTCCGACCCGTAACTACTACGGTCACGGGGCCGACAAAAAGTCGAAGAGGAAATAATGGGTAAGGCAAAACGCGCACGCGTCCTGAAAGACAACGAAGCGAAAGCGGTCTCCCGCATGCTTCGTACGTCTCCGCAGAAGCTGAACCTTGTCGCAGCAATGATTCGCGGGAAGAAGGTTGATGCCGCTCTGGCTGACCTGACATTCTCCTCAAAGCGCATTGCACGTGATGTTAAAAAGTGTTTGGAATCTGCGATCGCCAACGCTGAAAACAACCATGAACTGGATGTTGACAGCCTGATCGTAGCAGAAGCTTATGTTGGTAAGGCACTTGTGATGAAACGCTGGCAGCCACGTGCTCGTGGTCGTGTTGGCAAGATCCTCAAGCCTTTCTCCAACCTGACGATCGTTGTTCGTGAAGTTGAGGAGGCAGCCTGATGGGTCACAAGGTAAATCCGATTGGTCTTCGTCTGGGCATCAACCGCACCTGGGATTCTCGTTGGTACGCCAACAAGAGTGAGTATGGTTATCTTCTTCATGAAGATTATGCCATCCGGAGCATGCTCGAAAAAGAACTGAAGCAGGCCGCCGTCTCCAAGATCGTGATCGAACGTCCGCACAAGAAATGCCGGGTGACCATTCACTCTGCACGTCCGGGCATCGTGATCGGCAAAAAAGGCGCCGACATCGAGAAACTTCGCAAACAGGTTGGCAAGCTGACCAATTCCGACGTACATATCAACATCGTTGAAGTTCGTAAGCCGGAATGTGATGCAAACCTGGTTGCTCAGTCCATCGCACAGCAGCTCGAACGTCGTGTGGCTTTCCGCCGCGCAATGAAGCGTTCGGTTCAGTCTGCAATGCGGATGGGTGCAGAAGGTATTCGTATCAACTGTGCAGGCCGTCTGGGTGGTGCCGAAATCGCGCGTACCGAATGGTACCGTGAAGGTCGCGTTCCGCTTCATACCCTGCGCGCTGATATTGACTATGGTACTGCTGAAGCTTTGACCGCTTATGGCATCTCCGGCATCAAGGTGTGGATCTACAAAGGCGAGATCATGGAACATGATCCAATGGCCTCTGAACGTCGCGCATCTGAAGGCTCGGACGGTGGCAACAGAGATGGTGGTCAGCGTCGTCGTAGCAACAAGCCTGCTGCTTAATGTTGGTCACAAGCTGAGTTAAGAGAGAAGAACAATGCTGCAACCAAAGCGCACTAAATACCGCAAGCAGCACAAGGGCCGTATTCATGGCAATGCCAAAGGGGGCTATGAGCTCAACTTTGGCGCCTACGGCCTGAAGGCTCAGGAGCCTGCGCGTATCACCGCTCGCCAAATTGAGGCTGCGCGTCGTGCTATGACCCGTCACATGAAGCGTGCCGGTCGTGTTTGGATCCGTGTGTTCCCGGACGTGCCAGTGTCCAAGAAACCTACCGAAGTCCGTATGGGTAAAGGTAAAGGTTCTCCTGAATACTGGGCTGCTCGCGTAGCTCCAGGACGGATTATGTTTGAAATTGATGGTGTACCGCTCGATGTAGCGCGGGAAGCCATGCGGCTTGCTGCTGCGAAGTTGCCTATCAAGACACGCTTCGTACAGCGCATCGCCGACTAACGGTGTGAAGGGATAGACCCATGAAAGCATCAGATGTCCGCGCGATGACGTCGGACCAAATTACTGACGAGTTGGAAAAACTGAAGAAAGAGCAGCTCAATCTGCGCTTTCAGCAGGCCACCGGTCAGTTGGAAAACACAGTGCGTGTACGGCAAGTTCGCCGCGACATCGCACGCCTGATGACCATTGCCCGCGATATGCGTGCATCGTCAGCAGAATAGGAGAGACGGGATGCCAAAGAGAATTCTGCAGGGCCTCGTCGTTAGCGACAAGCAAGACAAGACCGTCGTTGTCAAAGTCGAGCGCCGTTTTACGCATCCTCTTCTTAAGAAGACTGTGCGTCGTTCCAAACGGTACCAGGCTCACGACGAGGGGAATGCCTTCAAAGTAGGTGATCAGATCTTCATTCAGGAATCTGCCCCTATTTCGAAATCTAAACGTTGGGTCGTGGTCGGTAAGGATCTTCCTTCCGCATAACTCACTTCGATTATTGGACGTATACCCGACGCGTTTTGCGTATCGGGACAATAAAAAAGGCGGCCAGTCATGATTCAGATGCAAACAAACCTTGACGTCGCGGATAACTCCGGCGCACGTCGTGTCATGTGCATCAAAGTGCTCGGCGGCTCCAAACGGAAATATGCTGGCATCGGCGACCTCATTGTCGTCTCTGTCAAGGAAGCAATTCCGCGCGGACGCGTTAAGAAGGGCGATGTGATGAAGGCAGTTGTGGTTCGTACCGCAAAAGCCATTCGTCGTCCGGACGGCAGCGTTATCCGTTTTGACCGTAGTGCAGCTGTTCTGGTGAACAACAACAAGGAACCAATCGGTACCCGTATCTTCGGCCCGGTTCCTCGTGAGCTTCGTGCTCACAACCATATGAAAATCATTTCCCTTGCTCCGGAGGTGCTGTAATGGCTGCGAAACTCAAAAAGGGTGATCGCGTCATTGTTCTTGCCGGTAAAGACAAGGGCAAGAGCGGTGAAATTGTGCAGGTAATGCCAGCTGAAGAGCGGGCACTGGTGCGCGGTATCAATATGGTCAAGCGCCATCAGCGTCAGACGCAGGCTCAGGAAGGCGGCATCATCAATAAAGAAGCCCCGATCCACCTGTCCAACCTGGCACTGGCGGACCCGAAAGACGGCAAGCCAACACGCGTTGGTTTCACTGTCAAAGAAGACGGCACCAAGGTGCGCGTGGCCAAACGTTCAGGAGATGTGATCGATGGCTGAGGCTGCATACACTCCGCGTCTGAAGACGCAGTATGAAGACGTTATCCGCGCCAAGATGCAGGAAAAATTCGAGTTCAGCAATCCTATGAAGATGCCGAAACTCGACAAGATCGTGCTCAATATTGGTGTTGGTGAAGCGGTTGGTGATTCCAAAAAAGTCAAGTCTGCCTTGGCTGATCTGGAAGCCATCGCCGGTCAGAAGCCGGTCGTAACCAAAGCGCGCAAATCGATTGCTACCTTTAAACTTCGTGAAGGTATGCCGATTGGTGTGAAGGTTACTCTGCGCGGCGACCGCATGTATGAATTTCTGGATCGTCTGATTACGATTGCACTGCCTCGCGTACGTGACTTTCGTGGTCTTAACGGTAAAAGCTTTGACGGCAACGGCAACTATGCCATGGGCCTGAAAGAGCATATCGTATTCCCAGAAATCGAATACGACAAAGTTGACCAGATTTGGGGCATGGACATCATCGTTTGCACCACGACAAGCAACGATGAGGAAGCTCGTGCACTTCTGACCGAATTCAACTTCCCGTTCAGCCGATAAGGTCTGCGGAAAGTACGAGGAAAAAGTAATGGCTAAAAAGAGCGCTGTCGAAAAGAACAAAGCTCGCGCCCGCCTGGCTGAAAAGTATGCTGCAAAGCGTGCGAAACTGAAAGCTATGGCCAAGGACGAGTCTCTGTCTCTTGAAGAGCGGTTCAAAGCTCGCCTGAAGCTCGCCGAGCTTCCGCGCAACTCCGCATCCATCCGCATCCGCAACCGTTGTGATGTTAC
This sequence comes from uncultured Cohaesibacter sp., assembly GCF_963677725.1. Classification (NCBI taxonomy): domain Bacteria; kingdom Pseudomonadati; phylum Pseudomonadota; class Alphaproteobacteria; order Hyphomicrobiales; family Cohaesibacteraceae; genus Cohaesibacter; species uncultured Cohaesibacter sp. Next base: position 4,408,480 of record NZ_OY782507.1, read on the forward strand.
TGGCCGTCCACGCGGCTACTATCGCAAGTTGAAGATGTCCCGTATTTCTCTTCGTCAATTGGGCAATGAGGGTCAAATCCCTGGCCTGGTGAAGTCGAGCTGGTAAGGAGCGCGGTATTATGGCAATGACCGATCCCTTGGGGGATATGCTGACCCGCATTCGCAATGCGCAGATGCGTAGCAAAACCAAAGTTTCCACTCCTGCATCCAAATTGCGTCAGCGCGTACTTGACGTTTTGGCTTCAGAAGGGTACATCCGCGGCTACACCACCGTCGAATTTGAAGGCGGTAAGTCCGAGCTCGAAATCGAATTGAAATATTTCGATGGAGAACCGGTGATCCGTGAAATCCAACGCGTGTCCAAGCCTGGCCGTCGTGTGTATGCGTCTGTGAAGAATATTCCGCGCATTCAGAACGGTCTTGGCGTGTCGATCGTCTCCACTCCTAAAGGGGTGATGGCCGATCATGACGCTCGTGAGCAAAATGTGGGTGGTGAGGTTCTGTGTCGCGTCTTCTGATGCGACACTGACTTTGTTGCTCTAGATCCGGACAGGTTAGTCTTATGTCACGTATTGGTAAAAAGCCTGTTGCAGTGCCTGCTGGCGTTACTGCAACGATCGATGGCAAAACCGTCAAAGCGAAAGGTCCAAAGGGCGAATTGTCTTTTGTACTGTGCGATGACGTTGATGCCAAATTGACGGATGATGGCATTCTGGTAGAGCCACGCAGTGATTCCAAAACTGCACGCTCTTTGTGGGGTATGACCCGCACCCAGATTCTCAACATCCTCACTGGTGTTTCTGCAGGTTTCGAAAAGAAACTTGAAATCAACGGCGTTGGTTACCGCGCGCAGCTGAAGGGCAAAGATCTTCAGTTGGCTCTCGGTCTGTCACACGATGTTCTCTATGAAGTTCCCGAAGGGATCACGGTTGCTTGTCCAAAGCCAACCGAGATCACTGTGAACGGCATTGACAAACAGGTTGTGGGTCAGGTTGCTGCAGAAATCCGTAAATATCGTCCGCCCGAGCCCTACAAAGGCAAAGGTATTAGGTATAGTGATGAATTTATCTTCCGCAAGGAAGGTAAGAAGAAGTAACGGAAACTTATTATGGCGAAGGCACAATCTCAGTTTGAGCGCCGTCGTGCACGTGTACGGCGCGCCCTGAAAAAGACTGCCAACGGCCGTCCGCGTTTGAGTGTTAACCGGTCTTCCAAGCACATCTATGCACAGATCATTGACGATGAGAAAGGCGTTACACTCGTAGCGGCTTCCTCCATCGAAAAAGATTTGCGCGAGAAGCTTGCGACCGGCGCGGACAAAGCCGCCGCTTCGGAAGTTGGTAAGCTGATTGCGGAACGCGCAACGGCAGCCGGCGTGAAGGACGTGGTCTTTGATCGTGGTGGATATATCTATCACGGACGCATCAAATCACTCGCAGATGCTGCGCGTGAAGGCGGATTGAATTTCTAACCGTTCGGGCAACCGATCGCTCCGACGAGAGAAGAAAACTCATGAACAAGAAGATTGATCGTGAAGAGCGCGAAAGCGAATTCGTCGACCGACTCGTCCACATCAACCGCGTTGCCAAAGTGGTTAAAGGTGGCCGTCGCTTCGGATTTGCTGCGCTCGTCGTAATTGGTGATCAAAAGGGCCGTGTAGGCTTTGGTCACGGTAAGGCGCGCGAAGTGCCAGAGGCTATTCGTAAAGCTTCTGACGCAGCCAAGCGTAACATGATCCGCGTGCCTCTGCGTGAGGGTCGTACGCTCCATCATGATGTTGCTGGTCGCCACGGCGCTGGTAAAGTCATGCTGCGTGCCGCACCTCCAGGTACCGGTATCATTGCGGGTGGTCCAATGCGTGCAGTGTTTGAAACACTGGGCGTGCAGGACGTTGTTGCCAAGTCTGTTGGCACTTCCAACCCGTACAACATGGTTCGTGCAACCTTCGATGCCTTGAAAGCAGAAGACAGCCCACGTGGTGTTGCTGCTCGTCGTGGCCTCAAAGTGTCCACGCTCCAGGCTCGTCGTCGTGTTGTTGACGGAGGTCGTGCTGACGGCTAATCGCCGTTTGCTGATCCTTTCGTCCCAAAGAAGAGGAGCCGGACATGGCTAAGAAGGAACAGGGCACTGTTACTGTTGAACAGATCGGCAGCCCTTTGCGTCGGCCAAAAGATCAGCGTGCTACGCTGGTCGGTCTTGGCCTGAACAAATTGCATCGTCGTCGTACGCTTCAGGATACTCCTGAAGTTCGCGGCATGATCGCTAAAGTCTCTCACCTCGTCCGCGTTGTGGATGAAGGCTAAGAGGCGGGAGAGTATTATGAAGCTCAACGAAATTCGCGATAACGACGGCGCTACGCATTACCGCAAGCGCGTTGGTCGCGGCATCGGCTCGGGTGTCGGTAAAACCGGCGGCCGCGGTGTCAAGGGTCAGAAATCTCGCTCTGGTGTTGCTATCAAGGGCTTTGAAGGCGGTCAGATGCCATTGCATCGTCGTCTTCCAAAGCGTGGCTTTAACAACATCTTTGCGAAAGACTTCAACACCGTATCCGTTGGTCGCATCCAGCAGGCTATCGATGCAGGTAAACTGGACGCTTCTGCGACCGTTACCGTTGCCGTTTTGAAAGAAGCTGGCATTGTTCGTCGTCTGCGTGATGGTGTCCGTCTGCTCAGCGACGGTGAATTGTCCGCCAAGGTTGCCTTCGAAATCGAAGGTGCTTCCAAGGCAGCAATCTCCGCTGTTGAAAAAGCAGGTGGATCCGTCAAGATCCTCGGCGAAGAATAAGAACAAGATAAGAGAGAGGGCTCGCACGAGCCCTCCTTTTTTGCGTTTAGAGCCAAGGAGCAGGGTACATCCTGCTCCTTGCTCTATACATTTGTTTTGGCGCACCTATATTTACCGGATCACTCCTTGATCCGAATCAGCGCTATAAGCGGAGTAGAATATGGCTTCGGCAGCAGAACAACTCGCCGCTAACATCAATTTTGGCGCCTTTGCAAAAGCAGAAGAGCTCAAGAAGCGCATCTGGTTCACGCTGGGTGCTTTGTTGGTTTATCGGCTCGGTACGTATATTCCGCTTCCAGGGATCAATCCTGAAGCTCTGGCGCAAGCCTTTAACAACAACCAGAACGGCATTCTGGGGCTGTTCAACATGTTCTCTGGTGGCGCGGTCGGCCGTATGGCGATCTTTGCGCTCGGGATCATGCCTTATATTTCCGCCTCCATTATCATTCAGCTGATGACCACCGTGTCTCCGACACTGGAAGCGCTGAAGAAGGATGGGGAGCGCGGCCGAAAGGTCATCAACCAATATACCCGTTACGGTACTGTGGTCCTTGCAACCTTGCAGGCTTACGGCATTTCCGTCGGTCTTGAGGGATCGACGAACATCGTCATGGATCCGGGTATGTTCTTCCGTTTCTCCGCTGTGCTGACGCTGGTTGGCGGCACCATGTTCATGATGTGGCTTGGCGAGCAGATCACCGCACGCGGCATTGGTAACGGTATTTCCTTGATCATCTTCTCCGGTATTGTCGCAGGCCTGCCATCTGCAGTTGCCAATACCCTTGAACTTGGCCGTCAGGGTTCGCTTTCCACCGTTGTCATTCTGGGCGTTCTTGCTGTTGCAATCATCGTGATTGCCTTCATCGTCTTCATGGAGCGTGCGCAGCGTCGTCTGATCATTCAGTATCCGAAGCGTCAGGTCGGGCGTCAGATGTTCCAGGGTGAGACCTCTCACTTGCCTCTGAAGCTCAATACGGCTGGTGTTATCCCAGCGATCTTTGCCTCTTCGCTGTTGCTGCTGCCCATTACGGTTGCCAACTTTGTATCGGGGCAGGGGCCAGACTGGCTCAATACTGTCACCGCGTTGCTCGGGCATGGTCAACCTCTGTATATGATTCTATATGCGGCCTTGATTGTCTTCTTCGTTTTCTTCTACACAGCCATTGTGTTCAATCCGCAGGAAACCGCGGACAATCTGAAGAAGCATGGCGGCTTCATTCCGGGCATCAGACCAGGGCAGAGAACTGCAGAATATATTGACCGTATCCTGACCCGTGTGTCGGTTCTGGGTGCCATTTATATGGTTCTGGTTTGTCTTCTGCCTGAATTCCTGATTTCGGCAACGGGTGTGCCATTCTACTTCGGCGGGACTTCCCTGCTGATTGTGGTCAGTGTCACGATGGACACTGTGTCACAGATCCAGGGACATCTGCTGGCCCATCAATATGAAGGGCTGGTCAAAAAATCGAAGTTGAGGGGTAAACGTCGATGAGACTGATTCTGCTTGGACCTCCGGGGGCAGGTAAGGGCACACAGGCTGAGCGCCTGGTGCAGGATTATAAGATCGTGCAGCTTTCCACCGGTGAAATGCTTCGTGCCGCAGTGGCTGCGAAGACCCCGGTTGGCCTTGCTGCCAAGGAAATCATGGATCGCGGCGAATTGGTCTCTGACGAGATTGTCGTCTCCATTATTTCCGATCGCGTGGAAGAAGCAGATTGCGCCAACGGGTTCATTCTGGATGGCTTCCCACGCACGATCGCTCAGGCAGAAGCACTCACCGAGTTGCTAAAGGAAAAAAATATGGAACTCGACGCAGTGGTCGAGATCCGCGTAGACGAAGGAATCCTGTTGTCTCGCATCGAAAAGCGCGCGTCTGAAAGCGCCGAAGTTCGTGCCGATGACAATGCGGAAGCCCTGAAAAAGCGTCTTGCCGTTTACAAGGCGCAGACCGAGCCTCTGATTGAGTTCTATACCAAGACCGGCGAATTGAAGACGGTTGATGGCATGCAGGACATTGATCAGGTCGCACAGTCGATCAAGAAGGTGCTGAGTTAAGTTTTTCTGCCTTTTGTGGGTTAGATGGCTTGACTCTTGCATTCTGAATCCGGTACTAACCGGCGCTATCCGCATAATATGCGGCTCCGTGTTCGGAAGCCTTGCGCTTTCGGGCACATTTTGTGCGTTCTGTATGATTTTTGGATTGTCAGAACCAATAAACAACAAAAGTGTTTCTTGCCATTAAGTGCCTCTCATGAGGTGCTAAGGATGGGGAGGAGCTTCACCCAGATGCATCCAGCCTTTTTTAGGTTGCCTGCATATAAGGAGATTAGACGTGGCCCGTATTGCTGGCGTCAACATTCCGACGAACAAGCGCGTCATCATCGCGCTTCAGTATATCCATGGCATTGGTGCTAAATTTGCCAAGGAAATTACCGAACAAGTCAACATCGCTCCAGAGCGTCGCGTTTCCGACCTCACCGATGCTGAAGTTTTGAAAATGCGCGAAGTTATCGACGCCGGTTACACTGTAGAAGGTGACCTGCGCCGTCAAACCGCCATGAACATCAAACGCCTGATGGATCTGGGTTGCTACCGTGGCCTGCGCCACCGTCGTGGTCTGCCTGTTCGTGGTCAGCGTACGCACACCAACGCTCGCACCCGTAAGGGTCCTGCGAAGGCGATTGCTGGTAAGAAGAAATAATCCACGGTTAGTCCGGTGGAGCCGCTGGTATAACGGCGGTGTAGAGATCGAGGAAAGAATATGGCGAAAGATGCCTCGCGCGTTAAGCGTCGCGAACGTAAGAATATTACGTCCGGTGTAGCGCATGTGAATTCGACCTTCAACAACACCATGATCACCATCTCCGACGCACAGGGAAATACCATTTCCTGGTCTTCGGCAGGTGCGATGGGTTTCAAGGGCTCTCGTAAGTCCACCCCATTCGCCGCTCAGATGGCTGGTGAAGATGCTGGTAAAAAAGCTGCCGAGCATGGCATGAAGACTCTCGAAGTTGAAGTCAAAGGCCCAGGTTCGGGTCGTGAATCAGCTCTGCGTGCCCTCCAGGCACTTGGTTTCACCATCACGTCCATTCGTGATGTGTCCCCAATTCCGCACAATGGCTGTCGTCCGCGCAAGCGTCGTCGCGTCTAATAAATTTCAGGTTCCCTGCCGCTGGCTGTGGCTGGACCATAGCAGCAAAAGGTGGGGTATCTCCCCGGAACGAGAAAGGGTTGAGACGTGATTCAGAAAAACTGGCAGGAACTTATCAAGCCAACCAAGCTCGAAATCACCCCGGGCGACGACGAGTTGCGTCTCGCCACAGTGGTTGCCGAGCCTCTGGAGCGTGGTTTTGGCATGACCTTGGGCAACGCCCTGCGTCGTGTTCTTCTGTCTTCCCTGCAAGGGGCAGCAGTGACCGCCATCCAGATTGACGGTGTTTTGCATGAATTTTCCTCCATTTCCGGAGTTCGCGAAGATGTGACGGATCTGATCCTGAACGTCAAGGAAATCGCGCTACGTATGGAAAGTGAGGGCCCGAAGCGTATGGTTCTCCGCAAGGAAGGCCCAGGTGTTGTGCGTGCAGGTGATATTCAGGTTGTCGGCGATGTCGAAATCCTGAATCCGGAACTGCCGCTTTGCACTCTGGACGTTGGTGCCGAGCTTCGCATGGAATTCACTGTCGATAGTGGCAAGGGTTATGTAACCGCTACTCAGAACCGCCCGGACGATGCTCCGATTGGTCTGATCCCGGTTGACAGCCTCTATTCTCCGGTTAAGCGTGTTGCTTACAAAGTCGAGAATACCCGTGAGGGTCAGGTTCTCGATTATGATAAGCTCATCATGAATATTGAAACGGATGGTTCCGTGAAGCCAGATGATGCTGTGGCCTTTGCTGCACGCATTCTTCAGGATCAGCTGTCCATCTTCGTCAATTTCGAAGAGCCGGAAAAAGAAGTTGTTCAGGAACAGACCCAGGAGTTGGCATTCAATCCAGCATTGCTCAAGAAAGTGGACGAGCTGGAACTGTCTGTCCGTTCCGCAAACTGCCTGAAAAACGACAACATTGTTTACATCGGTGATCTTATCCAGAAAACGGAAGCGGAAATGCTCCGCACTCCCAACTTTGGCCGTAAGTCGCTTAACGAGATCAAGGAAGTCCTTGCACAGATGGGATTGCATCTGGGTATGGAAGTTCAGGCATGGCCGCCTGAAAATATCGACGATCTCGCCAAGCGCTACGAAGATCAGTACTAATTGTTACCCACGGTGTGATACCGTTGGATAGGAAAAGGAGAGGGCAATGCGCCACGGCAAATCAGGTCGCAAGCTCAATCGCACAGCTTCTCATCGCAAGGCAATGTTCGCCAACATGGCAGCAGCTTTGATCAAGCATGAGCAAATCGTAACCACCCTGCCTAAGGCTAAAGAACTCAAGCCGATTGCAGACAAACTCATCACTCTGGCAAAGCGTGGCGATCTTCATGCACGTCGTCAGGCAATTTCCCAGATCCGCGACAAGGATATGGTCAAGAAATTGTTCGACGTGCTCGGCGAGCGTTATACCGAACGTCAGGGCGGCTATACCCGCGTTCTCAAAGCCGGCTTCCGCTATGGCGACAATGCGCCAATGGCTGTGATCGAGCTTGTTGATCGTGATCCTGAGGCTCGCGGTCAGGATTCTGGTCCAACTCAGGAAGTTGAGACCGAAGACGCAGCGTAAGCTGGTCACTGGTTTATGCGTTTAAAGGGGTGGCCATTGGTCACCCCTTTTTTGTTTGTTTGTTTTTGTTCAGGCATATATCTGTTGTTTCAACTATAAGCTGTTTATAGGAGAGGCTTTGTGTCACGTCTTCAGATGATGGCGCTCTTCATGCGCTTGATCGGTATCTTTTGGCTGTTCACCGGTTCTACCGAGCTCTTTTCGGTGCTTTTGTCCATTGTTATGGGGCATTCCTCCATACCTCTTGCTTCCGGTTCTGTGATTCTGGTGGTTATCGTCCTGAAATCGCTCATTGGGTTGGTTTTGTGCTTTTGGCCAAAGGCTGTTGTGTGCTTTTTAACGCCTGGTCCGACTGTCACAGATGAAGAGGAAAGCACCATCACCGCTGTGGATTTTCAGTTCGCGCTGTTTGTGGCTTTGGGGCTCTTCTTTGCAGCCACTGCTTTGCGGTCTTTGTTATGGCCGCTTTATTCAATCGTCGTGCATGGTTTGAAGGAGTCCAACTTTTCCAATATTGATAGCCTGTTCCAATTCCAGATTATTCCGTTGATCCAACTTGTCTTCGGGGTTTGGCTCATGCTTGGTGGCAAGGGATTGATGGGTGTCATCCACAAATTGCGGACAGTTGGACATTAAGCGCCTCTGCTGTTTGATTATTTCTTGGCAATAATGAAAGATGGCGCAGGCGCGTTCATAGTTCTGCCCGTTAATGGTCCTAGCTTTTCGGACATCCAGTTTCCCTTGAGCCTCGTTCCCTCAAGGGCATTGTTGAGCAAGTGATTGAAAAGAGAGGTGTCAGTATGTCCCTATCGAATAAACTCGCCATATTGACTGTCGTTGCTGTGGCGGCTGGTGTGGGCGGCGCCGTGAGTGAGTATTTCATGTCCTCCGACATGATGACCAAGGCGGTGGCTGCGCCCCCTGTGGTCGATCGTGTCCCTGCCAGCAAGAGCGAGATGCAACTCAGCTTTGCGCCGGTGGTTGAAGCCGCTGCTCCGGCGGTGGTCAATGTCTATGCGACGCGGCGCGTGCAGCAACGGTCACGTTCTCCTTTCTTTGACGATCCATTCTTTGAGCGTTTCTTTGGTGGCAACGGCTTTGGTCAGCCTCGTGAACGGGTTGAGCGCTCGCTCGGCTCCGGAGTGATTGTTGATCCAAGCGGGGTGATCGTTACCAACCACCACGTGATCAAGGGGGCGACCGAAGTGCGGGTGGCCCTGGCGGACCGGACCGAATTTGATGCGGATATCATTCTTGATGAAGAACGCACGGACCTGGCGATCTTGAAGATTCGGGATGCCAAGCAGACATTCCCGTCCCTTGGCTTTGCTGATTCTGATGAGTTGAAGGTAGGCGACTTGGTGCTGGCGATTGGCAATCCGTTCGGGGTGGGCCAGACTGTGACCAGCGGCATTGTCTCGGCCTTGGCGCGGACCCATGTGGGCATTAGCAATTATCAATTCTTCATTCAGACAGATGCGGCGATCAATCCGGGCAATTCAGGTGGCGCTCTGGTGGATGTGCATGGGCGTCTGGTTGGCGTCAATACGGCTATCTTCTCGCGCTCCGGCGGTTCCAACGGCATTGGGTTTGCCATTCCGGCAAATATGGTGCGTCTGGTGGCCGAAGGGGCAATTTCCGGCAAGGGTGTGGAACGGGCCTGGTTTGGCGGCAGCCTGCAGATGGTCACGGCTGACATCGCCGAAGGTCTGGGGCTGGAGCGACCCCGCGGGGTGCTGGTCACGGGTCTCGACGCTGATGGCCCGGCTGGAGAAGCGGGGCTCCAGATCGGGGATTTGCTGTTGCAGGTCAATGGCAAGGATGTCGATAGCCCTGATGCCTTTGAATATCGGTATGCGACCGTCGATCTGGGGGATACAGTGCAATTGATGATTCTGCGCGATGGGAAAGAGAAAAATCTCACCGTGCGCACGGCAAAGGCGCCGGAACGTCCGCCACGCGATGCGGTGTTGATTGACGGTTACTCCCCATTTGGTGGTGCGACCGTTTACAATCTTTCCCCGGCTGTAGCGCAGGAGTTGGGCGTCGATACCGGTCTTAAAGGGGTCGTGGTGGCCAAAGTCGAGCAAGGCTCCACCGCTGACCGGCTTGGGGTCCGGGTGGGTGACATTATCCGCCGGCTGAATGGCGAGGTGATCCGCACCACTCGGGTGCTGGAAATCCTCACGGGACAGAATTTCCGCCTCTGGCGGATGGAAATCGAACGCAATGGTCAGACAATCAAGACGACCATCAGTGGCTAGGCACAAGACGTGAGCAATCTGTTTGAGACGGCGGGCGTTTCAGCGCCCGCAGGACAGCAAGACAAGGATCAGCCAGAGGGAACGATGCGCCCTCTGGCTGATCTGTTGCGGCCCCGGCATTTGTCCGAGGTGGTGGGGCAGGATCATCTGGTGGGTGACGACGGCACCTTGACCCGGATGCTGAAGAGCGGTTCGCTGGGCTGTCTTATCCTCTGGGGGCCGCCGGGGACCGGAAAGACCACCGTTGCGCGTCTGTTGGCCGACGGGACGGATCTGCATTTTGAACAGATTTCGGCGATTTTCTCAGGTGTCGCAGATCTGAAGAAGGTGTTTGAAGCAGCTCGTGAGCGCCGAAGGATGGGCAAGACGACCCTGTTGTTTGTCGACGAGATCCATCGGTTCAACAAGGCCCAGCAGGACAGTTTTCTGCCTGTCATGGAAGATGGCACGGTGGTGTTGGTTGGTGCGACAACGGAAAATCCGTCCTTTGAGCTGAATGCAGCGCTTTTGTCCCGGTCGCAGGTTCTGACTTTCAAGAGCCTTGATGATGAGGCGATTGGTCAGTTGCTGGTGCGGGCCGAGGAAGCCCTCGGCAAGCCTTTGCCGCTCGATGACGAGGCGCGTGGCGCATTGGTCAGGATGGCGGATGGGGACGGGCGGTCTTCTCTGACGCTGGCGCAGGAAGTGTGGCGGGCAGCTCACGAAGGTGAAGTCTTTTCTGCCGAGCAGTTGGGATCCATCCTGCAACGGCGTGCACCGATCTATGACAAGTCCGCAGACGGGCATTACAATCTGATTTCTGCCTTTCACAAGTCAATCCGTGGCTCCGACCCTGATGCGGCACTTTACTATATGTGTCGGATGCTCGATGCCGGGGAAGATCCGCTCTATATCCTGCGACGTATGACGGTTATGGCGTCCGAGGATGTGGGGCTGGCGGATCCGAATGCGGTTGTAATGGCGATGGCGTGCCGCGAGGCCTTCCAGTTGATCGGGGCACCGGAAGGACATTATGCCTTGGCGGAACTGGCAATCTATTTGGCGACGGCACCGAAGTCGAATAAGGGCTATCTGGCCTATCATGCCGCTATGAAAGCGGCAAAGAAAGAAGGCTCCCTGCCACCGCCCAAGCATATTCTTAATGCGCCAACCAAGCTGATGGCCTCTGAAGGTTATGGAGACGGCTATCGCTATGATCATGATGAGCCGGATGCTTTCTCCGGTCAGGACTATTTCCCCACGGAAATGGGGCGGAAAAGCTTTTATCAACCGGTGGAGCGCGGCTTTGAACGTGACTTGCGCAAGCGGTTGGACTATTGGTCCCGTCTAAGAATGGAACGGAACAAATGAATCACTTTCTCCTTGTCGCGCTTGGCGGGGCTGCTGGTGCCAGCATGCGCCACCTTGTCGGTATGATCGCTTTGCGCACCTTTGGCAGCAGTTTTCCCTACGGCACGCTGATCTGCAATGTTGCGGGGTCTTTCCTGATGGGCCTGCTGATTGAGCTTTTGGCGCTGCGTTTTCAGGCCAGCACCGAGGTTCGGCTGCTGCTGACAACGGGCCTGTTGGGCGGTTTTACCACCTTTTCCACCTTTTCCCTTGATGTCGTGCTGCTGACAGAGCGCGGGCAGATGGGTATGGCCCTTTTTTATGTTGCATTGTCCCTTGCCGGGGCTATTGTGGCGCTCTTTGCAGGGCTGAGCGTGGCACGGGCGCTGGTATAGACGAGAGGGTCTGAGAGGCAATGGCGACCATACAATTTCGAGACGTGACAGGGGAAGAAGACGGGATGCGTCTGGACCGCTGGTTCAAGGAGCATTATCCGGGTCTGTCCTTTGGCCAGTTGCAGAAGCTGCTGCGTACCGGACAGGTGCGCGTGGACGGCAAGCGCGTCAAGACCAATGTGCGCCTCATGAAAGACCAGCAGGTCCGCATTCCACCTTTGGCGACCGATGAAAAATCCACCAATGCCGCACCGAAGCGGGCCATGCCCCGGGTTGATGACCGGGACGAGGATTTCCTCAAGTCGATCCTGCTTTATGAAGACAAGGATATTTATGTCTTCAACAAGCCCGCAGGTCTGGCCGTGCAGGGCGGGTCTGGCATGAGCCGCCATGTGGACGGGATGCTGGAATCCCTGCGTGACAAGCATGGCCAGAAGCCGCGTCTGGTCCATCGCCTCGACCGGGATACATCCGGTGTCTTGGTCGTTGCGCGCAGGCGTTCGGTCGCGACTGCCCTGACCAAGGCCTTCCGGGAGCGCTCGACGCAGAAAACCTATTGGGCTCTGGTGCGCGGTGTGCCCAAGCCCAAGCAGGCGCGTGTGTCGACCTATGTGGCGAAATATCAGGCTGAAGACGGGGACCGGATGCGGATTGCCCGCCATGGTGATGACGGCGCACAACATGCGGTGACCCATTATTCGGTGGTGGAGCAGTCCGGACAGAAATTGTCCTGGTTGACCCTCAAACCCGTGACGGGCCGGACCCACCAGCTGCGTGTCCATACCGCCTATATGGAATGTCCGATCATCGGGGATCCGAAATATTTTAATGTCGAGAATTGGGAACTGCCCGGCGGTATTCAGAACAAGCTGCATCTGCATGCGCGACGGATTCGCATTCCGCATCCGCAAGGCGGCATACTGGATGTGACCGCGCCATTGCCGCAGCATATGCAGCAGAGCTGGAACTTGCTCGGATTTGACGTCTCCAGCTATGATCCGGACATTGAGGATGAATTGGGTAACGAGGGTTGAGTGCCCAATCTCCCTGTCTGTTTGTGATCGTCTAGCCTTCTTTCCCAAGGGCCCTTTGCCGAAGGATCATCTCCATGAGCCTCAAGCTGTTTATCTTTGACTGTGACGGAACCATCGTCGACAGCGCGCATACCATTGTCGAAGGCATGGATCACGCTTACCGGCTGCATGACTTGCCGCCACCAGGCGACGGAGCAACCCAGTCAATCATCGGTCTGTCTCTGCCACAGGCGATTGAACGGCTGTCGCCGGGGATCGAGATCGGGGCGCGCGATCTGCTGGTCAATAGCTACAAGGACTTTGTCATTGCAAAACGCGAAAGCGGCGAAGCGATCGAGCATCTCTATAGTGGCGCGAAGGACGTGATCGAGGGGCTGGCCGAGGAAGACGACTATCTTTTGGGCATCGCGACGGGCAAGGCCTATCGCGGGGTGCTGCATTTGTTTGACAGCTTTGGCTGGCATGACCATTTCGTCACCGTTCAGACCGCTGACCGCGCACCATCCAAACCCAATCCGGGCATGATTTTGCAGGCCATCGCCGAGACCGGTGTGATGCCTGAGGATACGGTGATGATTGGCGACACCAGCTATGATATTGAAATGGCTGTCAATGCTGGTGTGCGCGGAGTGGGGGTCACGTGGGGCTACCATCCGGCATCCGAATTGCGGGCAGCCGGTGCGCACCATCTGGTGGATGATTATGCCGCGCTTGATCAGCTGTTGCGGGCGCTCTGAAGGCTTTGGTCGGACAAGAAGAGGGAATGGGCATGTCGGACAAGGAAAAAAACTCCGATCCTGAAGCGGTTCAGGCGCTGTTTGGAGACTTTGTGCCGGGACAACAGGATAGCACCACCAATCCGATGATGCGGGCAAAGGAAGTGATGAAAACGCCTTTGCCCAAGCGCTTTTACAAAGCTGTGACGGTTGGCCGGGATGACGAGGGCGGTCATCGGGTGTTGCTCGATGAGCGGCCGATCCGCAGCCCCGCAAAACATAAGGTATGTGTGCCGTGTGAGGCGATGGCTTTGGCGCTGGCGGCGGAATGGGACGCGCAGACGGACAGGATTGACCCTGCGACCATGCCCCTGACCCGTCTGGTCAATTCCACCATAGATGGGGTGGAGGCCGCTCGTGAGGCGATGCTTGACGAGATCGTCTCCTATCTCTCTCATGACTTTATCTGTTACCCGGCAACCCATCCAGAACGGCTGGTCGATCGGCAACAAAAGCACTGGCAGCCAGTGCTGAAATGGGTCGAGGGGCCACTTGGGGGCCGTTTCGTGCAGGCAACCGGCATTATGGCTGTGGAGCAGAGCCCGGTAATGGGGCAGGCCTTGCGCGCCCAATGGCAAGGGCTTGATCGATTTGAGCTGGCAGCTCTGCACACGATCATGACGATCACCGGTTCGGCGCTGTTGCCTTATGCCTTCTGGAAAGGCTTTTTGAGCGCGGATGCCACATGGGCTGCGGCAATGGTCGACGAAGACTGGAATATCGAAATGTGGGGCGAGGATGAGGAGGCCACCAAACGGCGTGTCTTCCGCCGTGCCGATTTTGATGCGGCAATTTTGGTGCTGGAAAGTTTGCGGGGCTGAACGATCAGCCCCGTCTGTCCGTTTGGGCTCAATCCTGAGACTTAATGCTGGTCCATGGCGACGATGTTGGTCGTGTCCAGTTTGGCGAGCATGGCATTGATTCCGGTGCCGTTAAGCTCAAAGCTCGGGGCGATGTCTTTCAAAGGCACCAGAACGAAGGCCCGCTCCGTCAAATAGGGGTGTGGCAGGATCAGATCCGGGTCATTCATCTCGATATCCCCGTAGGTGAGAATATCGAGATCGATGATCCGTGGACCCCAGCGCTCTTCGCGCACGCGCCCCATGCTTGATTCCACCTCCAGACAGGTTTTCAAAAGGGCCTCTGGCGACAGGGTGGTCTTGATCCCGGCGCAGGCATTGACGAATTCCGCCTGATCGGTCTTGCCCCATGGTGGTGTGCGATAAAAGCGTGAGCGTGTGGTGACTGTGACGCCTGGTTTGCTGGACAGTGCGGTCAGTGCGTCTTCAATGGCTATGGAAGTGTCGCCAATATTGCCTCCCAGGCTTATGAAAGCTACGACTTTGGGGGCTTTCTCATTCATAGATCATAATCCTTGCGTGTGCGGTTGATCTCGACGGCAACATCTCTGACGATGGCCGGGATCGGGGCTTCAGGCTTGCGTACCTTGACGCGAATGGCCTCTATCTTGCCCATATTCCGAAGCAGGTCTTCGGCCACGGCTTCTGCAAGAGCTTCAATCAGCTGAAAGCGGCGTTCGGTGACAATGGTCTCGACACGCTTTGCAATATGGTCATAGCGCACAGTATCACTATCATCGTCGCTTTTACCAGCTGGGCGAATGTCGAGGAAGCAATCAAGGTCGAAATAGAAGCGCTGGCCGAGATTGGCCTCTTCCTGATAGACCCCGTGATAGGCAAAGAAGGCCAGATCTCTTAGAATGATGCGATCCATGGGGTCATCTCCCTTGAGGGTTGAGAATGGCGCTTGCGACGCTGAGGGCGTCCTTGTGGGCGGCGACGTCGTGCACACGGAAGATGCTGGCACCTTTTGCCAAGGCAAGCACATTGGAGGCCAGCGTGCCATGGACGCGGTCTTGGGCTTGGCGGCCGGTCAACGCACCGATGAAGCGTTTGCGCGAGGTGCCGATCAATATTGGATAGCCCCAGCTGATGAGACTTTCAAGGCCGTTGAGAATGGTGAGATTGTCGTCGAGATCCTTGCCAAAGCCAATGCCGGGGTCAAGGATGATGTGATCATCGCACAGACCTGCCGAAAGGGCGATGGCAATGGAGCGATCAAAGAAGGCTTTCATCTGGTCGATCAGCCCAAGGCCTGCCTGCTTCTCGGTTTCCCAGTGATTGATAATGACCGGTGCCTGATGCTCGGCTGCGGCCTTGGCAATGTCCGGCTCGCGCTGGAGGCCCCAGACGTCGTTGACGATATGAACGCCTGCTTCAAGTGCCTTGGCTGCGACCTTGGCCTTGTAGGTATCAATGGAGAGGGCACAGCCCAGATCTTCTTTCATGATGGCGCGGATGGCTGGCAGCACGCGCTCCAACTCTTCGGTTTCATTGACCGGGGTCGCGTCAGGACGGGTTGATTCGCCGCCGATGTCGAGAATATGAGCGCCTTCTTCTGCCAATTGCTTTGCATGGGCAAGGGCTGCATCGGCCGCGATGAATTGGCCGCCATCGGAAAAGGAATCCGGCGTAACATTGATGATGCCCATGATCAGGGGCATCTGGTTGGGGCGCCATTGGATTGGTCCCAGCGGTCGAGCGGCATCAAGACGCAGCATCTTGCTTTCCTTATTCTGTCCTGTGATGACCCATTGTTAGCCCATCCCTTTGTCAGACCCAACAACAACCGAGGCAGAGGTGGGGATGGTGCAAAGACAAGCGCACAGAAAATCGCAAAGAAAAGCCCGGAAAAAACCGGGCCTTTCTCAAATCATCCGATTTTTACTTCGCGCAAGTCACGCGCAAGGCGATCATAGATCTGGGTCAATTCGGCGATATATTCCTGCCAGATAAACAGCCACACAACGCTCATGAACGCCACGATCAGGATATATTCCATTGCGGCGGACGCGTCTTCATCCCTCAAGAATGCCGTGATGGAGGTGCGGATCATCTCTCTTGCCTCATAAGCTAATCGTCTTTTTGCAGCGGCAGGTTAGCTTAACGAGACGTTAATGAATACAATCTTGGGTTTATTTTCGTCGCGGTGGTTAATATCGACAGGGCGGGGGCTGATTGGATCCTTTGAAAGATTATCTCACGAATTCAGACCTTTGCCGATCAAGTGGTTGTTGCTCCGAAAAGTTGTTCGAATTCCTCGCGCAAGGTCATGTCAACATCGCTCATGGTCAGGGGATAGCCCAGATCGACGAAGCTTGTAACCCCATGTTGGGCGATGCCACATGGTACGATGCCACTATAGTGGTCGAGTTCTGGCTCGATATTGAGGCTGATGCCGTGGAAGGTGACCCATTTTCTGACGCGTATGCCGATGGCGGCAATCTTGTCTTCAACACCGAGGCCTTTTTCCGGGCGCTCCACCCAGACGCCAACGCGATCTTCCCGCCGCTCACCCTTGATATTATGGGCTGCAAGGGTGTTGATGATCCAGGATTCAAGGCTGGCAACAAAAAGGCGCACATCTTGCGTCCGGCGCTTGAGATCAAGCATGACATAGGCGATGCGTTGACCGGGGCCGTGATAGGTATATTGACCGCCGCGTCCGGTTTCGAACACATCGAATCGATCCGGTGCGACCAGGTCACTCGGATCGGCGCTGGTGCCTGCGGTATAAAGGGGGGGATGTTCAAGCAACCAGACACATTCCTTGGCCTCGCCGCGCGCGATGGCTGTGATTCTCTGTTCCATGAAGGCAATTGCCTCGGGATAGGGAACTTGCCGGTCAGATATCAGCCATTCAACGGCATCTCCGGTCTTTGACGCCATCGGTTGTGGGGTGTCGGGTTTGGTCAGAATGTCTGTGCGGTCTATATGGTTGTTGGTCATTTGGCTTCGATCTGTGGTCAAGATGCGTCGATAGGCAATTGTCTGTCGCTTGTTAAGGTTTCATTTACCATAAGCGACAAGACTTTGTTAATGTCCGACATGGTCAATCCGTGAGAAACACGGAAAAGGTGAAACGTGCCAAATCTCGATAGCATCGCAATTGATATCTCCGTTGAGCTCGGCTCGACCTCTATTCCCATCCATCAATTGTTGCGGATGGGCCGTGGGGCTGTGATCGAACTGGATGCCAGTGAGGAAGATGATTGCCTCATCAAGGCCAATGGCACGCCGGTTGCGCTGGGGCAGGTGATCCTGCGTGGTGAAAAGGTTGGCATTTCGATTACCAAGGTTCTGCATCGCAGTGCTGATTGGCGGCCATTGCGCGGTATCAACCGGGTGGGAACCTGATCTCCTCCATTTAAGCATTCAGGTCGATCTGTACCAGAGGGTGAGTCACCTTTTGGGTGGTTAAGACTTTGGGGAATTTCAATGAAATGACCTTCTGTCATACGCTTTCCACATTTGTTGTTGATCGACCCTTTAATCGCTTGTGTGGCCAAAATGAATTTGCTAGTTACACGCCACCAACGAGGCGAATATCGCTTCGACGTTCAAGGCTTGCGGCCGTGGCGGAATTGGTAGACGCGCAGCGTTGAGGTCGCTGTGGGGTAACTCCCGTGGAAGTTCGAGTCTTCTCGGCCGCACCATTCAAAAAGCTCCGTGCCCGATGGGTCGGAGCTTTTTGTGTTTTTCGGGCATTGGAAAATCTTCCCGTCGAGCTTCTGGCGAATTTCTTTTTCTTTTCAGTTTGTTACCCGATTGTCTGTTGTTGCGAGCGGGGCGTGGGCGGCTATTTGCTGGCTTTTCTGAACTGTCAGTCTCGATTCATTTTTGCAAGAATATTGACAAAATATATTTCATGATGAAAAACTTGCAAATACCTGTTGGCATCTGATTGGGAAACGATGAGCAAAACCAATTCTCTTTATGAAAGGTTGAGTGAGGCGGCAGAGGTGGGGTCGAAATCCCATTGCGCGATTGCACGCTTCATGCTCGCCCGTTTCAAGGATTTGCCGTTTGAAACTTCCGCTTCGCTTGCTGACAAGGTTCAGGTGAGCGAGGCGAGCATCGGGCGTTTTTGCCGGGCCATCGGTTATGCCAATCTCAAGGATCTCAAAGATCACCTCAAGGATGATATTGGCAACCAGCCCTGGCTGATCAAGGATCGGCTGGATGCCCTGCGCGCGGCTCCGGGCAAGCGCGAAGAGCGCTTGTCGGACGGTTTGCAGGCGGAAATGGCCAGTCTGGTCTCCGTCTATGAAATGGCGCGGAGTGATGAATGGCAACGATGTGTTGACCGGCTCGTCCGCTGCCCGCAGGTTTATATCACTGGCTTTCAGACCGAGCGCGGTTTGGCAGCCTATTTTGCCCATCAGCTCAATTATGTCCGACCCGGTGTTCATTTGCTCGATCTGTCCGACGGTAATTTTGCCGAACTGTTGGCCGCTGACGGGGAGCGCTGTCTGGCGATCTTTGAAGCGCGGCGTTATTCGCGACAGGCATTTGTTCTGGCGCGTGAGGCCAAGGCAAATGGCATCGCGGTCAGCCTGTTCACCGATCATTTTTGCGACTGGGGAGGTGATCTCAGCGATGAGCGCTTTATGGTCGCGACACAATTCCATCAATTCTGGGATTCAACCGCTCACTTGGCTTTGCTCTGCAATCTGATGATCAATGACATTTTTCTGGCGCTTGGCGACGAGGCGGAAAAACGCCTTGATCATGTCTCGCGCCTTTATGGTGCCTTTACCGGCCATGTGGGCAATCCGCTGGTCCCGATTTCCGAATAACAAACAAAACAGGACAAAGTCCGATCTCATCCTCCTCACCGAAAGGGAACATTATGTCGAAATTTTTGAAACTATTGAGCGCTGGCCTGCTGCTGGCAGGTCTTGCCACCAGCGCATCCGCCGAAAGCCTGCGTCTTGGCACGGAGGGCGCCTATCCTCCATTCAATTATACCACTGCGGACGGCAAGATTGAGGGCTTTGACGTTGAAATCGGTCTTGAGCTTTGCAAGCGGATCGGTGCTGACTGTGAAGTGGTCGGACAGGACTGGGACGGTATTATTCCCGGCCTGATCGCCAAGAAATATGACTTCATTATCGCTTCGATGTTCATCACCGAAGAGCGCAAAAAGAAGGTCTCCTTCACCGATCCTTATTATATGGCAGCAATGACCCATGTGGTGCCAAAGGAAAGCAAGATCACCGAATTCACCGCTGAATCGATGAAAGGCAAAGTGATCGGTGCTCAGTCTGCCACCACGCAGGCCGACTTTGCTGCCAAAGTTTATCCAGATGCGGAACTGAAACTTTATCCCACGCAGGATGAGGCCAATCTGGATATGACCGCAGGGCGTCTTGATGTGATGGTTGGCGACATGCTGCCTCTGCTTGATTTCCTTGAAAAGACCGATGGTGGCAAATGCTGCAAGCTCGCTGGTGATCCGATTACCGATCCAAAATTTGTCGGTGAAGGCGTTGGTATCGCTGTGCGGCAGGAAGACAATGATCTGCGCGAGCGTCTGAACAAGGCTCTGGCTGAAATCCGCGCTGATGGCACTTACCAGAAGATCAACGACAAATATTTCTCCATCGATGTCTATACGATGAAATAATCCGCTTTGGCGGATGACAGGCCTTCCCGGCGGGCGTTGCTTGCCGGGAAGGACCAACATTTCCAACACATGCCCGCCGCGTTGCGTCTTCTGCGGCCTGAAGCGGGTGTAAAAAGGTGGAATCGATGGCTACGCATTTTCAGGGCATAACAATATCTGAGGCTGAATTGCGAATTGTCAGTTTGCCCTTGATCACGCCGTTCGTTGTGTCGAACCAGACGATGACGGACAAGGTCTTTCCGCTACTGATCTTGCGGGCAGACGGGGTCGAGGGCTACGCGGAAGCTGTGATGGATCCGTTGCCGGACTATCTGGAAGAGACGATCCCCGGTGCGATGGCCTTTTTGAAAGATCTGATCCTGCCGCAAATTGTCGGCAAAGCCTTTTCTTCGCCAGCTGAGCTGAACCAGTTGCTTGCTCCATGGCGGGGGCACAGGATGAGCAAGGCCGTGGTGGAAATGGCCTTCTGGGATCTGTGGTGCAAGGCGCTTGATGTGCCATTGAAGGCGGCCTTGGGCGGGATTCGCGACGCTGTGCCGGTTGGCGTTTCCATTGGTATTGCGTCAATCCCTGAGACTTTGGAGCGGATCACCATTGCCAATGAAGCGGGCTACAAGCGCACCAAACTGAAGATAGCACAAGGCCATGATCTGGCTTTGTTGGAGGCGGTGCGGGCGCAATATCCTTCAATCAAGCTGACGGTGGATGCCAACACGGCCTATGGGTTGGCCGACCTAGCGATCTTGCGGGCAATGGATGCGTTTCAGCTTGATTATATCGAGCAGCCGTTGGCGGTGGATGACATTCACGACCACGCGATTGTGCAGCGATCGATTGAAACGGCCATTTGCCTTGATGAATCCATTCGCACGCCAGCCGACTGCCGCAAGGCGTTGGCGTCAGAGGCTGCACGGGTGATCAATATCAAGGTCGGGCGGGTCGGTGGCTATGAGGCGGCACGAGCCATTCATGATGTGTCTGAAGCCTTCGGTGCTCCGGTCTGGTGTGGTGGCATGTTGGAGAGCGGCATTGGCCGGGCGCATAACATCCATCTGGCCAGCCTGCCCAATTTCACCAAGCCGGGGGATACCTCTTCCTCCAGCCGCTATTTCAAGCGCGACATCATCAATGAACCGCTCGAAGCAACAGATGGCTTGATGCCGGTGCCTATGGATGGGCCGGGTCTTGGTGTGTCTCTGGACTGGGCCTTCCTTGATACAGTCACCCGGTCAAAGGAAAGGATCGCTTCGTGACATATGGTGCAAGCGGAGAGGATATTGTTCTGCGTGAGCTTTCCGGCATTGCCGAGATGCAACATTCCGAGGCCTTCCAGATTGAAGCCTGGGGGGAGGGGGAGAAGCCGGACAATGCGGACATTCTGATGGCCTTGCAGTCCGAAGGGGGACTGGTGGCCGGAGCCTTTCGAGGCGATGAGATGCTTGGCTTTCTGCTTGGCTTTCCAACCGTCACGCCGGGCTTACAGCATTCTCACAGGCTGGCGGTCAAGCCCACTTTGCGGGGAGTGGGGCTTGGGGCAAAGCTGAAATGGTTCCAGCGTGACTGGTGCCTTGCACGCGGTGTGACCCAAGTGCGCTGGACCTATGATCCCCTGCGGGCGGTGAATGCGGGCCTCAATATCGGCGTGCTGGGCGCTGTGGTGCGCGATTATTATGTCGATTATTATGGTGCGATGCCGGGGATGAATGCGGGGCTGCCCTCCGACCGGATCATGGCGGTCTGGTATCTGGACAGCGAACGGGTCGCGGCGCGGGCGAAAGCCGAAGGAGCTGCTCCGCAAGATGTAGCAACAGAAAAGGTCTCAATCCCGCGCGACATCGATGCCCTGTTGGCCGAAGACCCGGACGCTGCACTGGCCGAGCGCTTGCGGGTGCGTGACGCACTGCAAATGGCTTTTCATTCGGGGCGCCAGATTGTCGGCTTTGACAAGGCAAGCTGCTCCTATCATCTGGCCTGATCTCGCCATATGAGGTCCAATCTCGCCATATGAAGTCCAATCTCGTCAGGCACTTTCGAGATAGTCGTTGAGATGAGATGTGATGGTCTCAACGATGCTTCTGGTCGGCGCGCTCTCCACATAGGAGGCCGTGAAAGAGAGATCCTTGAGCATTACGTCGGTATTCAATTCCACCAGACGGCCGTCTTTCAATTCGTCATGGACAATGATTTTCGGCAGCGCGCAGATGCCATAGCCAGCGCATGTCAACTCACGCAGGGCGCCAATCGACGTTGAGGTGCTGATATTGAGCGGCCCTTCGTGGCTGGAGGATAGAAGGGTCTGGATTTCCTTGCCTGGACGGCTGGAGCGGGAAAAGGTCAGCAGGCGGTGGGCGGCGAGATCGCTGACGTGCCACCGCTCATGTTCGCTGGCAATGGCCTTGGTGGCAGCAAAAATCATTTCATAGCCACAAATGGGCTGGTTGCTGATGCTTGCCTCGGACACTGGCCCCATCAGAAAGGCAAGGTCGGCATCACGCGCCAGAAGCGCATTGCGCAAATTGTTTGTGGTATCGACCGACAGTTCGAAGGCAATGCCGGGGATGACTTTGCCGACATAGGCCAGAAAGTCCGGCAACCAGCTGCAGGCGATGGTTTCGGCCGCTCCCAGACGGATGGTCTGGATGATGCGGGTTGTTTCGGAAAAGCTGTCGAGGATCTGCTGGTCTAGCGCCATCAGCTTTTCGGCATAGGGGAAGAGCTTGCGCCCTGCGGGCGTCAGAGTCGCGTTACGCACATCGCGCTGGAAGACCTCGACGCCTAGATCCTGTTCCAAAATCTGAATGCGGGCGGAGACGGCGGGCTGGGTCAAATGCAGATGCTTGGAAGCGGAGCGGAAGCTGCCCAAGGTCGCGACCCAGTAGAATGTGTCTATATTTCTGACTTTCAAGGGAAATTGCCAAGTTGGAGGGACGGATTAATCGAGATGATAAAAATAATCTATCATGGAATGATAAAAATATCGATTTGATTTTTCCAACGGTTTTGGCATGCTGGTTTTCAATAAGGGAAAATCTGCATGTTTGATTATGAAGTGCTGAAATCGAAGGCCCCGCAGGCTTTGCGTCAGATCATCCGGGATGGGCAGTATCAGGCTCATACGGCTGGTCTGGCGAAGGGATATCTGCAAGCCAACCTGATGATATTGCCAAAGACTTATGCGCTTGACTTCATGCGCTTTTGCCAGCGCAATCCCAAGCCATGTCCCTTGATCGCGGTCTCTGACACCGGCAATCCATTTTTGGAGACGGCGGGCTTGGATATTGACATTCGCACGGATGTGCCTGCCTACAACATTTATCGTGATGGCCAACTGGCAGAGCAGGCCCATGACATATCGTCGCTATGGGATGACGAAATGGTGACTTTTGCGCTTGGTTGTTCCTTCACCTTTGAACATGCCCTGCTGGAAGCGGGCATCGATGTCTGGCATATTAGCAACAACACAACCGTGCCGATGTTCAAGACGTCGATTGAAACGGTGCCTGCAGGGGCTTTTTCCGGTGAGACGGTTGTCTCCATGCGGATGATCCCGCAAGATCGGGTTGAAGAGGTTTATGCCATTTGTCGGCAGTTCCCGCTGGCTCATGGGGCTCCCCTTCATGCCGGCGATCCAGCAGCCATCGGCATCAAGGATTTGATGCAGCCAGACTGGGGTGACATGGCGCCGAGCCAGCCCGGCTGTGTCCCTGTTTTCTGGGCTTGCGGTGTCACGCCGCAGGTCGCCATCAGAGCCGCCAAACTGCCACTTAGTATTGCGCACAAGCCGGGTCACATGCTGGTGACCGATATACCGGACGGTGCTGAAATACCAATAATGAAACAATAATAATTCACCACTCAGACCCTGTTCGGCAGGTCCACCAAAGCGGGCAATCCGGATGGGTACCAGATTAACAAAATGGCATGATCACGCTTCCTTTCCGGGGGTGAATGTCATGCTTTCAGGGGAAAGACACGGAGCATCCAATGAAAAAGTTTCTACTCGCCTTCACCGCAGCCGCGGCCCTTTCTGCACCGGCAGCAGCCGAGCAACTCAATGTGGTTGGTAGCTGGTCAAGCCTGCCTCTTTACAAGGCTTATGAAGCGCCATTCTGGGGTAAAACCTTGCCTGAGGCCTCTGATGGCAAAATCACCCCGCAGGTGACGACCCACAACGAGATGAATCTGGGCGTGGCTGACGTGTTCCGTCTGCTGGGGCAGGGCGTCTATGA